>NZ_JBGDVI010000026.1:0-57950 GCF_046551895.1 Salmonella sp. SAL03688
TTGACATTGTCGCAGTTGGCGATTTATTTTGAAGGGCGGCTGAATAATGTGATGACGCTGTAGAATTTTTAACGTGACACAGAATTCTGAACGCTCTCGGCCAAAATTATGAGATCAACGTATAGAGCCATCCGGATAAAGATACATGCCTCCCTCCAGATACACGGGTTCTCCTTCTTCTACCGCTAAATTATGATATAGCGATTGCATTTCATCATCTGCACTTTCTTCCTGTTGGTTTTCAACTCGATAATAGGTATCTACATCATAGTTCTGTTTACGGAGATCGTCGTCGCTGTATACGCCAAGCCGTTTTTTTAAGCCTGTTATATTAAATATCCATTTTAACCCATCTTTAATATAATAGGCATCACCATAAGCATTTTCATCGGGGCATTCTTTATAGCCCATCCGCAATGCAACATCACAGCCATGCTTACCAACATATTTATAACTCATATCCCCCCCAATATGTTGCTTCAATATCCCAGATAAAATTCATAACGAAAACCTATCCTGATAACCTATGCCACATGAAGGATAGAATTTAAACTAAAGTACGCGTTATATTATCCCCTAAGTCCGTATCAAGTATGCGTATTCTGTAGTAGGTAGTAATATGTTCTAATTTATTAATGTGAGTTATATATGAAGAGATTATTTACAGCGATGATTATCGCTTTTATTACTGTCACGGCATCATCCGGTGCGCTTGCCTGCCCAAAGGGTCAACATCCACATGGGGGTACAGGCTCACATCATAAGGGTGGATGGTGTTCATACGAGCAGTAACGTCGCAGCTTACTCATTGAACGGCACTATAGCCTTACATTTATCAACGCAGGCGCTACGTTTGTCGATGCCGTAACTTTCTGAAGAAAAAACATGAACGAGTTGGTATCGATCGCAAAGAATATGGTTACCAGCAACAGTCACCTTGTCTCCAGGCTGTCGATATTCTACGGACACGACAGGAAAGGATTTTATTAATTCCTTAGAAAAACCATGTTAATCAACAGGATAAATAGTTAAAACGTGATAAAAGGCGTAACCTTTGCCCGCTTAAAGCGGGCAATATTGCAGGCAAGAGATGTTATTATACTAAAACATAAAAACAGGTGAGGCTGGTGTAATGAGAATCGACAAACTTTCACTGCTTAACTTTCGTTGCTTTAGACAGCTCGATATTACTTTTGATGAGCACATTACGATTCTGGTTGCACCGAATGGCGCGGGCAAGACAACAGTGCTGGATGCGATACGCCTGGCGCTGTTTCCCTTTATTCGTGGTTTTGATGCCAGCCTCTACGTAAAAGATAAATCGCTGGCGATCCGTACAGAAGATGTACGTCTGGTTTTCCGCCCCGAAGCGCTGAACATGGAAATGTCGTCTCCGGCCATGATTACGGCTACCGGGGAATGGGAAAGTGGAAAAACGGCAACCTGGATGCTCGACAAGCGAGGAGAACAGCCGCCGCATGAAGATAAGACAGCGGCGCAGCTTACCCGTTGGGGTGAACAACTTCAGACGCTGGTGCGTGAAGAGCATAATTTGCAGCAGGTTGAACTTCCCCTAATGCTTTATCTGGGGACTGCTCGCTTGTGGTATCAGGAACGTTATGAGGCACAGCCTACTGAACAGCGTCTGGATAACAGCGCCTTTTCACGTTTGTCTGGTTATGACGATTGCCTTTCTGCCACATCAAACTATAAGCAATTTGAACAATGGTATAGCTGGTTATGGCTTAGCTACCGTGAACATCAAATCACACAACTTGAATCACCTTCAGCAAAGTTAAAAGAAGGTGTTCGTGTTCAGCGGATGAAAGAAGCTATTCAAGCCATCCAGCAAACCATTAACTGTCTGACGCAGGAAGTGACTGGCTGGCACGATCTGGAATACAGCTCCAGCCATAACCAGCAATTGGTGATGAACCATCCACAGCACGGTAAGATTCCCTTATCCCAGCTCAGCGACGGCCTGCGTAATGCGGTTGCGATGGTAGCGGATATCGCGTTTCGCTGTGTCAAACTCAACCCCCATTTACGCGATGAAGCCGCCTTAAAAACACAGGGGATTGTGCTGATCGATGAAGTCGATATGTTCCTGCACCCAGCCTGGCAGCAGCAAATTATCCAGTCTTTGCGCAGCGCATTTCCACTAATCCAGTTTATTGTCACTACCCATAGCCCGCAGGTTATCAGCACGGTAAAACGTGAGTCTGTTCGCCTACTTGAACAGGACGAGAAAGGTAATGGTCTGGCGTCAATACCACCGGGGCGACCTACGGCGAGCCAAGTAATGATGTACTGCACAGCGTGATGGGCGTCGATCCGCAACCTCCGGTTAAGGAACAGGATGTTTTCGAACGTGGGATTATCAATGTATTTAAGGGGTTAAGCCAGGAGTACAAAACCAATAATCCTTGTTATTTCGGCAAGAAGATTATCGTCAACAATCTGGTGAAGCATGACCGATGGGGCTACAGCCTGAACTGGGGCTGGCGACGCGACCAGCTCGCCGATCTGGAACGAATACTCTACCTGCTGGATAGTAAAACCATTCCTGACAACCGGCATGATGTCTCTATCCGGTTTATGGACTTCGTGCGCGATAATCCGCGTGAGCAGGTCTTTGAAGACGATATGTTCACCATCCGCTACTTTTAGAAGGGCAGCGGACATATCACATTTAAGCGTCTGGATCTGGTGGAGAATATGAATGATATCGTGGCGAAGCATTATCCGGGGGCGCTGCCCGCAAAATAAACGCTATCTGCGTAATAAGCTTCACCAGGAATTTCTGGCATACTAGGCAGATTACGGCATTGCGAGTCAGATATAAGCGGAGGCGGCATGGCAGACAAATACTTAACCCAATCCCCGGCAGGCGAATTTGTTATGTTTGCCAGCGATGACGGTGAAGTTCGTGTGGAGTGCCGCTTTGAGCAAGAGACGCTATGGCTCCCTCAGGCAACCATCGCCAACCTTTATCAGATCACTCCCCAGGCAGTTACACAGCACATTAAAGCGATCTATGAAGAAGGCGAACTTGAGCAAAACGCAACCTGTAAGTCTTACTTACAAGTTCAACAGGAAGGTAGCCGTCAGGTAAGCCGCAACAGGCTTCACTACAGCCTGCCTGTCATCCTTGCTGTCGGCTACCGCGTTCGTTCCCCGCGCGGCACACAGTTCCGCCAGTGGGCAACCCAGACGCTCCAGAAATACCTGATCAAAGGTTTTGTGATGGACGATGAGCGCCTGAAAAATCCGCCCGTGGGTTCATCGGCTGTACCCGACTATTTTGATGAGATGCTGGAGCGTATCCGCGATATTCGCGCCAGCGAACGTCGGGTTTATTTGCGGGTACGAGAGATCTTTGCGTTAGCCGCCGACTATCAACCATCGCTCAAAGAAACCACGCAATTTTTTCAAACCATCCAGAACAAGTTGCATTTTGCCTGTACCGGACATACCGCTGCTGAACTCATTCATCAGCGTGCTGACGCCAGCCAGCCGCATATGGGGCTGACCAGCTATAAAGGTGAAGAGGTACGTAAGGGTGACGTGACGGTGGCAAAAAATTATCTCACTCAGGATGAAGTCAGCGAGCTTAACCGCGTAGTTAACATGTGGCTGGATTTTGCCGAGGATCAGGCCCGTCGTCGTCAGCAGATCTTTTTACGCGACTGGCAGGATAAGCTGGATCAGTTCCTGCAATTTAACGACCGTGAGGTTTTACAAGGCGCAGGTAAAGTCACTAAGAAAATGGCCGATGAAAAAGCGCAGGCGGAATATAGTCAGTTTGCTGAACAACAACGGCGCTTAAAAGAAGCCGAAGGTGAGAAGGATATCGCCGGTTTGCTACAATGGAAAACAGAACCTAAAAAGTAGCTCAGAATGCCCCGAACCCCACAAGCAAAATCATTTGGGGGCACAATAGTGGGCACCAGTAAAAATCCAACAAGATAAAAATCAATAAATTCAACAGACCAAGATATCAAATTAGACTCCTGTGATTGCATGATACCGTCGTGAATATGGCGGTTTTATCCAGGCGTAAAGACTGTGGGTAGTAATATCAAGACGTGTTGCGACGCTGGAAACAGAATGGCCGCGCTCAATAACCTGTTTTACCGCTTTAATTATAAACTCTTCGGGATAACGTTTACCGCTCATGGGCTCCTCTCTTTAAGCTATCTTAAATGACTCTGCGGTGTCTGTTAAACCTGTGGCGATTCATTTAATTTTTTGTACGTATCCCACATAATCGTGCTATTCACATTTAGAGATCACGTCATCGATCTGCTGACGAAGGAATCTCTATGTGTAAATCCCGTCTCACTGAGCATCAGAACATCGCCGTAATTAAGTTGGTCGAAGCTGGACGAGCGGTTAAAGATATCTGCCAGGAGGCGAATATTTCTGAAGTGACTGACGACATCTATGGACATTAGGTTTGACCACATCCTGTTTCTCACTAATGTGCTCCGGGAAAGAGTTTTCATCAAATGAGCAATTGAAAAAAGTAGCCAGAAGCTGAAGTTGTTTCGACCGATAAGTCTGTCGGTTGCTCAGACTGTCACGATCAGAATTAAGTCAGATCAACTTATTGGCAAGGTATAACTCCCGGCATTAAGTTACAAAATTTTCTCATGGCATTAGCATTACACCCCTTAAAGTTTACATGCGTCTCTATAAAATAGTCTTAAATTTGTATATAAGAAGTTGATGAGAGCACAAATGTCACCATTAAGTCATTGAATAACAATGCAATAAAAGAAAAAATCTTAAATTAGGTTTTAATAATAAGAATTCATTACAGGTTTACAGGAATTACTTTTATATTTCATCACATCACCCCGATAGTGACGAGGACAGCAGACAGATGGTATTGAGAACCGTTATTTATCACCCTCATGATTTAGCAAATAGTGCTGTTTTAAGATTTTTTATGATATTGGAGATACTGTATAAAAATCTCAATGCGTGAAATGAAAATCCGAAATGATGTATTACGACTGTCGGATCTGTCATGGTTCCTTAAAGCTGTATTTTAGGTCTTTCCAGGAGTTTATGACACTGACAATAATTCGCGACTTTTGACAGCCGTAGCACTGTATATTATCTGGATTGACACATTTATTTACCAATGAAATATTAATAGAAACATCGACGGGAGTCGTTCAGGATGATGAGAAAGCCTTCACAAATTGTCCATTGCATTAGTTGCGATTTATCCTGTCAATTATTCCCTGACAGCGCAGTACGGGTGCAATACTGTCATAATGCGGCATTTTCCATCTGGCCGGATGGTAATGCTTTTCTGAAAAAAGGGTTTATTGAAAAGTTATTGCTTGATAGACACAACCATTTATCCAGCGGTTTTATCTTTGTTGATTTTTCTTTCCCGAATCTTCGACGATTTACCGATTTACAATGGGCTGACAGTCTGGCAAACAGTGGTATGCATATTGTCCTGATTTCTGACAGAAGTTTAACTCCGCTGGCCAATTACTGGATTTTGAAAAGCAATAAAATACAAGGAATTATTTATTCCGATGACGATGATATTGTGCAACAGCAAAAGATGCACCGCTTGTTTACCGGTCGGCTTGCCAACAGTAAACGTGGACGAACGCTTAACTATACGGAATTTATATTACTGAAGCGTTTTGTATCAGGAATAAGTATTCAGCAGATTGTAAATATTGACAATATTGATATTAAGAAACTTTATGTGCATAAGCTGCGGCTTGAAAATAAGCTAGGGCATAGCATTCATAAAATAATATCAAATATTTTATAGATCCGTTTCCATTTTTATTATTTCCATATTATTGCGATGTGGAAGACGCTTTACGCCATAATGCAGGAGGCAGAATGCCAACTCCCCAAAATTACTCATTCATCGCCATAGCGGTATCAGCAGCATTAGCCTCTATGGTATTTCCCTCCCAGGCGGCCTGGGTTGACGTTGATAGTCTGCCATCCAGTGGGCTGGTCAGCCAGTTGCCGCCGGAATTACAGGCTATTATTCCCGCTCAGGCCAGTACCGGTTTCACCAAAGTCGGTACCATGCCCAACTACGTTTATCAGTGGAACACCGGCACCATCCCGGTTTATGGCAATGGCCTCACGCTTAATGGGCCGGGCGCGGAGGCGTTTGAACACACTGTCACGGTTATTCAGAACAGCGGGACGGGAAGTCCGGGCGTGATTTTTGGCAACGACCTGACCATTCGGACGCAGTCGGCGAATGCCGCGAATAATGGTAGAGACGTCGATGGCATCCGTACTCACGGCGCAAATACTCCGGATAACCCGGTATTTATTATTACCGGTGACCGTACCCGCATCTACGTGGATGGTCAGGATGGTGACGGTATTAACGCCGGATATAACTCACTGGGCCAGGGTTGGACCGGATCGGCCAATATTTACGTCGGCGACGATCTGTATATCAAAACAACAGGTAGCCAGGGACGTGGAATTACAGCTAACGCCATGCGGGATGCGTCACGTGCCAAAAATACGATTGTCGTCGGCAATCGTGCACATATTGTTACTACCGGCGACAGTTCGGAGGGGCTGCGTACCGGACAAAGCGGTTCGTTGATTCGTCTGGGTGACGATGCAACTATCGAAACCTCCGGCGCATCCTCAACGGGGATTTACGCAGCATCATCCTCCAGAACCGAGCTTGGCAACAACGCTACTATTACGGTGAACGGTGCCAGCGCACACGCGGTATATGCAACTAACGCTACCGTTAGTTTGGGAGAGAATGCCACTATTAGCGTTAACAGCGCCAGTAAGGCTGCATCCTATAGTAAAGCCCCTGCCGGTTTATACGCCCTCTCCCGAGGCGCCATTAATCTGGCAGGCGGTGCGGCTATTACTATGGCGGGCGATAACAGTAACGAAAGTTACGCCATCAGCACGGAGACTGGCGGCATTGTTGACGGTTCTTCAGGAGGTCGTTTCGTCATCGACGGTGATATTCGTGCTGCTGGCGCCACCGCTGCCAGCGGTACGCTACCGCAGCAGAACAGTACAATTAAGCTCAATATGACGGACAACTCGCGATGGGACGGGGCGTCGTACATCACCAGCGCTACGGCGGGCACAGGCGTTATCTCTGTACAAATGAGCGATGCGACCTGGAATATGACCAGCAGCTCAACGCTCACTGACCTGACGCTGAATAGTGGCGCAACCATTAACTTCAGCCATGAAGATGGCGAGCCATGGCAAACGCTCACCATCAATGAAGATTATGTAGGCAACGGCGGTAAGCTGGTCTTTAATACTGTGCTCAACGATGATGATTCCGAAACGGACAGGCTGCAGGTTCTCGGCAATACTTCAGGCAACACATTTGTTGCAGTAAATAATATTGGAGGAGCTGGGGCGCAAACCATTGAAGGTATTGAAATTGTTAACGTTGCTGGTAATTCTAACGGTACTTTCGAAAAAGCAAGCCGTATTGTTGCCGGAGCCTATGACTACAACGTGGTGCAGAAAGGTAAAAACTGGTATCTGACCAGCTACATTGAGCCGGACGAACCGATTATTCCTGATCCAGTAGACCCAGTTATCCCTGACCCTGTCATTCCCGATCCGGTAGACCCTGATCCTGTAGACCCGGTTATCCCTGACCCTGTTATTCCCGATCCGGTGGACCCTGATCCTGTAGACCCTGAGCCAGTAGACCCGGTCATCCCTGATCCGACAATTCCTGACATAGGGCAATCTGACACACCGCCGATAACAGAACATCAGTTCCGTCCGGAAGTGGGCAGCTATCTTGCCAACAACTATGCGGCAAATACGCTGTTCATGACGCGTCTCCATGACCGTCTGGGTGAAACCCAGTACACCGACATGCTGACGGGTGAGAAGAAGGTCACCAGCCTGTGGATGCGTAACGTCGGCGCCCATACTCGCTTCAACGATGGCAGCGGGCAGCTAAAAACCCGCATCAACAGCTATGTGTTACAACTGGGAGGCGATCTGGCACAGTGGAGCACTGACGGTCTTGACCGTTGGCATATTGGTGCAATGGCAGGTTATGCCAACAGCCAGAACCGCACGCAGTCGTCCGTGAGTGACTATCATTCCCGTGGTCAAGTCACCGGTTACAGCGTCGGCCTTTACGGCACCTGGTATGCTAACAATATCGATCGGTCTGGAGCTTATGTGGATACCTGGATGCTGTACAACTGGTTTGATAACAAGGTCATGGGTCAGGATCAGGCCGCTGAGAAATATAAATCCAAAGGAATTACCGCCTCGGTTGAAGCCGGTTACAGCTTCAGGTTAAGTGAAAGCGCGCATCAAAGCTACTGGTTGCAGCCCAAAGCGCAGGTGGTATGGATGGGCGTGCAGGCTGACGACAATCGCGAAGCCAATGGTACCCTCGTCAAGGATGATACCGCCGGTAATCTGCTAACCCGCATGGGCGTAAAAGCCTATATTAACGGCCACAATGCTATTGATAACGATAAATCTCGAGAGTTCCAGCCGTTCGTGGAGGCGAACTGGATCCATAATACGCAGCCTGCCAGCGTGAAGATGGACGATGTCAGCAGCGATATGCGTGGTACAAAAAATATTGGTGAACTGAAAGTGGGTATTGAAGGGCAAATTACCCCGCGCCTGAACGTATGGGGTAACGTGGCGCAGCAGGTAGGTGACCAGGGCTATAGTAATACCCAAGGCCTACTGGGGGTTAAATACAGTTTTTGATTCAGGTAACAACAGAGCCGCTGATCTTCAGCGGCTTTTACCCGGAAGCGCTTTCATTTGGCTGATACGTTCCATGAACGGCTCCCAAAACAGCTTAATGTGTACAGAAAAATATCGGGCGTTTCCCGATGGTGAACATAAAGCCACGATGGCCCTGAGTCAGGATGGTGTAACTGATGCTTTTCCCTGGATAGACATAAAAATCGGGTAAAACCGTCTCGATAACCGCATCGGACAGTGTTTCGTCACGCGTGACTTTGTTGATATCCGTCGATATAAAATGGGTGCTGTCTTTATTTTCACTCCATACATAGGAAACATCACGGCGGATCACGCCGCTCATTTTATTATTGACGTAATACGTTCCGCTGATGGAAACCACCCCAGTGCGTTTTTTCAGCGAATACATAAAGTCCAGCGTCAGGTTAGCCTGAGTGTTGTTATAAAACACAATCACAGGCGCCGTACATTTCTCTGGATCCCGGTTCTTTTCCGTATACAAATGAAAAAGATGTCCAAGCCCTACTCCCAGAAACAGTAGCGTCAGGCAGGCTAACATCAGTGCCTTTTTACCCATGTGTCACCCCGCGGAAAAAAAGCGTCACGCAGCCTGTATCACCGCGCGTTTTATAAGGTTGCTGACAAATCAATGCCGTAACCGCTGGGGTGCGACTGCTGGAAGGGAAATAGACCCATGGGTATTTCTGACAATCCATACCGGTTTTTAGAATCATTGACTTATAGCTTGCAAAGCGGCTACCGCTTTCGATATCTTCATTTCGCGAGAAAAAATGACAGCCCTGAGTTGTTTCAACCAGCGTGTAGCGATCGTAAAAATCCTTATCGGGAACGGTTTGCCAGCTTATAGCGCCAAGCAAAATACCGACAGCAAATGTCCCGGTCATCCAAAGTACAGGTACATAATGTTTAAACCAACGCCCTGACATACGTGGCGGCGTCTCACCCTTTTTTTCTATTGTCTGAGCGAAGTCTTTGCGGATGGTCATGAGGCTCACACCAGGCTCAATCTGAAAGCCTCTACGCGGAACCGTGATTATCAGCGTATCTTCATTTTCGCCAACGGTACGTAATCCGCGGCGAATAATGGAGATATTCTGATAAAGCGTATTTGCCGACACCACCATGCCGTCTTCTTCCCACACTTTTTGAAAGAATGTTTGTTGTGAGACGACGGAGGGGGCGTTTTCCAGCAGAAGGCGCAAGCAGCGGCTGGCGGGCGTTGTCAGAATAATGTTGAGATCTGGCCTCGATAATGACGCCAGGCGATTCATTTCTGGATTAAATTCAATATTATCGTTAATTATCCATAACATCGCATTGTTACCATGCCAAAACATAACGTAGTTGGAGAGGGTTAATAGACACCACTGAGTATAGTCTGATGCTGTGGCTGCGTAGCAGGACATGGATTGTCCCCTGCACATACCGATCATATAGAAGAGCGAGAGGCATAAGACATTAACAGGTAAGCGTAGACACCGCTTTTCTCATTATAGCAGACTCAGGGGTGAAAGTACGTTTGGTTTTCTTGTTCGTTAAGTCTCCTGTTTTGTATTGAGGTGAGAATATCACCTTTAATCAAGTGGCCAAATTTACTGTGCCACTACGTTTTAATATCTCATAGATAAATCATGAGAAAATATATCCTGACAATCTATATCATATGAAAGACAAGGTTTTATTCAACGTGTTCCTATAATGACTTGTAATATCCAAAAAAGCAGCACTCGTTATGTAGGGATAGTTTCCAATTTATTAAGAGTTACAGTAGCCATACTTAATAAAAGCACGCTTCCCACTTAATATTTAAGCTGTGCTTTATGTTATTTAAATATAAATAAGTTAATCCTTAACCCACATATTTCAAACTTATACTAAATAATTTTAAAACTATCCATCAGAAACAATTTGTGGGGACATAGTTTGTTTTTTCAATCAATAATCCTCTCTGACATGTAAAATAGAAACATTTATTCATAATATGAATATTGTTGTGATAACAGATTCGCGTGAAAGTAAATCGACTGAAGGTGATGCCGATGAATATTCCTTCAGAAAGAACTCACCAGGGTAATCCAGGATCGGCAACGGATTACTGTCATCAGCTTAAAAACGGAAATCGCCCCGGCGATTAATGACTTTAACACTGATAGTGACTATCAGTGAAAGGCAACAACAAGGAATGAATTATGTCTACACCCGCGAATTTTAACGGTCAACGCCCTGCCATTGATGCTAACGACGCAGTAATGCTGCTGATTGACCACCAAAGTGGCCTGTTTCAGACCGTCGGCGACATGCCGATGCCGGAATTACGCGCGCGCGCCGCGGCGCTGGCTAAGATCGCTACCTTATGCAATATGCCGATCATTACTACCGCATCCGTACCACAGGGACCGAATGGCCCGCTGATTCCGGAAATCCATGCGAATGCGCCCCACGCGCAATATGTCGCGCGTAAAGGGGAAATTAATGCCTGGGATAATGCCGATTTTGTACAAGCGGTAAAAGCGACAGGCCGTAAAACGCTGATCATCGCCGGTACTATTACCAGTGTCTGCATGGCTTTTCCAGCCATCAGCGCCGTCGCGGAAGGGTACAAGGTATTTGCGGTAATTGATGCCTCCGGTACGTACAGTAAAATGGCGCAGGAAATTACGATGGCCCGCGTGGTGCAGGCGGGCGTAGTACCAATGGATACCGCGGCGGTAGCCTCTGAGCTGCAACGTACCTGGAATCGGGAAGATGCCGCAGAATGGGCGGATGTATATACCAAAATATTCCCGGCCTATCAGCTACTGATTGAAAGTTATACCAAAGCGCAGGAAGTAGTAAAAAATAATGAACTGCTGGATTCTCAACCCGCATAAATAACGCCCTGAAGAGACTAAATAGCCCCATTTAATGGGGCTATTTTACTTGCCATTTTGGACCTGGGCAGTGCTCGCCAAAACGCGTTAGCGTTTTGAACGCCGCTTGCGGCGGCCCGAAGGGCGAGCGTAGCGAGTCAAACCTCACGTACTACGTGTACGCTCCGGTTTTTGCGCGCTGTCCGTGTCCAAACTGGCTGCGCCAATAACGCCTGGTGGGATAGGCTCTTAATCAAATACGCCATTAATAATCGCCGTGACCACCGCGGTACTGAGCGCGATCAGCACCAGATTATCCCCAACGATTTTCCACTCATAGCCCGGATAATAAGGTAATTGTCCCAGCATAGACGCCGGCACCGTTTTTTTAGCGATTCCCGGCGGCAGCGGTTTTCCTCTCGCCAGATTTTTCGCAATCCCCGGAGGTAAAGACTGATAACCCGTCAGCCCTAAATTCACTGCCAGTTGCCTGGCGACAGCGTAGCTAATGTCCGACTCGACGTGATCCGGTTTGCCGCCATTTTTACGGTGTTCCGTTTTTTGCCCGGCATTTCCTTTATGTCCGTTACCGTTATTACCCTGATTAGCCGCGTTATTACCATGTCCGCCGCCATTGCCATTTCCCGGATTCGCCAGCACAGGCGTAGCGCTCAGGGAAAACGTAATCAACGTCGCCAGGACGGCGGTTAAACCACGACGATTATTCATGATATTGCCCTTCTGATGTGGGATACCATGAAAATAGCGCCCCGCCATAAAAAGAACAACTACATCGATTCTTATTTTAAGCGGGGCTCGCCAACGGCAGCTTATCGTATCCAGATAGTCAGTAAAATCAGGATGATTGCTATCAGGACAACCTGATAAAAAATTTTGTCCAACCCTCTTTTTTGCATGGCGTCACCTCGTTAGAAAACGATTTGCCAGAGGGCTAAACACAACACCAACAGGCTAATCAGTAAAAATATCAGCGCGATGATTTTATCGGGTGAGCGATTCATCTGGGCGATCCTCAAACATTATTAAAACCACTGGCCAAAGCGTTTGATATAAAAGCGTTTCATGCCTTGCGCCACCAGACAGTAGCTCAATAATGTCGCCACCAACCACGGGAAGTAGCTCAGCGGCAGCGGCTCCAGTCCAACCATCGCGCCCAGAGGTGAGAATGGAATATAAATGCCTATCGCCATAATCAAGCCGGTCGTCAATAATACCGGCAACGTCGCCCGACTTTGGATAAACGGTATTTTCTGCGTCCTTAGCATATGCACGACCAGTGTCTGCGAGAGCAGACCCTCAATAAACCAGCCGGACTGAAAGAGCGACTGTGCCTCTACGTTATTAGCCGCAAAAACGTACCACATCAGCGCAAAGGTTGTGATATCGAAAATAGAAGACGTTGGGCCAATCCATAGCATAAAACGACCAATATTTTTCGCGTCCCATTTCCGCGGCTTACGCAGGAACTCTTTATCCATTTTGTCCCACGGCAACGACAACTGCGAAATATCGTACATCAAATTCTGGATCAACAGATGAATCGCCAGCATCGGCAGAAACGGAATAAACGCGCTGGCTACCAGTACCGAAAAAACATTGCCGAAATTAGAGCTGGCGGTCATATTCAGATATTTAATGATATTGCCAAAGGTTTCCCGCCCTTTGATAACGCCTTCCTCAAGCACCATGAGATCTTTTTCCAGCAGAATAATATCTGATGACTCTTTAGCAATATCGGCGGCGCTATCGACGGAAATTCCCACATCCGCATCACGAAGCGCGGGCGCGTCGTTGATCCCATCTCCAAGAAAACCAACGGTATGACCATTTTTCTGTAGCGCTTGCAAAATACGCGTTTTTTGTAACGGCGTCAGCCGGGCGAATACTGCGCGTTTCTCCACTTCAGACGCCAGTTCGGCATCCGACATCGCCTCAACCTGGGTTCCGGTCAGGATATCGTGCGTATCAATACCCACTTCCAGACAGATACGCGCCGTCACGACCGGATTATCGCCGGTGAGGACTTTGACCGCCACGCCGTTATCCCGCAACGCGGCAATAGCTTTTCCGGCGCTCTCTTTCGGCGGATCGAGAAAAGTGAGCATCCCTTCGATGGTAAGTTCGGTCTCATCCTCCACACTTAATGTCGGATTGTTCCCGGAACCATCCAGCTTACGTGTCGCTATCAGCAATACACGGAATCCCTGAGCATTGTAATCTTCGGTTTTCGCCAGCAGCAGCTCGCGGCGTGTTTCCGTCAGCGCCACCACACGATCGCCTTCGCGAAGATGGGTGGCTACCATCATCATCTCTTCAACGGCGCCTTTACAGATCAGACATCTGTCTCCATGCTGCGCATCCTCCACCAGGACCGATACCCGGCGACGTACAAAGTCGAATGGCAGTTCATCGCGTTTAATGAAGCGCGCTTTTGTCGATGGTGCGATTCGCCCCTCGCCAAAACGCAGTATGGCGCGATCCATCACATTCCGGGCGCCGCTCTGGCTGCTACTATTCAGCCAGGCCAGCATCAATACCCGGCTGCTTTTTACACCGCTCACATCCAGATGATGCTCCAGAAAAATATTGTCCTGGGTTAAGGTGCCGGTTTTATCTGTACACAGCACATCCATCGCGCCGAAGTTTTGAATAGCGTTCAGGCGCTTGACGATCACTTTGCGCCGCGACATCGCAATCGCGCCTTTTGCCAGGTTGGAACTGACAATCATGGGCAACATTTCCGGCGTCAACCCCACCGCAACCGCCAGCGCGAACAGCGAAGCCTCTACCCAGTCTCCCTTACTGAAACCATTGATCAGCAGGACAACCGGCACCATGATCAGCATAAAGCGTATCAACAGCCAGCTCACGCTGTTGACTCCGCGATCGAAAGCCGTCTGGGTACGCGTACCCACAATGGATTTCGCCAGCGAGCCGAACCAGGTACGGCTTCCCGTCGCAACCACGACCGCTTGCGCTCTGCCGCTGGTTACATTGGTTCCCATCAGACAGATATTGCCCAAATCTAACAGGCTTTTATCTTTGTCAGGCAATTGCTCGCTGTCTTTACCTGCCACATCAGCCATAACATCGTATTTTTCTACGGGTAATGATTCACCACTAAGAATTGACTGACTGATAAAGAGATCGCGCGACGCCAGCAGTCGAACGTCGGCGGGCACCAGATCGCCTGCGGCCAGAAAAACCACATCGCCCGGCACCAGTTCTTCAATGGGAATCTCTTCCTGCACCGCGCCTATATTGCCCGGCCCACGACGCAACACCGTGGCGGTGGTGCGAACCATCTTTTTCAGCGCCTGTGCTGCTCTGTTAGTGCGAAACTCCTGCCAGAAACGCAATAACCCGCTCAAACTGACCATCGTCAGAATAATCAGCACGCCAGTGAGATCGGTCTCTTCGCCACGGCGTAACGGGAGCCAGTAATCCGTGATGAAACTAACCCCTGCCAATGCCATCAGAACGTAAATAAACGGGTTATTGAATGCCTGCAGAAGCTGAATCAGCGCCGGAGGAACTTGCTCATGCGCCACTTCATTGCGCCCATACACTTTCAACCGTTCGCTGGCCTCTTCTATCGTGAGGCCCTGACGATGGCTGTTCAGCCGCGCCAGTGTCTCCTCCGGGCTATGAAAAGCTTCCGCTTCGATCGGAAATACTTTTTTATGCTGCTTATCATTTTCTGACGCCGGGCGATTGAGTTTCCGGTTTTCAATGTTCATGTCAGTCATGATGAATCCCCAAAATTAAGGTGTAGTGTTTCCTGCATATCACGCCCGGGGAATAGTAAACTCACGATTTGAAGGTGAGCCCCGGGAGAATTATCTATGCATAAAAAAGGTTATTGCTTACTCACTATTTTGAGTGGGTTTTATTTTATCGACTCGGGAATATCCATCATTCCCTCCTTATACGCCTGGCGTAATGTTGCAATTGAATAAAAAACTATTATTGACTATCAATGCTCCAGTGAATTGCGGTGATATTATCGTTATCACCTATTCTGGATATAATCAGTTCTCGCGTTTTACGATAATCAGCATGACCCACGAGCTCGGCACGAATTTCTTTATAGCCCTGTTCCTGAGCGGGGACCGAACCTAACCCTTGTAAACAGATCGCGGCCTCTTTTACGATATTCAGTAACCACTGACGAACCGCGCTCTCATCTTCTTTATTACAGGTTACTTTCAGGATATAACGTTTTTCTCCCTCGGCGGATACCGGGAGTTGATTTATACGCTGCGCCGCTTCACGCAATAAAATATTGGCGCAAAGAATAATGATCGTCGCCGCCAGCGCATTTTTGAACTGCCCTAAGCCGCATAACACGCCGATGCCCGCCGAACACCATAGCGTTGCCGCAGTGTTCAGCCCGCGCACATTCATCCCTTCGCGCATGATGACGCCCGCCCCCAGAAAGCCAATACCAGAGACAATCTGCGCCGCAATTCTCCCGGGGCTGTCTGGCGATGTCGTCATGGAGCTCAGAATAAAAACGGCGGCGCCTGTCGCCACCAGCGCATTAGTGCGTAATCCCGCCATACGTTGACGCCATTGTCTTTCCGCGCCAATCAGCGCGCCCAACAGCATAGCGGCCAGTAAATTCAAAATATAAGGAAACATTAACATACGTTCCTCCATTTTTTCTGGAAGAATAAGTACGTGCTATATTTAGCACACGACAAATTTCTGCCCTGAGGCAATTAGCGTCGTGTTAACGGCGGAGGAAATAAAGCGTGTTTAAACATGAACATGACGATTACCTCGCGACAATGCGCGTGTTGTAACATTATTGGGATGACAATCGTCACAAGGGGAGATTGCTGCCCACCGGTTCGGCAAGCAGCGCAGGAATAGCGTGCGTTAACTTGCCAGATGATTTACGTAAAAGTGACTGTCCAACATATTACTCCTGCATGAATTTGCGCTTATTATAGTCAGTCAATATGTTCTGTAAAGTGCAAAGGCGGGGATAGTGACGATTTGTTTAAGTTTGTTTGATATTTTCTATGACAAAAAAATGACAATATTATGTCAATAACAGGCTCGTATGAAATCATTAAACAATAAATTCCTGCTTAATGCTGGCGATAGCTCTGTTATGATGCCTGCACGTAAAAAAATAAAACAACATGACGAGGAAAAAATGGGTTCCACCAGAAAAGGGATGCTAAACGTCCTGATTGCCGCCGTATTGTGGGGGAGTTCAGGTGTTTGCGCGCAGTACATCATGGAGCAAAGCCGTATGTCGTCACAGTTCCTGACGATGATACGTTTGTTATTCGCCGGGCTGATACTGGTGACCTTCTCCTTTATGCACGGCGATAAGATATTTTCGATTCTTAAAAACCGCAAAGATGCACTGAGTCTGCTGATTTTCTCCGTGGTGGGCGCGCTCACCGTTCAGCTAACCTTCCTGCTTACGATTGAAAAATCCAATGCCGCCACCGCGACAGTGCTGCAATTTTTATCGCCGACCATTATTGTGGCGTGGTTTGCATTAGCGCGAAGAACACGACCAGGCATTCTGGTCTTAACCGCCATTCTTACATCGCTTATCGGCACCTTTTTACTGGTGACTCACGGCAATCCAACATCGCTGTCGATCTCTTCAGGCGCGCTGTTCTGGGGTATCGCCTCCGCATTTGCCGCCGCCTTTTATACGACCTGGCCTTCCAGGCTAATCGCCCAATACGGCACGCTGCCAGTGGTCGGCTGGAGTATGTCCTTTGGCGGCCTTATTCTGCTGCCCTTCTACGCTAAAGAAGGAACGCACTTTGCGGTGAGCGGCAGCCTGATTCTGGCCTTTTTCTACCTGGTGGTGATCGGTACATCGCTGACGTTCAGCCTGTATTTGAAAGGCGCGCAACTGATTGGTGGCCCCAAAGCCAGCATTTTAAGCTGCGCGGAACCGTTAAGCAGCGCCCTGCTGTCGCTACTGCTGTTGGGGATTAGTTTTACCTTGCCGGACTGGCTGGGCACGCTGCTCATTCTCTCGTCAGTGATTCTGATCTCCCTCGATTCCCGTCGACGTGCGCGGGCCGCTTAACGCCGTTGATAATCACGATGACCGGGCGGAAGAGGGAAAAGTTTAATGGCGCTTTGCCTTAATCTCTTCGTCAGAAAGCCCGGTAATCATCAGCACCATCTCTCGCTCGATCCCCTGTTCCAGCATCGTATGCGCAATACGCAAGGCTTCCTCCTGCTTACCTTGATGTATACCTTGTTGCACGCCTTCACGCTTACCTTTTCTGCGCCCCGATTCACGTATTCTGTCTACGATCGTCATTAATCTCTCCTTGTGTTGGGGAACACGACGCGCCACCTCGCGGATAAACTTGCCAAAACGAGGCGTGCTGCCATGCTGTATTAGCAAATAATTAAACAGCGCTTTTAGCTGACTGTCATTAGCGTTTCCCGTAATCAGAAGTACCGCTAAGCGCTCGACCAATCCCATCAGGTCGCGCTGACGTATATGCTTTTGTACCAGCTCCAGCATCGCGATACGTCGATGCTGCATAATCTCGTTATCCGGCACCACCGTAATGTCTACCAGTGGAAATGCCGTCGCATAAAGCTGACGCGCCAGTGCAGGATCGTCAAACTCATCCAGCCAGCACAGCGAAAAGGGATACGGGCTTTTCGCGCCATGGTAAAACAGCATGGGAATCACCAGCGGTAACGTTTTATGGCCAGCATCCAGATGGCGCTGCATCGCGGCAGTCGCGTAACGCATTAACCGAAACGCCATATGCGCGTCCGGCGTACTCTGATGCTCTATAACGACATAGATATAACCGTCGCCTTCACACGTTTTTAGCGACCAAAGGACGTCGGAATAAAACGCGCGTAAATTTTTCTCGATAAAACTGTCCGGCGCCAGTTTTAACGTCGTCAGATCGCAACGTATTCTTAGCGAATGGGGAAGATGAATATTGAGAAAATCCCGCGCGGTATCCGGATGGCGTAAAAACGTTTTGAATACCGCATCATGAGGCGTGGACGTGGGGCTTTTTTTCATGGCGATCCGTCACCTGAGGAATAAGATGACGCCACTGTACTCGCCAAAAATACAGACAGCATTCAGGAAAATTTACCCCTGCGAGGAGGCTCGAAAGGGAATCACTGACGGCTGCAATACGTACATTTTTGCCCAGCCTGCTACGCATTATCGCCCGATAGCGTAACGCTAACCGGGCCTACAAATACACGTCATCTGTAGGCCAGGTAAACGCAGCGCTCTTCGGCGATAAATCTCACACCAGCGCTTTGACTATCTCCATCAACCGAATGATGTCTTCGGGGCGCGTATTGCCGGTTTGCGGATCGATAATCGAGCTGTAAACATGCGGCATGACGCGCGGCACGCCTGCTTCCAGGCAGGTTTGCAGGATAATACCGAAATTATCCAGTGAGATACCGCCGGTCGGCTCGATGAGCGTCATGCCGTGGCGGGCGGCGGTTGTCGCCAGCGCATAGAGTTCCGGTAACGACTTTTCGCCGCCCATCGGGAAAAACTTCGCCGCATGTGCGCCCATATCCTGCATCATGCGTACCGCCGCTTCACAGGAAACGCGGGCTGGCGTTCCCTGGCTGCTGCTGACGCCGGTAGAAATCACCACCTCGCCAGGCGTTCCCGTCGGGCTGACCAGGGCGTTAATATGTGTTTGCTCGCCGCCTGTCGCCGCCAGTGCGCCCGCTGCGAAGCCGCTGCCGGTAAAGGTCTGGTTGACATGGGCCGGGTGAGTATGGGCGGCAATCATCGCCGCTTTGTAGTACTGCGCCGGGTCGCCTGCGCCCAGACCCACTGAGATAGACGGCACCTCCGCCATCCAGCGTTTCACCTCCGGCACGCCCTCTTCTACCGTAGCGAACTGCGCGGAAAGTACGCCAATGACCGCATGGCCTTCGGCGGCTTCATAGATAGCCTTCGCGTTGGCGATATCCTTTGCCAGCACGTTAATCGCTACCCGCTGACGATAAAAATTAATCTGCTGCATGTTCTGCAATCTCCCTGAGTCGCGCCACAATCAATGCCATTTCCCCTTCGGCTACCGTGCGTGGATCGAGGCTAAAAACCCCCTGATGAAGCTGATATTTGCGGGCGTAAATCGCTATCTCGCCGCCGCGCAACTGCGCTTCGACGTCCTGCGCGTTCAGCCCCAATTCAGATGCGTTCACCCGCACACGAATACGCCAGATTGCACGCCCGGCCTCATCCTGTTCGATATCGGCATAAAGTCCATGGATGGCGGAAATCGCTTCCGCGACCGGCTGTAACTGTGCTGCGGTCACGGTCGTCTGGCCCTGGTGGTAATTCTCCAGCGCATACACCAGCCCAACCATGTTTTCCTTGCCGATTTTCATCGCCCTGGCAATCCCCTGGTGCTGCGCTTTACACGCGGCAATCCACTGTTTCTTCCCGGTGATAAAGCCGGAGGTTGGCGCATTAAAGGCTTTCGCGCCGCTATAGATAACCATATCCGCGCCGCTCGCCACCCAGCCGCGCAAATCCTCTTCCGCCGCTGCATCGACAATCAACGGCAGGTGGTTGGCCTGCGCCACCTGTACAAAATCGTCAATGCTCAACATGCCTTTCTGTACGCAATGGTGTGATTTCACATACAGTAGCGCGGCGGTCTTTTCGTTAATGGCGCTTTCCAGTTGCCAGCGGGCCGCCAGATTGCTCGACCCCACTTCCACTATGCGCCCACCGCCAAGACGAATGGCGCTGGTGACTGGCGCGCCGTAGTCAACGTTATGCCCGCGCAGCATCACTACCTCATTGGCCATACCGCTACTGTCCGGCATCAGGGCGACGCGCGCCCGCTCGCCGTGGGTGATAGCGGCAGCGACGGCAATGGCAATACCCGCCGAGGCGCACGAGGTGATATAGCTATCTTCAGCACCCGTATAGCGAGATACCAGTTCGCCGGTTTTTTCCACCAGCGCATCAATCTCGACGAAAGCGGAAGCCGCGCGCGCGGTGGCCTGCATGACCTCCGGCGCGACGCTTGAGACGCCCAGAATGGTCATTTTGCCGCAGGCGTTAATGACCTTTTTCAACCCCAGTTGTTGATAGATATTCGGCGTCATGATTTACAGCACTCCCAACAACGAACAGACTATGCTCAGTGCGACAATCGACAGCAAAATGGTGGTGTAGCGCGGCCCTTTTTTTACCAGATAGAAGTAGATGGCGAATACCGCCGCCAGTGGCAGTAAGCCCGGCGCGATAGAGTCGAGGATCTGCTGAACCACCACTTCAGATCCTTTCAAGGCGCTAATTTTTAACGGCGTGGTGATTTTGACGTAGCTGGCGGAAAGCGCGCCCATCATGATCAAACCCAGCACGTTGGCCCCGTAGATCAGTTCTTTGATTCGCCCCCCTTGCAGCAGGCCGATAATCGAATCACGCCCCAGCGTATATCCCTTGTGGACCATGCCGTAGCTGATCGCCAGGGTGATCGCCGGGTAGAGAATCAGCGGGATAATACCGCCCATCGCGCTGCCATTTGCCGCGAACGGAATAAAGATCGCTATCAACAGCGGCATCACCGCCGCCCAGATAATCGAGTCGCCCATCCCGGCAAGCGGCCCCATCAGGCCCGTTTTAATGCCGGTGATAGACGAGTCGTTAATCGGCTCGCCGCGCGTTTTTTGTTCTTCCATGGCAATAGAGATGCCCTGAATCACCGCGCCGAAGGTCTGCTCGGAGTTAAAGAAGTTAAGGTGGCGTTTTAGCGCTTCTACCTGCTCCTCTTTTTGTGGGTAAAGTTTTTTGATGATCGGCGTCATCGAGGCGCAGAAAATCAGGCTTTGTAAGCGCTCATAGGAGCTGGAAACCTCGGCGCCCAGCCAGTAGATAAACCAGGCTTTGGTGATATCTGCTTTGGTCAGCGCCCCGCTTTCCCGCGCGCGCTCAACCAGTTCATGTTGCATTACGTCACTGCTCATCATGCTGCTCCTTCATTTTTCGCCAGGCCTTTAATCAGGAAGGCGACACAGGTGCCGAAGATGGCCATCGCCATGATGTCGACCTTGAGGTATAACACCGCGAAGAACCCGCCGATAAACCACGGCAACAGGCTCTTTTTACCGATCACCATAATGGTGATGGCAAAGCCCAGCGCCGGCAGAATGCCGCCCATGATTTCAAAGGAGTGGGTTAACCAGTGCGGCATCAGTTTAAGGAAACTTTCCACCACATCCTGGCCAAAGTAGTTAGCGGCAAAGACCACCGGGAAGCGCAGCACCAGCCCCAGCAATGCCGGGTAAAGAAAGGCGCAACGCATGATGCCCGCCATGTTTGCCGTTTCCGCGTGTTTATCCGCCATATGCACCCAGGCGGCGTTCAGCGTGCGCCTAAGCTGATCGAGAAACACGCCAATCACGCCAAACGGGATTGCCAGCGCGATCGCCAGGTTTGGGTCCATACCGGCCTTCACCGCGATAGGAATGGAGATACAGGCCGCCAGCGCCGGGTCCGACGGCACGTTGCCGCCCGGCGTTGAGGTCACGCCCAAATAAACGAGCTGCATCCCTGCGCCGATGATCATCGCGGTCTGCATATTGCCAAGCAAAAGCCCGACAAATACCGCGATCACCACCGGTTGTAACAGCATCGCGGAGAAGGTGTAGCCGAGGCGTAAACGGGCAAACCAGTAATACAACCCCATCAGGCTTGCAAAGAGTAAGGTATCCATAGTGTTATCCTATACACTTCATCCTTCAGGCTGCCTCTTTGTTGGCTGCCTTCGCTCACCCCAGTCACTTACTTTAGTAAGCTCCAGGGGATTCACTCAGTTGCCGCCTTGATGCATCCAGAATGATTTTGTGTCTATTAAAGGGTTAGAATTTTTTCAGGATATCGTCGAGCGGCTGCGGCTTATCTTCCGGAATGGTCTGGAAAAATACCTGAACGCCACGTTTTTTCAGGTCGTTAAGAATGCCGACGTCTTTTTCATCCAGCGTAATATTCTGAAAAACCGCTTTGCGGTTTGGCCCGCCGCCGAGACCGCCAACCTGAATGCGGGTGACGTCAAAGCCCAGTTGTATGGCGTCCTGCACCGCCGCCAGTGAGGGAAAAAGCACCAGCACGTTACCGTCGCCAAGCTGATTTTCTTTCCATGCGGCGGCAAAACTCTGGTTGCCGAAGCAATCCACTTTGATATTTGGCGGCGCGGCCATCAGGTAGATATTTTTCATAAACGGATCGGCATCCAGTTCATCACTCACAACGGCTATCCGGTTCGCCTGAGATTGTCCGACCCACTTCGTGACAACCTGCCCATGAATGAGACGGCTGTCGATGCGGCATAAAACGATATTGGCCATGATGTTTTCCTTAGAGTGATTGTTGTAGCTGACGTACATGGGCGACCACATCCAGGCAGCTACTGCGCCCGGCCTCAACTAACTCATCCACGCAGGCGGTTAGCATCCCTTGTTCGCGCCTGTCCAGCGCCTCCAGCAGTAGCGACGCATTCAGTCCGGCAATCACCGCCACCGGATAATCGGCGCTTAGTCGCGCCGCGACGTTGGACGTCGTGCCGCCGACAAAATCCGTCAGGATCAGCGAGCCTTCCGGCAGCGTTTTCACCACGGCCTCGACGCGTTGATAAAACTCGCCCAGCGTATCGACAGGCATTAGCGCGATTTCCGTCACGCCTTTAATTTCGCCCGTGACCATACGCAGGCTGTTGCAAAGCGGTTGTCCCCAGCCGCCATGCGTCAGCAGCAGGATGTGGGGCAACGGTTGTGTGGTAGTCAAAATGGCCTCCTGGCGCAATTACATGAGAACACCGGCATATATTGCCCGGTGGCACTGCGCTTACCGGGCCTACAGGACGCTCCCGGTAGGCCGGATAAGGCGTTTACGCCGCTATCCGGCATAACGCATCATCAGAAGAGCAAAGGTTGTGCCAGAATTTGTGTCACGCGAGGAAGAAGAAAGGTCTGGCGAGGCGCGAAGCCCCGCCAGTAAAAGGATTAGCTATAGAGCAGTTCGTAGATATAAAAATATTCCGCATCCGATAAACGGATGGCGTAGGCGTCTTCGATCGGCAGAAAAGCGGATTTGATGACACTAAACGCGCGCGCGTCCAGATTCGGCTGACTTTCCAGCGCCATCTGTAACGGTTTACGGTTAATCACAATACGCTCTACCATACAGCAGCAGTGGATCAGGAAGCGCAGTGTCACCTGGCGGCTTGGTTTCAGGGAAAGCGAAGACGTCAGATGGTTAAAAACGCCCTCCATCTCTTTCAGAATACGCTGCGGGTTAAGCACAGAAATATGGTTGATGATGCTCTCCATCGTTAGCGCGCTGATAAAGCGCATGGCGCTGCGCTCCATCTCCAGACGGCGTTCAGCGTTGGACAGATCGGGCGTTAACAGGCTCAACACCAGTTCCGGCCCTTGTTCGGAGAAAAGCTCTTCCAGCGAAATAAACGGAATATCCGGCAGCCCCGGCTGGAAAGTGCCGACAATCCCCGCCAGCCGCTCGCTGGCATTCAATGCCTGCTGAACGCGCTCCAGACTTCGTACCTCGTTATAATCAAGGATCACCATCCTGGTGTCCTGCGACATCAGTTCGCCAAAGCTCTCCTCCAGCACCTTTTTGATTTTTTCCGCCGTTCCCATGCCGGTAATACAGGAGATGACCAGCACTTTGCCGCCGTTCTCCTGCTGCGGCGTACAAAGCTGGCAGGGGATATTTTTACTCTGCAGGAGCGCCGTCAACTGTGGTAAGTCACTGGTTTCATAGCTTAAATCCAGCCCGACTTCCAGCAGACTGGTCAGCGTGATGTTCGGCATGAGCAAAACATCTATCTGGAATAACTTACTGATCGTACTGCCGAAATGGATCAATGAACCGATGTCCACCAACAGGATAAGCCGCCGATATTGGCGGGTTTGAATCATTTGGGTCAGCGTTTCCAGCGTGTCATGCACCGACTGTTCAAACGGCATGTCGATGGCGCTGAACAGCTCGCGCTCCAGCACGCGGTTGACATATTGCGCCTGGCTGGTGGCGGTGGTCGCGCCGTGGGCGATCAAAATGACCCCGCAGTCGGGGCTGGCATCGATACGCTGACGATAATGGCGGCACTCTTTCAGGAACAGGCATAGCCAGACCACTTCCGTCGCCGGACACTGAATATGCAGCAGTTCGTTGATTTTCCGACACAGCAGCGTGGCGTTGTCATATTCGTCTTTGCAGCGATCCAGGATCAAACTGGAAGAGTAAAGCTGCGGGATCAGGCCGCGCTGCACGTAGCCTATCAGCGCCAGGAAGTGTTTACGCAGTGGGTTAACCAGATTTTCCGGCAGCGAAAAGCCCAACACCTGCTCTACGCAGCCAATCAGCAGCGTCACGCGCTCTTCAATCTGGTCGCCATAGCGCGGCGGATGCGCCACGCTGTCGCGGCTATAGAGACCGTATTCAAAAATCGAGCTGAGTTTATTTTTCAGGATCGCCAGCGTCTCCGCCGGGGGGACGTTACTGTTGCGCAAATTAACATACTCGCGCGTCAGGAAGCTGTAAAAGAGGTCGCTCTCTTCAATTTCCGCCCCGGTCGCCAGCGACGTCTTCAATGCGGGCAGCGTGCGCGCGTCTATATTTAGCCGCGCTTTACCGTCAAACAGAGTATCCACCAATAGACGCTGTTCCGGCGTCGGGTTAACCGACATCTCCGCCAGCCGCTTATCCAGTTGTAGCGTGTCGTTATGCTCGGTCATTCCCGATGCCCACGCCTGAGCGCAGAGAAACTGAATATCGCTTTTTAGCTGGCCGATATTGCCTTCCAGGGGTTTATTCAGCAACCAGAGCAACAACGGTTTATCAATGCTGACCGTGCGTTCTATTTTGCGGCTTTCCCGCTGTAAGAACCCCACGATCAGTTCGATCTGTTCTTCAACGGAGCGCTGGCGAATACCCGGCAAATCAATGCATACCTGAATACGCCGCTGGAAAGTACGTAACAGCGCCGACCCGACCGGTTCGGTAGTGGCGCAAATCAGGCGTACCGAAATTGATCGCGGCTGGCTGCTCACGCCGAGCGGACGGTACTCGCCTTTATCCAGAATAGAGAACAGCTTTTCCTGCCCTTCATAAGACAGACGGTGCACCTCGTCCAACAGCAGATAACCACCGTCCGCCTGCTCCACGAGGCCTGTTTTATGTTCATTCGCGCCGGTAAACGCCCCCTGCCGATGACCAAACAGATGCGAGGAGAGCAGTTCCGGGTTATGGGCGTATTCCGCGCAGTTAAAGTAGACCAGCGGCGGGATAGCGCCGCTCGCCTGTTCACAGGCGAAACGGTGCATCAGTTCCGCAAAAAAGGTTTTACCGACGCCGGACGGCCCGGTAAGCAGAACGTGTAAACCGTGCGGATAGAGCACCGCCGCACGGCCTTTTTCTACCGCATCGCGCAGGCTGCGATCGTAACCAATCAGGCTGGTAAACGGATCGTCGGGCGCGTAATGCTCTTCATGCGGCAGCACATCCGCCACCGACCGCACTTCGCGTTCAGACTCTTCCAGCTGTCGTCCCAGCAACGTTTCCAGCGCCTGGCGATGCAGAAAATAGACCGGGCGGCCACGGCTTTTGATTGCCAGGCCGTCATTCCATAACTGATTGAGATCTTTGCTGACGGAGTTACGCGCCAGCCCAAGATTGAAACCTATCGCCTCCGCCGTAAACGCCGTCTCCTGCGCCAAATCGGCAAGGCATAGCCCGCGCGTCAGCCGTTCCAGCTCTCCCAGTACGATCTCAATACGTCTCATTACACTACCGCTTACGAAATAAAAGAGTGTTCAGAACATACACTATTCTGCCACGCAAGAAAGTGAAGGCGCAGCGAGAAACCGCCTTCCCACTTTTGCCTGACTTCAACGCCAACGGATAGCACGCCCCGATGAGTGAGCGTCGCGCGGTCTACACTTACTCTTGAAAAAGTGCAAACCGATAAGGATACCGTTTATGAAACGAAAAACGCTTCTGCTTATTGCCGCGCTTGTCGCGCTACCGGGCGTCACGTATGCCGACTCTCCGTTTAGCTCACTCCAGTCGGCGCATGAAAAAAATACGATTTTAAAGGATTTGCGCAAAATGTGTACGCCCAAAGGCGCGCTAACCGATGAAGCCTGGGAGAAAAAAATCATGGCGAGCGAGGGGAACCAGCAGCATATTCGGGAGGCGATGATCGCGATAGAGCGCAACAATCAGCATAACTACTGGCAGGCTCTCGGCAAGGTGGAATGCCCGGAGATGTAGCACCGCTTTTCCGCTTTTTGGTCGCGAAAATGCGGACTGTAACCGGTTTCTGTTCGCTAAAACCGCGTATTCTGGAGCGAATTTACGCGATCAAGGAGTACGACAATGCGATACCGTTTTCCCGATAACTTCTGGTGGGGCAGCGCCTGCTCAGCGTTGCAAACCGAAGGGGATAGTCTGAATGGCGGTAAAAGCCAGACCACGTGGGATGTGTGGTTCGAGCGCCAGCCGGGTCGTTTTCATCAGGGCATCGGTCCAGCAGAAACCTCAACGTTCTATCGCCACTGGAAGCAAGACATCGCGCTACTGAAACAGTTAAAACACAACAGTTTTCGCACCTCGCTAAGCTGGGCGCGGCTCATTCCAGACGGTGTAGGCGAGGTGAATCCACAAGCGGTGAGCTTCTACAATCACGTCATCGACGAGCTACTGGCGCAGGGCATCACGCCGTTTATTACGCTGTTCCATTTTGATATGCCGATGGTCATGCAGGAGAAAGGCGGCTGGGAAAATCGCGACGTCGTAGAGGCGTTTGGTCGGTACGCGCAAACGTGTTTTACCTTGTTTGGCGACCGCGTGAAGCACTGGTTTACCTTTAATGAGCCGATTGTGCCGGTGGAAGGCGGCTATTTGTACGACTTCCACTATCCCAATGTGGTGGATTTTAAACGTGCGGCCACCGTGGCGTACCATACCGTGCTGGCGCACTCGACCGCCGTGCGCGCCTGGCGCGCCGGGCGCTACGACGGTGAAATCGGCGTAGTGCTGAATCTGACGCCGTCCTACCCACGCTCGCAGCATCCCGCCGATGTGCAAGCCGCGCATCATGCGGATCTGTTATTCAACCGCAGTTTTCTTGACCCGGTATTAAAGGGAGAATACCCGGCGGAGCTGGTGGCGCTGCTGAAAACCTATGACCAGCTGCCTGCCTGTCAGCCAGGCGACCGTCAGCTTATTGCCGACGGCAAAATCGATTTACTGGGGATTAACTATTATCAGCCGCGCCGCGTGAAATGCCGTGATACGGCGGTGAATCCGCAAGCGCCGTTTATGCCGGAATGGTTATTTGACTATTACGACATGCCGGGGCGCAAGATGAACCCTTACCGCGGCTGGGAAATTTACGCGCCAGGAATTTACGACATCATTACCAACCTACGGGATAATTACGGCAATCCGCGCTGTTTTATCTCCGAAAACGGGATGGGCGTTGAGAACGAGCAGCGTTTTGTGCAAGCGGGACAGATTCACGATGATTACCGGATTGACTTTATCTCTGAGCATCTTAAATGGCTGCATAAAGGCATTAGCGAGGGCTGTCACTGTCTTGGCTACCACATGTGGACCTTTATCGATAACTGGTCATGGCTGAACGGCTATAAAAATCGCTATGGTTTTGTACAACTGGATTTAGCCACCCAAACGCGCACGGTGAAAAAAAGCGGAGAATGGTTTGCCGCCACCGCAGAGCATAACGGTTTTGATTAAGCGTTTATTATTGCCGGATAACGACTAACGTCGTATCCGGCCTACAAATGGCAGCAATATCAACTCATTGGCGTAATACGGACTTTCGCCGCCACGACTAACGCCGTCAACAGCATCAGTCCGCCGGAAAGCGCCAGCGGCGAAAGCAGCCCGAAATTGTCGAGCGCATAACCGCCCACCGCCGCGCCACAGGTATTTGCCAGTTGAATCACCGCGACCTGGATGGAACCGGCTTTTTCCGCCTGATCGGCAAGGGAACGAGTGATCCACGTTGACCATCCCACCGGCACCAGCGCAAACGCCAGCCCCCAGATAATCGCTATGACCGCCGCCACGGTTTTATCGCCTCCCCACACAATGAGCGTCAGCGCGCTCAGCGCCAGTAGCAGCGGCGCACCGGCCAGCGCCAGTTTTACCGAACGTTTCAGGACATAAGATGAGAAAGAAGTGCCAACGAAGCTGGCAATACCAAAACTGAGCAACACCATCGTCAGACCATCAACGTCAAAGCCCGCCAGATTCATATAGACCGGGCGAATATAGGTAAAGAAAGCGAACTGCCCGGCAAAAGACATAAAGATGGCGATCATCCCGGCCATCACGCCAGGGCGTTGCAACAGGCTAAACATATTCTGTTTCTGGTGAGAAGGTTCGCCCGGCAGCGACGGCAGTGATTTCACCACCCAGATGACGCACAGTACGCCCATCACCGCAGCGGCGTTAAAGACATTACGCCAGCCAATAATACCGCCCAAAAAACTGCCCAGCGGCGCGGCGATCACTAACGCGATGGAAACCGCGCCAAAAATCACCGACAGCGCTTTCGGCACGGTACGCGCGGGAACCAGTCGCATGGTCAGCGACGCCGACATCGCCCAGAATCCGCCCAGCGCCAACCCAAGACAGGCGCGGCCCAGCAATAGCAGCGTAAAGCTGTTGGCAAAGGAGACCATCAGACAAGAAGCCGTCAGCAAAACGGCGAACAGAATAACGATATAACGCCTGTCGGTCGCCTGAATAATCTGGGTAATGAACAGGCTGGAAAACATCGCGACAAACGCCGTAACGGTGACCGACTGACCGGCGACGCCCTCGGAGATCCCCAGATCCTGCGCCATCGGCGTCAACAGACTAACGGGCAAAAACTCAACGGTAATCAGGCAGGCGACACAAAACGCCACGGCAAAAACGGCTGACCAGTTAGGCCTGGCAACCCCATCAGCGCGGAATTTTTCTGCGATATTTTCATTCATTGTGGTTACCTGCGTCGTTTTAGTGCGGAAAATTCATGCAGTGTAACATTACAAAATGTGATCTGATTAACGTTTTAGCAACTGACATTGTTGCGCTGCATTTTGCGAGGCTGGTCGAGCGTTGAGAATTATCTTCTCTCGCTGCGTGCAAAACCAAAAGGTAAGACATAGTGTATCACCTGGTGCTATACTTCAGATTACAGGATGTCAACCTGATGCGAATCTTCAAAACCAGGTGGTTTAACAGAGAAGCGAAGTCCCACACGATAAAAGACGACGAGTTAAGCGAGGCCATCAACGCCGTACTGCAAGGAAAAGCAGATAATCTCGGCGGCGGAGTTTATAAAAAACGTCTCAATCAAAACCGCGATCGCGCAATTGTGTTGGCAAAGGGAGGCGAACATTGGTTTTACACCTTCCTGTATGCCAAACAGGATATGGCCAACATTAGCTATCGCGAACTCGCGGGTTTCCGTGAGTTAGCAAAACACTATGCTTGCCTGACCGAAGATCAGATAACGGCACTCATTAATAACAAAGAACTGGTAGAGGTGCGCCATGTCAGCAAAAACTAAATTCAAAAGCCCTGCCTTTGAAGCGATTCATAGCGCGGCATCTGGATTATTTAGCGTGGATGCCATTCCCCAGGAGACAATGCGCAGTTTTGACACGGCCTGCTTAAGCAGCATCAAAGACCTGCAGCCACTTGAAATAAAAGCGTTACGAGAAAAACTCAACGTTAGCCAGCCGGTTTTCGCTCGGTACCTGAATACCAGCGTATCAACGGTTCAAAAGTGGGAAAGCGGCACCAAGCGTCCCAGCGGGATGTCACTGAAACTACTTAATGTTGTCCAAAAACACGGGCTAAAGGTGCTGGTATGAGGGTTTTACCGATGGTCTGTTAAGACTAAGTCGGATGTCTGGGGGTGGGCAAATTCAGTGTGCCACTACAATGTTTTCATGGGGCGCGCCTAAACATTTAGAGTTTCCTATAGACAATCATGTACAACTTCGAGTTTATGCTAAGAAATTTTGAGACAGGAGGTATGGCAAGGAGTCACAGTTTTGGTGTTCAAAACAAGATCACATTTCCGTGATATATGTCACGGAAATGATGAGCTACAAGTCTCTGACGTTCTGGCGTCGTTAGCGGTTATTCGGTGCGTTACTTCTGTGGCTCACCCTTAGCAAATACGATGGCGGCTACGCTTTATTTGGCTAACGATGAATCGCGCCATCCGGCCGTTAATCGTGGCTCTCCGCCCTTGCCAGCCTCATTCATCTCGTCTTTTGTTAACGAGATAGTGAAGAGTATCAATGCAGCCAGTGGACACCCTCTTCCGGCTGAAAAAAGGCGTTATAGCGCAGTTGAAACGCGTTGATCTCCTGCATATCGGGTTCCATTTCGCGCAAAAAGCCCAGCGCCAGCCGTACCTGTGTATCGGTGATCGGCGCGGCTAAACGCGCTTTTTGCAGCAACCGATGCCACCGCTGCAAATTCTGATCGCCGCCATCGACAATCACCATTTGCCAGATTAGTAACACCTGAGCGGCATTTTGCAAATGCGACTCATCAGGGCGATGCAGATACTGTAAAAATTCACCGCCTGTCGTTTTACCCATCTGATCAATCATCGATTCTATCGGTACTACATCAATATTCAGACGTTCGCTCAGGCGGCGAATCGCCCGGCGGGTATCCGATGTCAGCACCCGAAAACCCACAATAAACACCACCACAAACGTGGCCAGAATCAACCAAATCATGCGCACATCCGTCACCAAACAGGATGCCCATCATAACGGTAAATTTATAACTGTCGACGTTCTGGCCTGTCAGGATGTGATTTATTAACGCCTGTCTTCATTCACGCCAGACGCCGGATGTCCTGTCTGACGAACGCAAGGCATAAAAAAGCCCGGCGTTAAGCCGGGCAAAACGTTACCAAATGCACACATTTAAGCGATATTAACTTGCTGAATTTTTTTCTCACGGCGGATTTTGCGCTCTTCCATCACGGCGACCATCGCCATCAGGCAGATACAGCCGATCGCGGCGGCGTCCAGCGCAGCGAAGGTACCCGCCCAACCGGTCAGACCAAAAATGGGGGTGCCGTCGGCAATCATGCCCAGACCCAGCTTGGCAAAGCTATCGCCGATAAGATAAGCGAAGGTTCCTTTGATACCGTCCGCAGCGCCGATGGCTTTTTTCGGTACGAAACCGACAGCCGCCACACCAATTAATAGCTGCGGCCCAAACACCAGGAAACCGAGCGCGAACAGCGAGGCCAGATAGACATACTGGTTGCTGGCGTGCTGGTAGACGCCGAGGGTGGCGATGATTAACGCCAGCGCCACACAGGCTACCAGCGCACGACGACCGTTCGCCAGGTCAGAGAGCCAGCCCCACAGCAACGTGCCGACCAGCGCGCCCACTTCAAACAAGGTAAAGCCCTGAATCGCCACCTCTTTAGAAAGTTTCAGCTCCTGGAAGGCGTAGACGGTTGACCACTGGTCGATACCAATACGCACCACATACAAGAAGATATTGGAGAAACACAGCAGCCAGATCACTTTGTTTTTCAACACATATTCAACAAAGATCTGCCACTTGGTCATTTCGTTTTCTTCAGTCTCTTTATCCTCTTCGCTGATCTCTTCGCCGAACAGTTCTTCAGCTTTACCCAGACCGTAAGACTCCGGGGAGTCGCTGCCAAAACGCAGACCGATAAAGCCAACAATCAGCGCGATAATCGACGGGAAGATAAACATGCCGATGACGTGACCGTCGAACAGGTAGTTGGCGCCGAACAGCGCCACGCCTGCCGCGCCCGCGCCGCCGAGGTTGTGGGAGATATTCCAGAAGCCGAGAAAGGTGCCGCGTTTACGACGCGGAGTCCATTTGGTGATGGTCGAGTAGCTGCACGATCCGCCGGTACTCTGGAAGAAACCGCTCAGGGCATAGAAAGCGATCATCAGAAACAGACTGGTTGACCCCGCGCCCATGCTGGCGCTGAAGCCGAGCATACAGATAGCGGAGAGGATCAACATAAACGGTAGAAACTGCTTGGTATTTTTACCGTCAGCGTAGTAGGAAACCAGCGTTTTCCCCACGCCGTAGGTGATCGAGAAGCCCAGGCCAATCATCCCCAGCTCGGTCATGCTCAACCCGTAGGTAGAGATCATGTCGTTCTGCGCGATGTTAAAGTTTTTGCGGATCAGGTACATGGTCAGGTAGCCGATAAAAACCACCAGATAGGACTGCATGAACGGCTTGAACCACATTTTACGCCGCACATCGAGCGGCAGATCCAGGGTCGGCTTGCGCACCTGGTTTAAGAAGGCCAGCATGGATTACTCCTGAGCTAATTTTTATACCTGCGAATGGCAGGCATTGTAAAAATCCACAGGAAAAGTGGCCTGCGACAGCGTCCAGGCAAAACCGGGAAAATTTCTTAGTTTTGCCCCATTCAGCGCAAAAAGGTGAGGTGCATCACGCTTCGCTGGTCTCGCGCGGGGCCTGAGCGTTCAGAAATGGCAACAGCAATAGCGCGGAGATCCCCGCCGCGATGGCGATGACCGCAAAAAAACCGGTCCAGTGCCAGATCTCCAGCACTTTCGCTAACGGCCAGCCGGAAAGCGACGCGCCGAGATAGGCGAACAGGCCGACAAAGCCGGTGGCCGCGCCCGCCGCCTCTTTATGCGAGCACTCCGCCGCCGCCATGCCAATGAGCATCTGCGGGCCGAAGACAAAGAAACCGGTGGTGAAGAAACAGGCCGCCTGCATGACGTAGCTGGCGAACGGCATCAGCCACAGCGACCCCACAGAGAGCAAAATCCCGGCAGCGAAGATTAAATTCATCGGTCCGCGGTTGCCGTTGAAGAGTTTGTCCGAGCCCCAGCCCGCCACCAGCGCGCCGATAAATCCCCCCAGCTCAAACATCGATACTGCCGTGTTGGCCGTGACCAAATCCACGCCCAGCGTCTCGGACATATACAGGTTGCCCCAGTCGTTGATCGCCGCGCGCACCACGTACACTAAGACATAACACAGCGAAAGCAGCCAGATATAGGGATTCAACAGCACATATTTAGCGAGGATTTCTTTGCGACTTAGCCCCGCGCCCTCTTGCTGTTGGGCGACCTCCAGCGCATCGTGCCGCCAGTCGCCTACCGGCGGTAAACCAATCGCCTGCGGACGGTCGCGCAGCCGCCAGCAGAGGACCATGCCCACCCCGATGGCAAGCAATCCGGCCACCATCATTCCGACGCGCCAGCCATAATGCAGGGCGACAGCGGCCATAACGAGAGGGATCAGCGCCCCGCCGACATTGTGCGCGGTGTTCCATAACGCCCACCAGCCGCCGCGCTCGGTACGCGAGTACCAGGCGGTCAGCAAACGGGCGCAAACCGGCGATCCAAACCCCTGGAAAAAGGCGTTCAGCGCCCATAGCAGAGCAAAGGCCCACAGCGAGGTCGAGAAGCCGAACAGAATATTCACTACGCCGGTCGCAATCAGCCCGATGCCCATAAAATAGCGAGCGTTAGAGCGATCGCTAACGATGCCGGAGACAAATTTCGACACCCCGTAGGTGATGTAAAACAGCGTCGCCAGCAGGCCGATATCGCTGCGACTCAGTATGCCGCTGGCAAGGATTTCCGGCGCGGCGGCGTTAAAGCTTTTACGGGTGAAATAGAACAGCGCGTAACCCAACCAAATGGTGATCAGGATATGCCGCCGCCAGTAGCGATAGCGGGCGTCAACCTCGTGCTTATCGGTGATGAGCGGCGCGTTGGCCGGGGCTTTTAAAAACGAAAGCATTATCCTTCCTTAAACGTAACGCTGGGGCAACGAGACGCTCACCCGCGTACCGTGGGTACAAGAGATGGTTAGCGTCCCGCCGAGCGCCGACACGCGTTCGCGCATTCCGGTCAGGCCGAAGCCCTGCTGGTGAGAGCCCGGCGGCAGGCCGCTGCCGTCATCCTCAATCACCAGCATCAGCCGCTCATCCTGCTGCCAGCCCTGGAGCGTCACCGCGCTGGCATTGGCATGTTTTACGATGTTATTCAGCCCTTCCTGACAGACGCGAAACAGCGTCACGCGCTGACTTTCACTCAGCGCCGTTTCGTCAATTCGCCAGTCGAGGTGACTGACAATACCGCGGCTTTCCAGCTCCATTTCGCGCAGCAACGAACGGATGGCCTGCGCCAGCGTTAAGTCGTCTAGCTGACGCGGGCGCAAGCGCCCCAGCAGGCGACGCACGGCGTCATACACACCCAGCGAAAGCTGCTCGATAAGTTGCCCGCTCTGCTTCACGCCGCCGTTATCCGCCGCCAGTCGTTGCACAATGCCCGCCTGGGTACGAATCGCGGTGATGGTCTGTCCGATGTCATCGTGCAGCTCACGCGCAACATCGCGCCGCACGCTCTCTTCGGTCTCCAGAAGACGCTCCGCCAGCCGATGGTTGCGCGCCAGCTCCTTTTGCAACGACTGGTTCAGCTCGCGCAGGCGCTGAATGCCCGCGCCAAGCAGTAGCCCGGTCAGGCTTTGCGCCAACAGCGAAAGTAATAAATCGACGGGATGATCGTGCCAGGTCTGGCTGGCGATCAGCGCGATAGCGTTCATCAGTGTGGCAATGAGCGCGCCCTGCCAGCCATAATGCCAGGCGAGCGCGATAATCGGCAACGCCAGGCAGAACGGCGTGAAGCGCGAAAGTTCAGCAGGTAACCCCAGTTGCAGCCACAGACTGACGATAAACAGCAGCAGATACCAGATCAGATGCCGCCCGCGCCAGTTTACCGGCTGCGATACCAGCGATGGTCCCAGCGGCAGCCAGGTAGTGCTGGTGAGATAGTGCCAGAAAACCAGGCAGATGGGGGCCAGCGTCAGACCACCCGTGAGGGTCAGCAGTAGCGCGTTCCATGCCGCTTCCCCCTGCCCCAGCCAGGGCAGGGATTGCAGTAGCGCCGCGGCGGTGAGGGCCGCGCCCTGAAGCAATAACGTGCGCCAGTCGCGCTGATGGCGGTAACGCGAAGTCAGCGCCACGGGCAGTAGCGTTAACACACTACCGATCATCAAAAGCGGCAGATGGGCCAGCGCAACTTCCTGCGCCAACCAGTACACCAGCAGCCACTCCGCGCCCAGCAATACTGGCCAGTAACCGCGCGGACATTGCAGCATAAGTCCCAGGCGCAGGCCGAAGGGAAAGAGCAGCGCCGCCAGCTCCGGGCGCTCTACCAGATGCAGGCTGATGCTCCACAGGCAGAACCACGCGGCGGAGAAAATAAAAAAGCAGGCAACAACGGTGATTAAACGGGAAAAAAAGGTGTTCATTACCAACCGTCAAACATGCGATGCGCCAGTTCAACGTCATTGCTGACGCCTAATTTTTCCAGCAGATTCGCGCGATGGACATGCACCGTTTTTGGCGACAGCCCCAGCTCGGCGGCAATCTCTTTTACCGCCATACCCTGGGCGAGTTTTTCCGCCACCTGACGCTCGCGTTTGGTTAGCGGATCTTGCCGACCCGCCGCCAGTTTCACGGCAATATCGGGGGTCAAATAGCAGCCGCCCGTCGCCACCGTATGCACCGCGGCGATCAGTTCATCCGGACTACAGCGTTTAGAGAGGAAACCGCGCGCGCCGGCGTTCAACGCCTGTTCCACCAGCGCCGGGCTATCGTGAACCGAGAGCATGATCGTCGCCATCCCTTTTGGCAGTTGGCTTAGCAGCTCCAGTCCGGAAATATCCGGCATCGAGATATCGCAGATACACACCTGTACGCCGCGCCCCGGTAAGCCTGCCAACGCTTCGCGCCCGGAACCAAATTCGGCGACCACCTGCAAATCAGGTTCCAGCCCCAGTAGCTGTGCAAAGCCGGAGCGGACGATAAGGTGGTCGTCGATAAGGGCAACGGTGATCATGGGTTCTGTCCTGATGGATAAAAAAAACGCGCTTACCTTAACGATAAGCGCGCGGCTGTTCAAGCCTTGAGCGGTCAGACAATGCCTGTCGTGACGGTGAACGTCCGGGCTTGCTGCGGTTCCAGTTGAAGCAAGGTTCCATTTCGCTGCGCCGCGAGAAAACCTTCAGGCCGACAGGTCGCGGGCAGGGCAAAGGCGGCAACCTGCTGATCGCCGTTATAAAGAATCCAGCGGGTCACGTAATTCAGCTCCGCGCTGGCGAAACGTGTCACGAACGTGGTGCCATCCGGGGCGATCATACTGAATTCCGGGGTATCCGTGTACTTGTCCAGTTCATCGGCGAAGAACACGATTTCCGGGTCGTAAAAGCCAGGCTCGTTGAGCGTTGCCAGCGAGGCTTCACCCTGCAAAAGCCGTTGATTAAACGCCAGCCACTGCGCCGTGGGTTTGACATGCGCCGGCACCGACTCGCGTAGCTTCAGCGCGGTATCCGGGATATTCTGGCGGAACGTGGCGTTCGGCACATAGGCATAGTTCATGTGGCACATGTACTGTAGCGGCATGGCGACTGAAGCCAGGTTAGTCACGGTCATCTGAATATCAAACAGCGCGCTTGCTTTACGCATTACCACCGCAGGTTGCGCCTGATAATGATGACCGAACCCCATCACATACTCGTAGCGCCCGGTCACGCGCAGACTGTCGCCCTCTAACTCCAGCCAGGCGTCGTCCATGGCAGCGCAGGGCATCTCGCCGTGCAGCGGATGTGTATCTTCCGGCGACGGGCAGCCATTCGCCAATAGTCCGGAATGGAAAGCAAAGCAACCATACGTTGCCACCACTTCCGCAGCCGGCTTCGGCTGGCGGAACATGTTGCGCATAGTCAGGTCATGACCGTCAAACTGCGCGTCCCAAATCATCTGCCCCATCCAGGGCAGAATCACCAGATGACCGCGGCTGTTTTGTATTTTCAGTCCTTCCACGCCGCTGGCGTAACGAAACGCCGTAACCGTAAAATCATCATTTTCCAGCAAGATACGCGGCTGCTCGCTAAAAAGCTCCCGCCATAATGTAATACGTGTTGTCATGGTTGATCTCCTCAGGACGCGGCGACTTCAGCCAGGTTGCCGCGCACTTTGCTTTCGCGCCAGAAGTAAACGCCAACGTAAACAAAGCACAGCATGGAAACCAGGAATGAGAGCTGTAACGAGTGGAACATGTCCGCCACGTAGCCCTGAATCGCGGGAACCACCGCCGCGCCGACAATCGCCATCACGATGACCGCCCCCGCCATTTCGGTATGCTCGTTATCGACGGTATCGAGCGTTCCGGCATAAATGGTCGCCCAGCAGGGGCCAAACAGAACACTGACCAGCACCGCCACGTATACCGCGCTAAAGCTGGGCGCCAGCGCTACATAGGCCAGGAACAGCGCGCCGATCACAGAGTAAAGGATCAGGACTTTTTCCGGGTTAAAGCGTGTCATCAGAATGTTGGCGATAAACTTGCCGATAAAAAAGCAGGCGAAGCTGTAGACCATAAAGGTTGAGGCATCGCGCTCATTGATATCGCCTAACTCCAGCGCCAGACGGATAGTGAACGACCAGACCGCCACCTGCATTCCCACATACAGGAACTGCGCCACAATACCGCGACGGAAGCGGGCGTTGCTGGCGAGATAGCGTAGCGTATCCAGCGCCGAGGGGCGTTTATGACTCGCGGTTTGCGCGACTTTACAGGTCGGGAAACGCGTCAGCAGGAACAGTACCATCACCACTACCAGAACCATAATCATGTACTTATAGGGTTCCAGAGTGTTTTCCAGCATCAGCACCTTGAAGTTGTGGACTTGCTCGGCATTCATGCCCGCCATCTGTTTTTCCAGGCTTTCCCCTTCGGAAAAGACCAGATACTTACCCAATAAAATGCCTGCCGCCGCGCCGATCGGATAAAAGGTCTGGCTGATATTCAGCCGCAGCGTGGCGTAGGCTTTCGGCCCGATCATCGAACTGTAGGTATTCGCCGCCGTTTCCAGGAAACTCAGGCCAATCGCAATGGCGAAAATCGCCGCGAGGAACATGGTGTAGGTCGCCATGTGCGACGCCGGGAAAAAGAGCGTACAGCCGACAATGTATAGCGTCAGGCCGATAAGTATCGCCACTTTATAACTGGTTTTTTTAATGACCAGCGAGGCCGGAATAGCAATTAAAAAATAACCGCCATAAAAGGCGCTTTGTACTAATGCCGAAGCAAAGTTGCTCAGCGAAAATACACTTTTAAATTGCGTAATCAGAATATCATTTAACGCGGCTGCGCATCCCCATAATGGGAATAAACAGGATAACAAAATAAACTGGAACAGAGGTGTCTTATTCAGATACCCGTCGGGCATCTGAACGATGTTTTTATCGTTCATAGTGCTACCTTTAACAGTGCAGGGTGATTGTTATTCGTTCAACGAAAGATACTCATTAAATTGCTCAATACTTGGATAAGAGGATTGGGTGCCTTTCCCGGTGACGCTGAAAGCGGCAAAGAGGACGGCTTTTTTCATGGCGGCTTCCACATCCCCGCTCTGGACGTAGTAATGCGCGAAACAGCCGATAAAGGCATCGCCCGCGCCGCTGGTATCGACAGCGTTCACTCTAAACGCCGGGACATGGACTTCCTGGTCACGCGTCATCCACAGCGCGCCTTTCTCACCCATGGTGACGATAATATTGTTCAGCCCTTTATCCACCAGCGAACGTGCCGCTGCGCGAATATGGTCATAGGTATCCACTGGCATACCGGTTAATATTTCCAGCTCGGTTTCATTGGGTACAAAGAAATCGCATTTACAGGCATAAGACATATCTAATTCCCGTAATGCTGGCGCAGGGTTTAATAACACTTCAATCCCATGTTTCTTGCCAAATTCTATTGCGTGATAAACCGTTTCAAGCTGAACTTCCAGTTGCAGAACAATAAGCTGGCATTTTTTTAAATCTTCCGCCGCGCGATCGATATCTTCCGGCGAGAGAAACTTGTTGGCGCCTTTGATGATCAGAATGCTGTTGCTGGAGTTGGCGTTGACGAAAATCGGCGCTACGCCGCTGCTGGTACACGGTACTTTTTCTACATACGTCGTATTGATCCCCCAGGATTCGAGATTACGAATGGTGTTGTCGGCAAAAATATCGTCGCCCACCTTGGTCAACATCAATACTTTTGAATTGAGCTTAGCGGCCGCCACGGCCTGGTTCGCCCCTTTTCCGCCGCAGCCGATTTTAAACGCCGGCGCTTCCAGAGTTTCCCCTTCTTTAGGCATCTGGTTGGTATAGGTGATAAGGTCCACCATGTTAGAGCCAATAACCGCGATATCCATTTTACTCCCTCTCAGAAATCGTCACACGACAATGATATTAAAATAACATTACCATGTTACTTCCGTATCATTTGTGACTATGATCGCGATTAGAGGATCATTTTGCCATTTACTGCGTGAACAATCCCTGGCGGAACATACGCGCATCAAATCATTTTTAGGGTTACAATTTACTGAAAATTAACTATTTATTGTTATAAAACGCGAATAAACCCACTTTTATTTCCTGACAGCCAGACGTATAGTAGTGCCACACTGTAATGTTCTCAGAAACACATAAATGTTACTGATGGAACATAACAACATGATTTGTGGAGAGGGTGAATGGAGACCAAGCAAAAAGAACGTATCCGACGCTTGATGGAGTTACTGAAAAAGACCGATCGAATCCATCTGAAAGACGCCGCGCGGATGCTGGAAGTTTCGGTGATGACCATTCGCCGCGATCTCAGCCAGGATGATGACCCTTTACCGCTGACGCTGCTCGGCGGCTATATCGTCATGGTAAATAAGCCTACGTCTTCAACCAATATGCCGCTGCCGGCGAAAAAGACGCATCATAGGGACGACCTTCCCGTTGCGATCCTGGCCGCCGGCCTGGTGCGTGAAAACGATTTGGTTTTTTTTGATAACGGTCCGGAAATGCCATTAGTTATCAGCATGATACCGGATGATATTACCTTTACCGGGATTTGCTACTCGCATCGGGTATTTATCGCGCTGAATGAAAAGCCTAATGCCACGGCGATTTTGTGCGGCGGCACCTATCGGGCCAAGAGCGATGCCTTTTATGATGCCAATAATCCTTCGGCGCTGGATTCGCTCAATCCGCGCAAAGTGTTTATTTCCGCCAGCGGCGTACATGAACATTTTGGCGTGAGCTGGTTTAACCCGGATGATCTTGCCGCCAAACGTAAAGCGATGGAGCGCGGTCTGCGCAAAATTTTGCTGGCGCGTCACGCCCTGTTTGATGAGGTCGCGCCTGCCAGCATTGGTCCGCTTTCTGCCTTTGATGTCCTGATTAGCGATCGCCCATTACCGACAGATTATGCCGCTCACTGTCGGAATGGTTCCGTCAAAGTCATCACGCCTGATTCGGAAAGTGAATAACTTACTCAAAAAAGACGGCAATTTTATTGAACATGGTGGGATCGGACTGGTTTCGTACCACCTTCGCCACGTCTTCCAGTTTATCGATCTGACTGATCATCTGTTCAAGCCGCTGATCGTCATTGACCAGAAGCCAGATGCGGCTCTGATCGCTGCCCTGAATCGGTAAACAGAGAATACCCTCAACGTTGAAAGCGCGTCGGGCGAACAGCCCGCAGACGTGGGTCATCACGCCAGGATGGTTGCGAACGGTCAGCTCCAGAATAACGTTATCATGTGATTGTTTCTGCATGGCTTATTCCTCCACCATCTCTGTATTTGCCGCGCCCGGCGGCACCATCGGATACACTTTTTCTTCTGCATCAATGCGCACATGGATCAACGCCGGTCCAGGACGACGAATGATAGCCTGCAACGCCGCCTGCGGATCGGATTCGTTATTCAAATCACAGGTATCCAGACCAAACCCGGCGGCAATCTGCATAAAGTTGATGCTTCCCGGATAGGTTGCCGCAAAAACGCCCTGTTTATAGAACAGACTCTGTTGCTGATGTACCAATCCCAGCGCGTCGTTATTCATCAGGATAATTTTCACATCCAACTGGTTTTCACTGGCGGTAGCCATCTCCTGAATATTCATCATCAAACTACCGTCACCGGAAAAACACAGCACCTTGTTGCCCGGATTCGCCAGCGCCGCGCCAATCGCCGCGGGCAGACCAAACCCCATGGTGCCCAGCCCGCCGGAAGTCAGCCACTGACGCGGACGGTTGAGTGGATAAGCCTGCGCGGTCCACATCTGATGCTGACCTACGTCAGTGGTAATAATCGCGTTGTCGTCCACACAGGCGGCGACCGCATTAATCAGCCCATAGTGACTAAGCGGGTTATTTTCCTGGGGAATACTGCAAGGGAATTCTTGCTGCAAGTCCGCCACCAACTGATGCCATGCTTCCCGCGGCTGTGCCTCGATATGGGGAATTAACTGTGCCAGTACATCATCGACATCCGCCTGAATAGCCACATGCGGCTGCTTAATTTTGCCTAACTCGGCGCGATCGATATCCACATGGATGATTTTGGCGTTCGGACAAAACTGCTCCGTTTTGCCAATCGCCCGGTCATCAAAACGCGCGCCCAGGACAATCAGTAAATCGGCCTCTTGCAGAATAAAATTGGTACTGCGCGCGCCGTGCATCCCCAGCATTCCTAACGACAGCGGATGCGCCTTAGGCAGCATTCCCAGCGCCATTAAGGTCATTGTCGTCGGCAGTTGCGCTTTTTCCGCCAGTTCGCGCACGCGTGTCGGCGCATTGATCACGCCGCCGCCCAGATACAGCACCGGACGCTTCGCCGCGTTAATCATTGCGGCGGCCTCGCGGATACTCTCCGCGCTAAACTCCGGCGGGGGTGATTTTTCCGCCGGCGACGGCAACGCATCCAGCTCAATTGTCGCCGTCTGCACATCTTTAGGAACGTCTATCCACACCGGGCCGGGACGTCCCGACTGCGCCAGACGAAAAGCATCGCTCATCACCTGAGGCAGCTCGTTGATATTTCTGACCAGATAGTTGTGCTTGGTGATGGGGATAGAGATACCGTAGGTATCCACTTCCTGAAACGCGTCAGTACCGATCATGGACGCCGGAACCTGCCCGGTAATGCAGATTAACGGAATGGAATCCAGGCGTGCATCGGCAATGGCCGTGACCAGATTGGTCGCGCCCGGCCCGCTACAGGCCATACAAACAGCAGGTTTACCCTCCGTTCGCGCCATCCCCTGCGCAATAAACCCCGCGCCTTGTTCGTGGCGCGCCAGAATATGACGGATTTGCGTGCTTTGGCTTAACGCGTCGTAAACGGGGAGGATCGAACCGCCGGGAATGCCGGTGACGATACGAATCCCCTGGCGCTCCAGAAAATGAACAATAAATTCCGCGCCCGTAAAGCGCTGAGGTGTAGATGTTGTGCCCGAACTTGCCATGCTCCATTCCTTTTATTCTGAGCCGACGTTCCGGGAAGGTGTCTTAAACAAAAAACCCCGCCCGGTTTGCGCCGGCGGGGTTTTGGAATCGTGTGTGTTCCGGACCCTACGGCGCATTGCCGACGACCACCACCACACGCACGACGACCACTGCGCGAGATGGCGCAGTTGTTAGTAGGGTCGCGTTCAGCATGGAAGGGTTCATTAGGGGCCTTGTCTGTTTGTTATTAACACGTTTTATACAAGCACAGCGCTTTCAGCATGACAACGGAAAAGTTTTCATCTGCACAAAAATGCGTCAGCGATCACATTTTTCTACGAATTTACACGCTTTGAGTATAGGCGTGATAAGCGTAGCGCCCTCCGGTAATCGCCGGGATTGATGATCACACGTTTCACAATGCCGGAAAACAAAAAACCTCGCCGAAGCGAGGTTCTTACAGCGTAATGCGGGTGGTAGCCGCGAAGCACACTGTGTTATGTCAACAGCAGAAGTATACGCGTTCTGTGCAGAACGCGCAATTTCGGCGCGAATTTTGATGAATTTGAGTATGGATCAGAAGCTCCGTTCTGTCTATAAATTACTGTTCATTTATACAGTACTTAACTATAATGTCTTTGACACAATGTGTTATGCGGGGGCCGCATCGTAAACCGGCGCAACGAAGTCCTGGCTGAAACGGGTGGTGCCGTCAGCGCCTTAACCCCCTCGTGAGCACACTGTGTTATGTCAACACGCACACTATTCCTCGCAAAAGGGATCGCGTGCGCAACAGCTGGCAACAGGCAGCGGAAAGGTACGTCGGCTGGCAGTGCTCCTTAACCACAGGAGACGCGTATGAGCGTAGTGGATATCACCATTCTTATCCTGAAACTCATTGTTGCAGCACTGCAACTGCTTGATGCTGTTCTGAAATACCTTAAGTAATTCAGATTCAAGCCGCACCGAAGGGGAGCGGGCAACCGCTCCCCTTTCACCTTATCCGCTGGTCTTTCGCTTCTCGGGTATGTTACGTTTTTATGACACCCTCAACGACGCCTGACGCTATGACCCTTTCCGTTTTCTGCATTTTGCTGTTCGCCGCGCTGCTACATGCCAGCTGGAACGCCATTGTCAAAGCGGGAAACGATAAGCTCTACGCCGCGATCGGCGTCAGCGGTTCCGCGGCGGTCATGGCATTGATCCTTTTGCCCTTCTCGCCGCAGCCAGCTCACGCCAGTATCCCTTTTTTAGCGGCCTCTACCGCGCTCCAGGTGGTGTATACCGTCCTGGTGGCGAAAACCTATCAGGTCTCGGACATGAGCCAGACCTATCCTCTTATGCGCGGCACCGCGCCGCTGCTGGTGGCGCTCATTAGCGTTCTGTTTCTTGGCGACAGCCTGTCGTCGATGGCCTGGGTCGGCATCGCAGTGATCTGCATGGCGATACTTGGGATGGCCTGTAATGGCCGCGCCAGCTCTCAACGTGGTGTCGTGCTGGCATTAACTAACGCCTGTTTTATTGCCGGATATACGCTGGTGGACGGGACCGGCGTAAGACTCTCCGAAACGGCGCTGGGCTATACGCTATGGTCATTTTTTCTCAACGGCGCCTGCCTGTTAACCTGGGCGATGATTGCGCGGCGGCGGGAAGCGTCGCGTTATCTGGCGCAACAGTGGAAAAAAGGCATTTTTGGCGGGATTGGCACTATGGGATCTTATGGGCTGGCGCTATGGGCCATGACCCAGGCGCCGCTGGCGGTGGTCGCCGCGCTGCGTGAGACGTCGATTTTATTCGGCGCGCTGATAGCCTGGCTGTTGCTTAAAGAGAAAGTGGCCGGGCTACGTCTGGTGGCGGCAGGCGGGATTGCCCTCGGGGCGATTTTACTCCGTCTGTCATGATCGCCCAATAACAGCCGCAGACGTAACACATTCTCGGCAACATTTGTTGCCGCTTTTGTTTACATATCCTGCCGTTCCTTCGCCTGCCATTACTGGTCGCTGTCTGGCCTTCTTTTTCTGGTGTGATAGATTCCTCTCGCATTTATGGGAATGCGCAGCAAGTTATTCTTATTTTTTCTTTTTTTGAAAAGTAATCAGCGAAATGAAAAGGCAGAGAAACGTCAATTTGTTGTTGATGTTGGTGTTACTGGTAGCCGTAGGGCAGATGGCGCAAACCATTTATATTCCCGCCATCGCCGATATGGCACAAGCGCTAAACGTCCGGGAAGGCGCCGTCCAGAGCGTAATGGCTGCTTACCTCCTGACCTACGGCGTCTCGCAACTGTTTTACGGCCCGCTTTCCGACCGGGTTGGGCGCCGCCCGGTAATCCTCGTCGGCATGTCTATTTTTATGGTAGCGACTCTGTTCGCCATGACCACGCATAGTTTGACGGTGTTGATTGCCGCCAGCGCCATGCAAGGGATGGGAACCGGCGTTGGCGGAGTAATGGCGAGAACGCTCCCGCGCGATCTGTATGAAGGAACGCAACTTCGTCACGCCAATAGCCTGTTAAATATGGGGATTCTGGTCAGCCCGCTGTTAGCGCCGCTGATTGGCGGTCTGCTGGATACCCTGTGGAACTGGCGCGCGTGTTACGCTTTCCTGCTGGTGCTTTGCGCTGGCGTCACCTTCAGCATGGCGCGCTGGATGCCGGAAACCCGCCCTGCCGGCGCGCCGCGCACACGGCTGATCGCCAGCTATAAAACGCTGTTTGGCAACGGCGCATTTAACTGTTACCTGCTGATGCTAATCGGCGGGCTGGCTGGCATTGCGGTCTTTGAAGCCTGTTCCGGCGTGCTGATGGGGGCAGTATTAGGTCTCAGCAGTATGGTGGTAAGCATTCTGTTTATTCTGCCGATTCCGGCGGCGTTCTTCGGAGCCTGGTTTGCCGGACGCCCGAATAAACGCTTCTCAACCCTGATGTGGCAGTCAGTTATTTGCTGTCTGCTGGCAGGCCTTATGATGTGGATTCCCGGCTGGTTTGGCGTGATGAACGTCTGGACGCTACTCATCCCCGCTGCGCTGTTTTTCTTCGGCGCCGGGATGTTATTTCCACTGGCCACCAGCGGCGCGATGGAGCCGTTTCCATTCCTCGCAGGCACCGCTGGCGCGCTGGTCGGCGGGCTGCAAAATATTGGTTCCGGCGTACTGGCGTGGCTTTCGGCAATGCTGCCGCAAACCGGTCAGGGCAGTCTGGGATTGCTGATGACCCTTATGGGATTGCTGATCCTGGCGTGCTGGCTGCCGCTGGCGTCACGGATATCGCATCAGGGGCAGACGGTTTAACGTTTCCCTCGCCCGGCTTTTTGCCGGGCGTTTCACATTCCGGCGCGATCATCGCATTGAGCAGGGGCTCCTGCGCCGGACGCCACGCTCCTTCTTCGCCGTCATAAAACTGAGTATCCGCGTTTATCGCATACGGGATATGCGCTTTTTTCAGCTCGCAGGCCATAAAACGGGCAAACGCGAACTGTGAAGCGACCGGCGTCATTTTTATCGACTCTCCCGGCGCCCATCCGCCCACCCAGCTTGCATGGCCGGTCTTATGCTGCCAGCGAACCGCAGCGTTAATCCGTGCCCGAATTGCCGCTTTTTCCGCCGCCGTGCCTGACGTCCACGGATATTTACCGCCGCTTTTCAGGGGTCCCCACGGGAAGATGTGCCACTCCGCCAGTACATAGTTCTGGCTTTGCGCCGGCAGTTTAAGCGCCGACAAATCCTCCGGCGCGGCGCGCATGCGGGGGGCAACGAAAATCATCCGCTGTGGGTCAATGGCGTGAATCAGGCGGATGGTTTTGTCATATACGCGATTCAGCGACGCCATATTATGATTGAGTTTGTCGGCAGGCTCATAAATGAGATCGAACCCCAGAAGCGGGGATGTCTGACCAAAATAGCGCGCGACCACGCTCCACCAGTTGATCAGCTCCTTTTCATGGCTGGCGCTGGGATCGGTTTTATACGCATCCGCCTGATAGGCAATAATGGGTATGACGCCATAGTATTCGCAGGCTTCTACCAGCTTACGCAAATGGATGAGGCGCGCTTCCGTCGGCGCGCCTGCCACACGAATACGGACATGCGTTAACCCTTTTGCCTTAAAATCCCGCACGACCAGCGGATCAAACTCGCGGATACCCCGTTCCGTTCGCGCCCAGTCAACATCCATCCCAACGCCAAGCTGCTGCGCATAGCGCGCCGCCGTCAAAGGCATCGGTTTCGCATAGACGACCGCGCTGGTCAGCATGAGAGAGGCAATAAGCGGTTTAAACACGACGCCCCCTAAAATTTTTACCACGGTGATAGCACGTATTTAGCATATTCACTCCCGGCAGGTGTAGCGACAAAGCGTAATAAATCTTCACACCTGTTCCTGCAACCAGCGAATAAATGCCTCGATTTTCGGCCACTGCCTGCCAGGCAGAGTGGTGACATAATAATGCTGATGACATTTCAGCCTCATGTCACCAAAAGGCGCAATCAGTTCTCCGCTGTCGAGACGCTTTTGCACCAGCCGTTTACGCCCCATCGCCACGCCAATGTGGTTCATCGCGGCAATCACCGCTAAATCAGAACGATCGAAGCCAATGCCGGATGAATCCGGCAAATTTACTGCAAAATGCTGCGCCCAACTGTGCCACTCATCGGTGCCCGAATCGTTACTCCACGCCTGTCTGTCGTGTAAGAGCGTACAGTGCCGCAGGTTATTCAGGTTGTCCTGCAAGGCGAAACGATGGGCGTAATCCGGGCTGCAAACGGGCAAAATCGCCTCATCCATTAAAAAATGGTGCGTGAGCTGCGCCGACGGCGCATCGTCAAAATAGATAGCCAGGTCAATGCCGGCACGCTGTAGGTTAACGTTATCGTTGCCGGTCAGCATAGTGAGAGAAATTGACGGATAGCGACGGGTAAAGTCCCCCAGCGCGGGTACCAGCCAGCACTGGGCGATAGAGGGACGGGAATACACGGTCAACGTGCCGGACAGTTCCTGATTTTTGATATCGAGGATTTCCTGATTCAACGTATCCAGCGACGATTTCAGCGCCCAGAATACCCGTTTGCCTTCATGGGTAAGCTCCACTTTACGGTGAGAGCGGACAAATAGCTGGATTCCCAACTCGGCTTCCAGTTGATTGATACGATGACTTACCGCACTGGGGCTTAACGACAGCTCATCTGCCGCCAGAGCAAAGGACTGGTGTCTGGCCGCGACTTCAAAAGTATAGAGTTTGGATAACTGCCAGCCGTTGAGTAAGCGGTTTCGGGTATCGCGAAGGGGTTCCATGGCAACCTCAGTCATCTTTTAATTTCCCGAAGTGTAAAAAAACACGCTGAAAAAATCCGCACATAGATGAAGCAAAATGAACCATATCGCAAAATAAAGGCAATATTAGATGGAAATCACATAGTTGATTCAATTTACATCATGTGAATGGCAAATTATATCGTTTGTCAAGGGGTGCTGTTTTTCTGTCCAATAAGAACAGATTAATCACAGGGTAGGTGAGATATGCACGCTCAAATCTGGGTAGTGAGCACGCTGCTGATCAGCATCGTGTTAATCGTATTGACCATCGTGAAGTTTAAATTCCACCCCTTCCTGGCGTTACTGCTCGCCAGTTTCTTTGTCGGCGCGATGATGGGCATGGGGCCGCTGGAGATGGTCACGGCGATAGAAAACGGAATAGGCGGTACGCTCGGTTTTCTGGCCGCCGTTATCGGTCTTGGCACCATCCTCGGCAAAATGATGGAGGTTTCCGGCGCGGCGGAACGCATCGGGCTTACGCTCCAGCGCTGCCGCTGGCTCTCTGCTGACGTGATCATGGTACTGGTGGGGCTGATTTGCGGTATCACGTTGTTCGTGGAAGTGGGCGTCGTGTTGCTCATCCCACTGGCGTTTTCTATCGCTAAAAAAACCCATACCTCGCTGCTGAAGCTGGCCATTCCGCTGTGTACCGCGCTGATGGCCGTCCATTGCGTGGTACCGCCGCATCCGGCTGCGCTGTTTGTCGCAAATAAACTGGGGGCGGATATCGGCTCGGTGATTGTCTACGGTCTACTGGTCGGGCTGATGGCCTCATTGGTCGGCGGCCCGCTGTTCTTAAAGTTTCTGGGTAATCGTCTGCCGTTCAAGCCCGTACCGACAGAGTTTGCGGATCTTGAAGTGCGCGCCGAAAACACCCTGCCGTCGCTGGGCGCAACGCTGTTTACCGTTCTGCTGCCGATTGGCCTGATGCTGGTGAAAACCGTCGCTGAACTGAATATGGCGAAAGACGGCACGTTGTATACGCTGCTGGAGTTTATCGGTAATCCGATCACCGCAATGTTTATCGCTGTCTTTGTGGCGTATTACATACTCGGTCTGCGCCAGCATATGGGTATGGGCACACTACTTACCCACACCGAAAACGGCTTTGGCGCCATTGCGAACATCCTGCTGATTATCGGCGCGGGCGGCGCGTTCAACGCCATTCTCAAAAGTAGCGGGCTGGCGGACACGCTGGCGGTGATCCTCTCAAATATGCATATGCACCCGATTCTGCTGGCATGGCTGGTAGCGCTGATTCTGCACGCGGCGGTCGGCTCTGCGACGGTGGCGATGATGGGCGCCACGGCGATTGTTGCGCCCATGCTGCCGCTCTATCCTGACGTCAGCCCGGAGATCATTGCGATTGCCATTGGTTCCGGCGCCATTGGCTGCACGATCGTGACCGATTCCCTGTTCTGGCTGGTCAAGCAGTATTGCGGCGCTACGCTGAATGAAACGTTTAAATACTATACGACGGCCACGTTTATCGCATCTGTCGTTGCACTGGCTGGCACATTCCTGCTTTCCTTTATCATCTGATCGTAAAGAGACGTACTATGGAAAACATACAAAAGCTCATCGCCCGGTATCCTTTGGTCGAGGATCTGGTCGCCCTCAAAGAAACCACCTGGTTTAACCCGGGCGCCACCTCTCTTGCACAAGGTCTACCGTATGTCGGCCTGACGGAGCAGGACGTAAACGCCGCCCATGACCGTCTGGCGCGCTTTGCGCCGTATCTGGCGAAAGCGTTTCCGCAAACCGCCGCCGCTGGCGGCATGATCGAATCTGACGTGGTCGCTATTCCGGCCATGCAAAAACGGCTGGAAAAAGAGTATGGGCAAACGATCGACGGTGAAATGCTGTTAAAAAAAGACAGTCACCTGGCAATCTCTGGTTCCATTAAAGCGCGCGGCGGCATCTACGAGGTGCTAACGCACGCGGAAAAACTGGCGCTGGAGGCGGGTCTGTTAACCACCGACGATGACTATAGCGTGTTGCTTTCGCCGGAATTTAAACAATTCTTCAGCCAGTACAGTATCGCCGTCGGTTCAACCGGCAATCTGGGGCTATCGATCGGTATCATGAGCGCCTGCATCGGTTTTAAAGTGACGGTACATATGTCTGCCGACGCCCGCGCCTGGAAAAAAGCGAAGCTGCGTAGCCACGGCGTGACGGTCGTAGAATACGAAGATGATTACGGCGTGGCGGTTGAGCAGGGCCGAAAAGCAGCGCAATCCGATCCAAACTGTTTCTTTATCGACGATGAAAACTCTCGCACGCTATTTCTGGGCTATGCGGTAGCGGGTCAGCGTCTGAAAGCGCAATTCGCGCAGCAGGGACGCGTCGTTGACGCCAGTCACCCACTGTTTGTTTATCTACCGTGCGGCGTTGGCGGCGGCCCTGGCGGCGTCGCCTTTGGCCTGAAACTGGCGTTTGGCGACAACGTCCACTGTTTCTTTGCCGAACCGACCCATTCACCCTGTATGTTACTCGGCGTTTATACCGGTCTGCACGATGCCATCTCAGTACAAGATATCGGTATTGATAACCTGACGGCGGCTGACGGCCTGGCGGTAGGTCGTGCTTCGGGCTTTGTTGGTCGGGCAATGGAGCGTCTGCTTGACGGCCTCTATACCTTAGACGATCAAACAATGTATGACATGCTGGGCTGGCTGGCGCAGGAGGAAGGAATTCGACTGGAGCCATCAGCTCTGGCGGGGATGGCCGGGCCACAGCGCATTTGCGCCTCCGTCGCGTATCAGCAAAGGCATGGATTCAGTCAGACGCAGCTCGGCAACGCGACGCATCTGGTATGGGCAACCGGGGGCGGCATGGTGCCGGAGGATGAAATGGAACAATACCTGGCAAAAGGACGCTAATACTCGCTCAGTGCCGGAAAGACGGCTACGCCATCCGGCACGCCATCGCCTGATGGCGCTACGCTTATCAGGCCTGTAACGTTAACGCAGCATCGCCATCAACTCCTCAGGCGAGCGATGCTGTTTCAGTAAATCCCGCATCACCCGCATATGCGGCGAGGAGTAGTTAAAAAAGGTCTGGTAGCCCTCGCAAAGCTGATTTTTCCCCTGGCTATCCCGATGCTCAGGGCATCCGCCGCCGCAAAATCGTAATAAAGAGCACTTCTGACATTCAGCGCTTAGCGGCGCCTTGTCCGGCGCTTCAACGCCATCCTTGCCGCCGCACCACTGCTGTAGCGTCTCATCAAAAAGGCGAACCGAGATACGCTGAATATCTTCACGTACCCAGATATCAAATACGCTATTTAAAAACCGCCCCCAGTCTGCTGAACACAATGAATCCTCGGTCAACATTCCGTTCCGGCCATGTTCCAACAATGGGATAAAATGGACATTGCGAATGCCGAGCCGTTGTAAGTTACGGTACAGTTGCTGAGGGCGCTGGCTATTCTGGCGATTTACGACGACCTGAATCTGGTCATCACTCACGACAATGTCCTGACGTCCTGTCATATAAAATTCCCGATAAATGCAATAAGTTGGCGAATATGGGTAACAGCAAACAGGATTGCGAGCGACAACACCGCGAGGGAGATCAAAAATTTGTCACGCACGACATGAGTTTCGGAAAAATCGCTATGCGCAACATCCATCAAATTACGACTCAGGGTATAACGCCAAAGAATCACCGCCACTATCGCCAGAACGCTGATTGACACCCAGAACAAGAACCCCGCCTGATGCCAGTGGTGCCTGACGGCTAACGCCATTAACGCCCCGTATCCCAGCAGCGTGCGAAACCAGGCCAGCGACGTACGCTCCGGTTGCAGTCCCGGATCGTTCTGCCGACGGGCTTTACGACTATCCGGCATACAGTACCAGCCCCATCACTATCACCGCGACAATCATCAAAATAACGCTGATGATCAACAGGCTATGGGTATAAGGCAAATCCTCTTTCAGGCGCATCGCTTTTTCATTACGTAACCAGCGTAGATAGCCATAAATCGCCAGGCCGCCCGCAAACAGACACAACAGTAGCGCCAGCAGTTCACGGATCACCGGCGTGGCAAAATCCGGGGCGAGCTGATCAAGACCGACGCCTGCCGCCAGAAATCCCAGCGAGGTGCGAATCCACGCCAGAAAGGTGCGCTCATTTGCCAGTGAGAAGCGATAATCCGGCGCTTCTCCGAGGCGGGAAATCTTCATGACGACTCCTTTTACGTTCTTATGTATTCCCGTTCGTTTTCAGAATACCACTCACGTTGTTGCTGATATGCTTCACATTATCCCGCAGCAAGGGAATCTTATTGCAAAATAACTGTAGTTCACTGGTGACGTGTTTCGGCGCAACCGCGCTCATTGCCGCTATTTTTCATTTCAGTTGCGACCTTTTTCAACGCCACCGCCAGGAAAGGCATTATTGCCGAATTAAAAGCTGAAAAACTACCCGTCGCGACGAAAAAAAAGGCGATGAAGATTGATAACTAACTGAAAAAATTGGAATTATGCTCGTTGCCATTACGCTGATTAGCGCGTTCATTGAGGAAGGAGATAAGAAGAAGAGCAGAAGTGTGACCGGTGCGGCGCGCGTTATCCAGCCTGGATTTAACACAGTGCGTAGGCTGGATAAGCAACGCGCCATCAGGCGCTAACCCATTCCCCAAAAAATCACCGCCAGCAGTTGTGGCGTGATAATACGCAGGAACATCACTAACGGATAGACGGTCGCGTAAGAGAGCGCCGCCGCGCCGCTGGTGGCATGAAGATTGTTGGCAAATGCCAGCGCTGGCGGATCGGTCATCGAACCGGCCAGCATCCCGCACAGCGTCAGATAGTTCATTTTGGCAAAAATCCGCGCCAGCAAACCGACGGTAATCAGCGGAATAGCGGTGATGAAAATACCATAGCCAATCCAGCTTAATCCTTCGCCCTGCGTCAGCGTATCGACAAAATCGCCGCCGGATTTCAGCCCAACGACCGCCAGAAACAAAACGATGCCTAACTCACGCAGCGCGAGGTTGGCGCTCGGCGGCATAAACCAGTACAGCTTACCGATGCTGCCGATACGCCCCAAAATTAGCGCCATGATCAGCGGCCCGCCGGCCAGCCCCAGTTTTAACGCGACCGGGAATCCCGGCACAAACAACGGGATTGACCCAAGCAGAACCCCTAATCCGATGCCGATAAACACCGGCAGCATCTGCACCTGCTGGAGTTTTTGCTGCGCGTTGCCGACCACATTGGCTACCGCATCAATCGAGGCAGGACGCCCCACCAGATTGAGAATGTCGCCAAACTGCAGGCTGGCGTCGCTACTGGCGACCAGCTCAACGCCCGCGCGGTTAAGACGGGAGATAACCACGTCATAACGCTCTTTAAAGTGCAAATCGCGGATACGTTTGCCGAGCACTTTTTCGTTGGTGACGACCACACGCTCGACGCGTAAATCCGTGCCGCGCGTCGACAACGAGGTGTCCACTTCCTTGCCGATCACCAGTTGCGCGTTATGCAGGTCGGTAGATTGGCCGACGAGGTGCAGCAGGTCGCCTGCCTGGATAATCGTCCCCGGCGACGGCACCATCAGCGTGTCGTCGCGTTTCAGGCGTGAGCAAATGATTTTATCGCTGTTCAGGATCGGCACATCCTGGATAGCCATATTATTGAGGTTCGGATTCTCGACACGGATATTCATTGTTTGAATTAATGAATGACCGTTAGCGAGAGAGGATTCGTGCTTCTGCGCCTCCGCCTCGACGTTAACGCGAAAAATCAGCCGCATCAGCCACATGGTGAGCAAAATACCGCAGATGCCAAACGGATACGCCATCGCATAGCTCATCCCCATCTGATCCACCAGATCCACTGGCGTTCCCAGATCGCGCAGGATTTGCTGACCCGCCCCTAACGCAGGCGTATTGGTGACTGCGCCGGAGAAAATCCCCAGCACCACTGGCAGCGGAATAGCGAAAATTTTATGCAGAATCGCGGTGACTAACCCGCCCATAATCACAATCAAAACAGCAAACAGATTGAGACGCAGCCCGGAAACGCGCAGCGAGGCGAAAAACCCCGGCCCCACCTGTATGCCGATGGTATAAACAAAAAGGATCAGGCCGAATTCCTGGATAAAGTGCAGCATATCGCCGCTCAGCGTCACCCCAGCCTGATCGACGAAGTGGCCGACGATAATACCGCCGAACAGAACGCCGCCAATACCAAAGCCGACACCGCGCACTTTAATGTTGCCGATCCATAAACCGACAACCGCCACCAACGCCAGAACGCTGACCGTCAATGCGATATCACTCATCTTTTCTTCCCTGTGAGTAACATTTCAATTTATAGGGATTATGACTGAACCGTTAAGGCATATATACAGCATGGCGCACATTCTCATGTTACAAAACCGCCCAGACGTCCTGACTTCGGCAGCGTCTTACCCTTTTTCGTGGCACAAAAAAGCCCCGCCATCTCTGGCGGGGCAAGGCAAGGAGCTCATTAGCTATTTAATGCGGAGCGTTCGTTAATGGCGATACGCTGCGGCGCAATGGTTTCCGGCTCGTTGCGGGTTAAATCAATATGCAGCAGGCCGTTGGTAAACATCGCGCCGGAAACTTCCATATTTTCAGCCAGCGTAAAGCTCAGGCTAAAAGGCTGCATGACCAGGCCCTGATGTAACCATTTGGGCTCGTTTTCCGGCTGTTCCGGCGTGCCTTTCACCGTCAGGCGCGTGCCTTCCAGTTGAATATCCAGATCTTCCTGACGGAAACCGGCTAACGCTAAGGTAATGCGATAATGGTTATCGTCGCTTTTTTCGATGTTATAGGGCGGGAAGCTCTGGCTTTCGCCGCTGTTTTGCAGCGCATTGGCCAGCTTGTCAAAACCGATCCATTGACGCAGCAGTGGGGATAAATCGTAGTTACGCATAATCATTTCTCCTTCTAAGAAGCGAGTTTTTACCTTCACACTTTACGTGCGAATATGCTCCCTGACGGCGAGCATGGGATGACAGGCCGCGCAACGCGACCCGACGGAATCAGTTAATTTCGATACGGCGCGGTTTGTTCGCTTCCGGAATCACGCGCTCCAGTTCGATATACAGCAGCCCGTTGACCAGGTTTGCGCCGCGAACGTGAATGTTCTCCGCTAACTGGAACTTACGTTCAAAGTTACGCTCGGCAATGCCCTGATACAGGTAAGTACGTTCTTTCTGCTCGTCCGCATGAGCGCCTTTTACCACCAGTAAATTATCCTGGGCGGTAATCTCCAGTTCGCTTTCCGCGAAACCGGCAACGGCAATGGCGATGCGGTAGTGGTTTTCGTCTACCAGCTCAACGTTGTACGGAGGGTAGCCGCCATTACTTTGGCTTTGGTTATTTTCAAGCAGGTTAAACAGACGGTCAAAACCAATGGCAGAACGGTACAGCGGGGATAAATCAAAGTTACGCATAATCATAAACTCCTGAAATCAGCGAGAATGTCAGACCTTCCATCATGGACAGGCCAGGATTGCCAGAACACCCATCAGGCGTGCCCTTCTATTCACTACGTCTTATAAATGGGTCTGAATACGTACTTTTCAAGTATTTTAATCCGACTTTTTTTTGCAGTTTATTGGCTATTGCATAGACTGGTTGGGACAGCACTGATTGTTAAAGTGCGATTACCGCCACAGTGCCACGTACTGGTGATGTTATTTTTAGCAACGGATCGCTATAACTCATCATGCAAATAACGACAACCAACAGATGAATGAGTGATGATAAAAAACGTGTGGTTAACGCTGATAATATGGAATGGGATGCTTTTATTAAGCGGTTGTTCAAGCGTCATGTCGCACACCGGCGGTAAAGAGGGTACTTATCCTGGCACGCGCGCCAGCGCTACGATGATCGGTAACGATGAGACAAACTGGGGCACAAAATCGTTGGCCATCCTGGATATGCCGTTTACCGCCGTGATGGATACGATCCTTCTGCCGTGGGACATCTTCCGCAAAGACAGTTCGGTAAGATCGCGCGTAGAGAAAAGCGAGGAGGAGACGAAAATGACCAATGCCGTCATCCCCCCGGCGAAGATGCCTCCTCCCTGATTTATCGCCCGGTTTCCGTCACCCATAGCTGACGGAACCCTTTCACCTCTTCCATCCATGCGACGTGTCGCCCATCCGGTGAAAAAACGACGGCGTCCGCAGACGGCGGGTTGTCGTGCCTGGCGGTTAAGAAGTCGATCCTCCCACTTTGTGCGTCGCAGCAGGCAATCCGATTTTCCAGCACCAGTCCCAGCCATTTACCCGACGGATGCCAGTTAAACGCTGACTGTACGCCGGTCGCATGATGCGTTAACTGCCGGGGCTCGCCTCCCTGCGGCGATATCAGCCACAGTTGCGCTACGCCGTTATCGTCCCGCATCAAAAAGGCGATCGCCGTCGCCTGCGGATTACTGCGGACCCAGTGGCGTGGTTCGTTAGTGAGTCCCGGATAAACACGCTGGTGAGTGAAGGTAAGACGCCGCTGAACTACGCCCAACGGCGGCGATGGCATTGTTGATTCGGTTCCCGTCAGCGGCGTGTCGCCTGCCTGTTTCCAGCCGTTTTCATGACACGGTAAATCGACAATAAACAGCTCCGGGACTTTTTGGCCCGTCAGCGACAGCGTATCGCCAATAAAGGCGATCTGGCGGTTGCCCACCCAGCCCTCTTCATAGGCGCGGTTAATGTCATCACTGCCAGGTCTCGGCGCAGGCGTCGTGCGGCTAACCAGTACGCACCAGTAGCTACCGCTGTATTCGCGCGCATGCTGAACCGGCACCGTAACCGGCCCATACGGCACGGCCACGCCGACATTACGCAGATCCAGCGCCGGATCTCGCTCATGCAGAACGTGGTCATTATAGGTAAAACTCACCAGCTCGCCGTTCGGGCTAAATACATGGACGTGGCTGCCGCCGCGCAGCGCGCCGGGAGTATACGGCGCAGTAATATCCATCGCATCGAGGTTAGTCACGCCCCCCGGCGTTGCAATAACGCCCCGGCGGTGGTGGAAATCGTAATGCCACGTCTCATCAGGGTTTTCAGGGCCATGAATAAACACATAGTGATTGTCGGCAGGATGCACCGTCACCACGCCGACATGCGCACCCTGCACGGCGCGATAAATCACCTCCACGTCGCCGGTATGCACATTGACACGCTCAATGGTCTTGCCCGTAAATGACGCGCCTGAAGGCCGTACATCAAAGACCAGCCACTGGCTGTCAGGCGTCCAGGTATTGGTGTTGGTAAGCTGGTGATGGCGCGGCGTAAAGGTGATTTGTTTCATAGGATGTCCTGATAAGAGACGATGCTCGTCATCATACTGCACACGGGCTTCACTTTCAGGCTTTAGCGTATCGTTGGGATAGCCAGGCCCGATGGCGCCGCGCCACCGGGCCGTCAGGGTCTTATTTCTCCTGCGCCAGCCGGATACTGCGCTCTATCACCGCCCGCCGGGCGTCACCCGCCGGCAGCAGCTTCAGCATCATCTCCCAGGCCGCCACCGCCTCGCCAAAGCGCTGCTGCTCAAAGGCGCTGAACGCATACAGGCTTAACACCCGGATATCCGTGTGGTC
>NZ_JBGDVI010000027.1:0-56228 GCF_046551895.1 Salmonella sp. SAL03688
CGTATTTTTAGCAATGGTTTTAATATTACCACCTTCACTATATTCTGCTCTTACAATAGCGGCAGACTCTCAATATCATAAAAAAGAAGAAAAAATTAATACAATGTCTCGAAGGTGGTGTACTCTTTGGCCTGCTGCCATACCCGTCCCTGAAGATTGGTTTAAAATTTGTGGAGTTTATTGAGTATAAATTTAATATACTAACCAGTAACCTTATCAGTTATGACAGACAGGTCTTCTTCATATTTGCTATAAATAAGGCCTGGTTTTTCTTGATAAATAATAAAATCCTGGCTGGCTGTTCCGGTCAGTCAGGTTTAGTTAGATGGCTTCACACAGTTTACTCAAGCACAATACTTTTTCCACTCATCAAGCTGCGCTTTCTCACCATCAGCTCCGCTTATTATGTCCTGACAAAAGTTACCCTATAATGAATCTATGCGGAAGGTACTTCTTCCGCATAAGTTATGAGGTTCAGAAGCGATACCCAACACCAATATTAAATCCATTAATTTGTGTCAAGAGCTCACGGCTTCCTTCATATCCCACATCAATAACAAAATTCTTTGTGGGATTCATTTGTACGCCAGCCCCCCATGCCAGCGCTTTTTCATTGATTGACGCTGAATTCGTGTATGGACTACCATCCTCCCAGGTACCGTTTTCTTTATCTCTTGCTTTAAGGATTGCAGCCCCTACCAGTGCATATAAAGAAAAAGAGTCATTTACTTGATAAGTCGGGCCAACCATTAACGAGCCATATTTTACATTCGACTTATCATGGTAGGTTTCTCCGGTATCCTCATCAGTTCCAGAAGACCTGTCATTGTCATACATGTAAGTTAAAGAGGTGATAATCCCTACAGGAAAATCCCCCTGATAATGATACTTAACATTCACCCCACGGATATTACCGCCATCTTTCATTTTGCCTTGAGAGTATCCAGCAGTAAGTGAGTTGGTATCTGCCTGTGCAGTATTTATAGCAAAAATGCCTGCAGATAAGATAAGTACTAATGCTTCTTTTTTCATAACCACTCCTTAAGATTACTCTAATTATGGTGTTCATGAACACCAGTAGCATCTGTCCAACGCAGAAACATAAATCTTCTGTTGGCCAGAAAAATCTGCCTGAAAGAGTTAGTTTATTGCCTGTTCATTTACATTGTGTCTCTTTCAATTCAGTATGTCTATTAACACAACCGAAACAAGTGATAAAAACAAAAACAACACAAAGCGAGCCTAAATCAACATTATAAATCAACTTATTTTATGCGGACTTGACTTACACAAACCATCTGCCATTTAAACTCTCTAAAAATTTGCCATTAGAGATGTAAACTCTTAGCATGTAAATTTTATTTATTGACTGAACAATTACATAATTTATGATATAAAAATAGAGCAAATACCATTAACTATAAAATTTTATTCATGTTGTTTTAAAATCATTTACATTCACAATGAATAATCACAGAATGAAATATTAATATTTAATGCTGTGATGACGATATTGGAATCAAACAGAACGGTGACGGAACGCAGTATATCCTGGCGAATAACCAGCACACCGTTCGTATTGCGCCCGGAGAAATGCAGGTTCTGGAAATTATTCGTGCTGAAAACACAAACAGACAGCCACTGATAAGTGATAATAACTCCACATTTTATCAACATTACTTTACTGGCTTACAGGCACATCAGGCCAGTCAGGACTTGTGGTGTCCACCCGGTTTACCAACACTCTGTATTTTTTCCATTCGTCGAGCTGCGCTTTCTCATCATCTGTTGCGATATCAAGATCAACAGCATCCTGTAACGGCGCGATTTTTTCAGATGCCATTTGCAGGAGCCTGCTTTTGGTTTCTTCCTCCTGACGAAGTTGCGCTGCTTTTTCAGCCGCTCCGTCTTTTACCCACGCCTTACCATCCCATTTCTGGTATTCACCGCCTGGTGAAACTGATGTGACATTTTCAGGCAGCGGGCCGGGAGCGGAGATATAAACCTGATTGCCAGTTGTTGTGTCGTAAACCGTCTCGCCGCGGTGATCCTCCTGCAGACTCCATGTTTGGGTTTCAGCGTCAAATACAGCAATATGACTGGAGGGAATATCAGGAGGGGCGATATCAGTACAGTTTGCCGGTAATCCAGTGTGCGGCGGGATATATGCATCACCTGCGCCAATAAATTCGTTTGTATCTGAACGAAGATTAAAAATTTTAATTGTCTGCGGGGTGTCGCTCATTTTAAACGTCATTTTTTACTCCGGATAAATATTCTGTATTCAGGTGATGGCTGTGGGGATAAGTACCGGGGGAAACAGTATGGCTATGCGCACCAATATAAATATCATCGACCTGATGACGGGGACTGATGCAGGTGTTACCTGATTTTTTGCAATACGTTCTGTAATCACCAAAACCGATATATTCCGTTCTGGCGTTCGGACAAAGCGCCTTTGACGGACAGTATGCCGTTGTGCTGAATACAGCATCCTGGCGGGCGCTGGCGTATTGCCAGTTAATTTCCGAGGCACAGTTAATAAAACCATCCCACGCCAGCTTCATTTGCCGGGCGACACTGTCCGGAGATACCTGACCACACCCGGCCCCCATCGCAGGGAATACCACTGATTTAATTTTCCTGCCTTCCCCGGCGCTTTTATTGTGCTGAAATATCGCTAATAACGCTGCACGTGTTGCATTATAAACCGCGTCGGTGCCGTCGATTATCAGAGGAACGCGCATCGTCGGGGCATGAACCAGCCACGGATGCTGACTGTTACCCGTTTCAATAACAAAGGCGCTGCCGACGGGCTGTTCTCCCAGATATTCACGGATGATATTTTGCTGTACACGTTCCTGTAACTGCAGCCCAAAATATGCTGTTATCGCAGCATCCACGCCGCCATCCATCAAACCGAAAGAGTTTGCCGCACTGACCATGCAGTCAAATTCCGGTATGGTTTCAAACGGTCCTGGGATAATTTCCACATTTTCGGTATTCTGAAAAGAATGTTCAAAAGCCGCAGCCATTGCTGGCACGGGTGCTGAAAGAATTAATTTAATCATGCCAGCCTCACAATATAATTAAATGCGATATTTCTCACTGTTGTTTCCGCATTACCGTCTGCGTCCACAATAACGACGTGTCCGTGTGGACCGATATACATGGTATGCTCGTGTCCTCCGATATAAACTGTATGCGCATGGTCGCCAGCGGCCTGTGTCCATGCACCACCTCCAGGCTGAAATGAGGTGTGATTGGAATCTCCCCAGTATGAATTGATATAACCGCCGAACTGGTGAGTATGGTTGCCCGTGGTATTGGTCGATTTCGTACCGTAATCAAAGGATGAGGTAGATTTTGTCCCTAAGTCAGTATCCTGCGCCCGCGCGGTGTGCGAGTGCGATTTGTTGCCGTCCATCTCCTGGGAGAGTACAGCGCGCCCACTGATGGGCTTACCCTTTATTGTCCAGCCTCGCATGTCAGGAATAACGCCGGACGGATACGCTATAGCCAGTAACGGGTAAGCAGATTTATCGAAGGACTGCCCATACATAAAAGCATAACCACCATCCGGGAGCACATCAGACGGCCATGCAATCGCCGCCCCTACTGGATGCGAATCCGGAGGTGGGTTTAGTGTGGTGTAGAGCATTGCCCATTCGGACCACTCAGCGTCGGCGTTATCTCGATGGCTGCGAATATATGCGGGTGCTGACGCACCGTTTGTCCCGCTCCAGCCAATGAGGATTTCCCCATCACCGGTTCCGGTCAGACGCAAAATATTCCCGTATTGCGTTGGATAACCGTTATTGTAAACCTCGCCCATTATCAGGCCGCTATCGCTGCCTCTTGTCGTACCAGTCAGTGCCGGAAGCGCGCCGCGTGATGCCAGTCTGTTCGCTGCAACAGCCGTACCTGATGCAGGAAGCGCTCCGATATTTTGTACAAACAGCGGCTTTTCCGGAATATCGCCACCGTTCTGTGATTTTAGTAATGCATCGGCGGCGTGATTTATGGTTTCCCGTAAACCAACGTATTCGATAAGACCGTCAACGCTTTTTCCTGACAGCGCTGTCAGTGTATCGTCCAGCGGCTGCTTGCCCGCCAGTTTATTCAGTACCGTAGTAGAAAAATTAGGATCGTTACCCAGCGCGTCAGCCAGTTCTTTCAGCGTGTCCAGCGCTTCCGGCGCAGAACCAACCAACTGTGCCACTTTCGCCGCAACAAACGCTGCTGTGGCAATTTCAATACCTGCAGCTGTGGTTTCCGGCGTTGGTGCCGTTGGCGTACCGGTCAGTGCCGGACTGTCCAGCGGCGCTTTGGTCTGTGCCTCAATCATGACAGCTTTGACCGCCTTTGGCGTGGCTGCCAGCGCTTCGCTGTCACTGTCCGTGGCGCTGCTTAACTTAACGATACCTTTTTTCGTCAGGCTGGCATCTTCCAAGGAAATCACGTCCGCAATGTCTTCTGCCCGTTTTGCGGCATCTTCTGCTCTGGTGGCTGCTGCTCCGGCAGCAGTACTGCTTTGCGCCGCCAGTGATGCGCTGGTATCAGATGCGGCGGCGTGGGTGGATGCCTCCGATGCTGATGACGAGGCGGCTGTTGCGCTGGCCGCTGCTGTACTTGCTGACGTTGCTGCGTTTGTCTCAGATGTTTTTGCTTCGGCTGCCGATGCGGCTGCCGCCTTTTCCGACGCTGCCGCCGCAGTGGCTGACGCACCTGCATCACCGGCACTGGAAGCCGCCCGCGTTTCTGACGTCTTCGCGGCGGTTTCGGATGCTCCGGCGCGCGCTGCTGATGTCTGCGCCGCCGTCGCGCTGGCGGCTGCGGCAGCAGCTGAATCTCCGGCGGCAGTACGGGAGGCATCTGCATTCGCTTCAGATGTTTTCGCTGCGGCTGCCGATGCGGCTGCCGCCGTTCTGGCTGTGTCAGCCGACGCCGCGCTGGCTGATGCCTCCCCGGCTTTTGTGGTCGCCGTACCTGCGCTGCTCTCCGCAGATGCTGCGGATGAGGCTGCCTGTGTGGCTGATGCTTCTGCCGCTCCGGCTGCATTCACTGCTGCCGTGGCGCTTTCCGCCGCCTGACCTGCTGATGTCTGCGCCTGTTCAGATGCCTGCCCTGCGACAGTGGCATTCCGCGATGCCTCCGATGCCTGGCGGGCAACTTCTTCCACCATCGACTCAAAATACCGCAGCGCCTCCGGGCGGACGTCGTCTTCCGTCATGGCCCCCAGAAAATCATTCAGGGTTCCCGGTTTTGAATCATCGTAGACCGTAATAACTCCGGCATGTGACGGGGGATACCCTTCCACCAGGAGCATGACAGTGTACTGCCCCTGCTCCACATCCATGCTGTAGCGCCCGGCGTCATCCGGATTTTCCGATGCCACCGTATTCACGACCACCGTCGTACTGGTCCGGCTGGCTTTCAGCTGAATGGTGCAGTTCTGTACCGGTGTTCCCGTGGCATCTTTCAGTACGCCGGAAATAAGTACTGGCATATTACCTCCATAAAAAAGCCCGCCCGCAGGCAGGCTTTCAGATTCGTTCACATCTCAGCACTGATTGTCCGGGTCGCGTAAATACGCCGGCAGTGAACACTGGACGCTCCGCGTGATTGTTTTTCCCTTTGCCTCGCGGTGCTGTTTCTGCCCACGGTCGGTGCCGGTATAAATCCGGGTCTGGTTTTCAATATTGCTGTTGCCGCTTCCTCTTCCGTTATCGGCAACGGCAGCAGTGGAAAATAAAACGGACAGGGAAAGCCCTGCCGCCAGAGAAATTACGCGCGACATAGTCATATTTGTTCCTCGTTAAACGAAAGGGACCGGAAATCCGGTCAGTTTGTGAAGTTACTCCCCGACCGGGAAACCATCACCAGCGGCCAGACGGAAGCAGACGTGGTGTACTGCCCACGAACCCTCAGAGAGACGCTGATATCCACGACAGGTGAAGTGGTGTAGACCGAAAAGACGACGGTCTGATACATGGCCGGAATACCTGCGGTATACGGCATAACCTCCGCCGTTTTCACCTGGCCGTTAATATTTATCGTGACGGTGATGGCACCGGAGCCACCATTACGCTCACAGTTAGCCATCACCGTGATGGTTTTCCCAATCTGATAGGTGGCGCTGTCGGTATACCGTGTTGAGGTGCTGCGTTCGTCGTTCGTCGCCCTGATGCTCACGCCCTGCATGACTTTTGAGCCGCAGATATCACCGACAAACTCTCTCGCTTCTATCACGCCAGAAAACTTACCGGAGGTGGCATTGATTTCTCCCGTAAACGAGCCTGATACAGCGTTGATATGGCCGCTGATATCCGCATTTTTCGCAGTCAGCTTTCCATCCGGCGTCAGGGAAAATGCCGGAGGATTCCCGCCACTGGTAATGGTCGGCGCGCTCAGGTATTTCAGGAACGCCTCGTTCATGATTATCTGGTCGCCCTGCATGACGAATCCGGGCGTCTCGTTTCCGTTTGCCGGGTTAATATAAGCAATGCGATCCGCCGCCACCAGGAACTGGCTTATCTTCCCGTCAGGCGTGTCTTCCATGCTCAGTCCAAGTCCGGCCACATAATATTTGCCGTCTTTGGTCTGCTCTATTTTGACGCCCCACATGGCGTTCCATTTATCGTTAGCGTCCTGCCACTCCTTCGAAAACTGCTGCAGTTTGCTGGCGTTATCCTCCGTCAGATCTACTTTTTCCAGCAGCTCCTTACCCAGGTGACTTTCAGTTATCTGCCCTTTGAAAAAATCCAGATAGCCTGCGGCATCGTTGCTGGCCTGCCCGGTCGCCTCCACGAATGCGGATTTACCGACCTGATTTACCGCCCGGATATAAAAATAGTAATCCCTGCCTGGCCTGATATTCACGCTGGCCGCTATCCAGTACAGCGCCGTTCCCAGATATCGTGCGGCGTTTTCCACCTGATAGATATCCGTAATCTGCGCGTCTGAAAACCAGAACTCATACTGCACCGTCGGGTCGTATACCGCCTGACGCGGTGTGGCAGTAATCTGGAAATAGCCAGGGGTGAGTTCGATAAATGATGGTGCCGCCGGCGCGGAGATGCTGAACTGTGTGCTCGCCAGGTCTCCCTGTTGTCCCTGGCTGTTCACCGCCCTGACGGACAGGGTGTAGCGCCCCGGCGTCAGCCCCCGGAACCGGTACTGCGTATCCGGCGTTCCTGCGCTGCTTACCAGCCGGTCACTGCCATCTTCCGCCGCCACGTTCAGGCGCAACGAAAAAGAGACGCCCTTAACGACTCGCGGTGTGTCCCAGCGCGCCAGTACCTGATACTGTCCCTCCTCCGCCAGAATTTCTGTGGTCAGATGCTGTATCGCCGGGGGAACAGTGCCGTGAATCGTTCCGGGCTGCGGGTCGAACGATGCCCCGTTGTCCACGATGGACTCTTTTTCCGGAACATGCTGTACGGCGGTGATGGCATACGTTCCGTCGTCATTTTCCCGGACAGCCACACACCGGAAGAGACGCTGGCGCAGCGACGGCAGTTTCAGCCCCCAGACGCTGTATTCCGCCACGCCGTCCGGTATCCGGCTGACCTGAACCTGCACACCGTCGGTAACAGACTGCACGTCCACGCTGACCGGCAAGCCTTCGCCATCCACCAGGCTTATCAGCGTGGTGCCGGACGACGGCAGGGTAATCTCCCTGTCAAGGGTCAGAATGCGGCGGGCGCGGTCAACGGACAGAATCCGCCCGCCCAGGCTGATGCCGGCATAATCCTCGTCGCAAACCTCAATCACATCACCGGGAACGTGGCGCAGCCCCTCCGCACCCACACTAAAATCAACCGTCTGGGTTTCCAGCAGCTCCGTTTTTATCAGCCACAGCCCGGCGCGGTGCGCCTGCCCGCGACTGGTACAGCCAAACGCATCCATTTTTACCAGATTGCGTCCGTAGTGACTGATGGCGACCGTGTCTTCCACCAGTTCCGTGGATGTCTGCCAGCCATTATCAGGGTCGATCCAGTTCACCTCTACCGCATTATGGCGGTCCTTCCGCGCACTGAAGCTGTAACGGAACGGTGTACCCTCATCCGGCATTACCACATTGCTGCGGGTATAGGTCCAGACTGTATCCGAGGGCCTGTCCTGCACGAAGGTCAGCCTCTGCCCGTTCCACACCGGCATACAACGCATGGCGGAGCAGAAGTCGGTCAGCACATCCCACGCCTTACGCTGCTGTGCCAGATACGCATTAAAGGTCATACGCGGCTCTGTCCCGCCGAATCCGTCAGGGACCATCTGGTCGCAGTACTGGCCTATTGCATACAGCGCCCACCTGTCCACGTCCGCCGCGCCGATTCGCTGTCCCATGCCATAACGGGGATGTGTCAGCACATCCCAGAGACACCACGCCGGATTATTGCTGTATGCAGGCTTGAACGTGCCGTCCCAGATGCCGCTGTAGGTTCGCGCTACCGGATCGTAATTCGACGGCACATGAATAATCCGCCCGAAAAAATGGTAATTTCGCGTCACCTGCTGGCTGCCGAACTGCTCAGACTCCACCTGCAGGCCAATTACGGCGGTGTTGGGATAGCGCTGCCGGACATCAATAATCTCGGTATACGACGACCAGACCGTGTTGTTCTGTAACTGGTCAGTGGTACTGTCTGCCGTCACACGTACCATCCGGATACCAAATGGCCGGGGAGGGAGATTATCCACTATCACCGAGGCCAGATACTGTGTGGTTGTTTTCCCGGTAATCGTAATCTCTTTTTCCACCACCCACTGACCATAGCGCTCAAGATGGATTTGCAGTCTGACGGATGTCGGATTGCGGTCGCCCTTGCTGTTGGCCTCCACCAGTGACTGCACGCCGAACGTAAAACGCAGGCGGTCAATATTTGCAGCCGTGATGGTTCTGGTCACCGGATTGTCGTATTTGACCTGTACACCAAGCACCGTCTCGGCGCCGGACGATTCAAATCCCTCCAGCGGGGTCTGTTCCTGCTCACCGACGCGGTATACCACCTTCACGCCGTGGATATTCGTGTTACCGTCGCGGTCCACCACCGGCGTCTGGTTTACCAGAACACTGTGCAGACCGTTCACCGGGCCTTCTATCGGTCCCTCGCTGATGGCATCGATGACGCTCAGTAGCTGCGTGGATTTCAGGTTATCCGGTGCCTCGCGGGGCGTATGCCCTTTTCCTCCGCCCTTTCCCATTTATTAACCCCGTAAAACGACAAAACCGCCCGGAGGCGGTTCTGTCTGAATCTGTTCTGTTGTCAGCGGCCAATCACCACAACCTGACCACCATCTCCTTCATCAGCGGTACTGACTTCCTGGGAAATCACGCGTGACCCCACCTGCATCTCGCCGTACAGCACCGGCAACGTGTTACCGTTGGCAACCATATTATCCAGCGACGAGAAATACGTGTTCTGCCTGCCGTTATCGGTCTGCCTCATTTCGGACATTTTTGGTTTGGGTGCCAGCATCTGCGCCACACCGCCCAGAATCATCGACGCGCCGGTCATATACATACCGGATACCGCCGCCGCCCCCAGCCAGCCTGCCGGGTTCCACCAGGCAACGGCAATCAGCGCCGCACCAAGCACCGCCTGAAACACCCCGCCAGGTTTGGCCCCGGCCAGACGCGGCACAATATGAATCACCGCGCCAGGCGGCAGCGGGTCATGCAGGCTGGTTGTCAGGGTATCAGCCGTAACATCGTCTCCGGCTATGCGTACCTGATACCAGCCGTCGTTCAGTTTCTGCCGGAGACCGGGCAACTGTACCGCCAGTGCCCGGACAGCTTCAGCACCACTGGCTACCTGCAGGCTGACGCGGCGGCAAAATCGTTGCAGATCCCCGTAAAGGCAAATTCGCGCCATGCCCGGTGTCGCCAGATGGAGTGCGTGCGTCGTTGCCATTTGTCGGTATACCTCTCACGTTTACTCAGTTGTTCAGGAATATGGTGCAGCAGCTCTCCGTCGCCGCAGTAAATCGCTGCGTGGTTCGGAACGGAGGAGCCAAAGCAGCAAATCAGCACGTCGCCGGGCTGCGCACTGGCTGCGCTGACACGGTAAAACCCCGTCGTCTCCAGATTATCCAGATAGAGATTGTCACCATGCCGCCACCAGTCGTCGTCCCGGTGAAAATCCGGCATATCAATCCCCGCCAGATGATAGGCATCACGGAACAGCGTGTAACAGTCAAAAACCCCATGTTTAAAATGCCGTCCGGTCAGGTGTGGTACACAGCGGAATTTATGTACCTGCCCGTCGCATACCAACCACCACGGCAGGTCGCTTTGAACCTGCAGCCTGCGGTCCACATCGCTCAGATACGGCTGGCCGCCAGGATGGCTGTGAACCAGCGCCACAATCTCCCCCTGCGTTTCAGCCCTCAGCCAGTCCTCCGGCGCCATACGGAAATAATCCTCCGGCGCGGCAGAAATATTCACACAGGGGAGATACCGTTCTCCCGCCTGTGTTCTCACCACGAAGCCGCACGACTCCGCAGGCGCACACCGTCTGGCGTGCGCCAGAATATCCTGTTCTTTCATGATGATTTACTGTGAAAGTTTATTAATGGAGAGGAAACCGCCAAAGTTTCCGGTATTGTTACGCAGGGCGCATCCCCGGGCGCAGCGGCTGCAGGCATCTTTTGCCGGATCGGCGGTAGGGTTATCAAATTCATCTGCGACAGCTGGTCCCGTATAACCGCATTCGTCAGAGCGGTATATCCATGTACAGGTATTGGCCAGCATAATTCGCCCGGGGAAGACACATCCGTCCGTTTCAGTCGGTGTTGCCAGGACAAATGTCGCACTTACCGCCGTCAGATCACTGCACTGCTCGATCACCCATCGGCTTACGGATTCCTGCTCCGGGTCAGCCTCCTGGTTGCCGTTTTGAAAATTCACGGCATCGAGAAACCGGGCATATACTATCCTGCGGATGACCGTCGCCCCAACCAGGCTATGCAAATCCTCCACCATTCCGGTCACCATACCGTAAAGATTGGATACCTTCAGTGACGGGCGCGCAGCTGCGCCTTTGCCGTTCATTTCAAATCCGCAACCGTCTACAGGATAAACGTCATATTTCCGTCCCTGCCAGGTAACCGCCTCCCCCTTTTCATTCGCCTCGTTACAAAAAAAATAACGATCACCGCCAGACTGTGTCAGATCGATTTCCCACAAAGTGATCCTGGCGGACTGCGCCAGTTTAGCGGCTTCGTTCAGCGTATCCTGCGAAATGTCCTGCATCACTCCTCCTCAGATAACAACCTGTTCAAAAGTCGTGGTCACAGTCACCCAAAGAGAGCCAACGCTAATCGACCATTTGCGGCAAATCACCCGAATTTGTGTCCAGGTATAAGGCGGTGTCCAGAGAAAGGATTTCACTCCACCGTGGCGGGATAAAAATGCCTCAAGGTTCTGATGTTCTCCCTTACGAATCCGGACCGTTACGTTATACTTCGCCAGATGGTTGTTCAGCCCGGCTGGACGCCGTTGTTCATACCCGTCACCCAGTTTTATGGAGGTGACTTTTGGTTCTGATTCCACTGTCATATCAGGGCGGATCTTCCAGTTAAATGTTTCCATTGTTATCGCCCTCCTCCAGCAATACCCCCGTCACGCGACTGCTGTTGCCAGAAATCAATGGCGGCTTTTTTTCCAATGTTATATACGGCCTGTAATGCCTGCGGACCAATCTGTCCGTTGCCGGCGTCGTTGTGGATTTCAATGTTGTACTCAGGCGCAAACATCGCCATCCCTCCTGAACCGGCTGCCACGACACCCAGCTTACCGTCAGCACCACGACGAAGTGGTAATATTGCCTCCGGTCCTGCCTCGCCCATCACCCCGGCACCTTTGGCAAAAGCAAAAAATGTCGGGCGATTAACAATGCTGCCGCTGTATCGGCTCAGTTCAGAAGACTGATAAACTCCACCAGTCGCATTGGCTGTCACACCAAATCCCAGAGCAGATCCGATTCCCTTTACAGCCTGCATCATTGCCATACGTGCTGAAATTTTTGCCAGATCTGACACGATGGATGCGGTGAAAGATTTAAAGTTTAGTTTTCCAGTGGTAACGAACGTCGCCAGCCCGTTGCCCATACTGTTGAATGCCGATGTGAACATTTGCTCCGTTGCGCCCGCCACGTTGCTGCCCTGCGCCATAAAGTTATCCAGCGCACGCGACGCCCCCAGAGTCCAGTCTCCCTGCGCAGCGTCCACTTTCGAATTGTAATCCGCCCACTCAGCCAGCCGGCGATTGAGACTGCCCTTCAGCGCCTGCTCCGCCTGACGATATTCGTCAGAACCGTATGTCCCTTTTGCCTTGCTGTCGCGTTTAAGCTGCTCCAGTTGTTCCTGGTAGTGCTGCTGAATTTTCAGACGCTCTTCGTATCGGCCACGTTGCTGATCGCCCATACCCATTGTGGCCAGCGCCATTGCGTGCTGTTGCCTGACGCGGGATTCTTCGTCAGCGAGCTGGCTGGTCAATGTGAGCGTCTTTTTCTTCAGTTCATTAAGGGCATTCTGGTGTTGCAAATCCTGTTGTGAGATATCCAACTTCTGTAGCGCAAGCGCAATTTCATCCTTATGTGCCAGTACGCTTTGTTCATCCGCCGTCAGTTTTTTACCGGACAAATCAGCGATGCGCTGCTGAAATGACAAAAGCTGCTTATGCGCTTCCGTCATTTTTTCGGTCGTGGAAAGCTTCGCGGCGGCAATCTGCCCTTCAGTCTGCGCCTGTTGCTGGCTGTACTGCAAAAGCAGTCGCCTGGCCTCGTCGTTGTGGTAAGTCTTTGGCTTTTTCGCCTGTTGTGACAACGCCTTTTTATGACGTTCATTTTCGCGCTCCAGTGCGGCATTGCGTACAGCAGCATCGGCATACTGCATGGCGGTAATGCGCGCCACCTCCCGTTGGTGCCGCAGGGATTCAGTTTCATTATCCCGGTTCAGCGCGGCGTTCTGCTCGTTCCGACGTTTCTGCGTTTCCTGATAATTACGCTCTGCCTGCGCCTTCGCATCCAGCAGGTCCTTCTGGCGTTTCTGTTCCTGAAGTTCGTTCAGCTGCTGCTGATCGTATTCAGTCTGGGAGGAAGACACCGTCCAGGGCGTTTTTCTGCCGCGCGCGATTTTTTCCTGCAGTGTCGCGATCTTTTCATCGAGCGTGTCTTCCCGCCCGATATCCAGCATCCGATCCCATGCCCACTTCGCCGCATCACCGACAGCATTCCATGCTCTTTCAATCCAGCCCAGATTGTCGTGTACGTCCCCCATCCGCTTATTCATTTCTTCCGAATACGCGGACATGGCAATTTTCGCGGCATCAGCCACTCTTCCCTGCTCGCCCAGTACCCTGATTTGTTCAAGCTGGGTGGCGGTCAGAAAATGCAGTGTCCTGTCCAGTTCTTTCGCCGCATTCACCGGATCATCCCGCAGGCGTTTAAACTGGCGGATGGTTTCATCCACTGATTGTCCAACGTTTTCCTGCATTCTGGTCGCGGTACGGGATACCATTGCCACTGCCTGCCCGGTAAACGCTCCGCTACCGACCACCTGTGCCAGCACGCCTGCAGCGTCGTGCTGCGTGACGCCATTTCCGGCGAGCGACTTCGCCATCGCATTAAGCTGGCCTGTGGTTTTTCCGGCATAACTCCCGGTCAGAATAAGCTGTTTATTGAACGCCTCGCTTTCTTTAGCTCCTTCATAGTAGGCCTTACCCAGCCCGTAAACAGCAGCAGCCACGCCGCCAACCAGCCCGCCGAGCATCATGCCCTTCGGAGACATCAGTTGCTCGATCCACCCGGCGCGGTTAGCGAGCGTGATACCACTTCCCCGCAGTGCCCCGAAATTCCCACGGGCCAGCTCACCAGCCAGCACGCCCAGTTCACGACGGGCAGCGGCGCTTTTCAGTCCTAGCGTATGGGTGGCAGTTCCGGTACGCTCCAGTTTACGGATATAAATATCTGCGGCGCTGCTGACACCCAGTTCAGCCGCCTTCACCCGCAGCAGCTCAGTACGGGAGAGGCCCTGTACCGTCGTCTGCTCTTTCAGGCGGCGTATAAACTGTGCTTTTTTCTGCGTGGCCAGCGCTTCGGCATCGGTAAGCTCACGGGTCTTCCTGGCGGTTTGAGACACCAGCGCCAGATAATCGCCCTGTGAGATATCTCCGCGTCCTTTCGCCTGTCGTACCTGCGCCTGGATACGCTGCAGCTCCTGCAGACCACCGCTTAACTGTTTTACACTGTCAATCTGGCGGTAAAAAGCAGCACTTGTCCTGTCCTGTGCTGCCGCCACAGCCGCTGACTGCGCCTGTTCCTCACGCAGTTTCCTTCCCAGTGCCTCCACCCGCTGTCGCGTCTGATCCACATCCGCCGCCAGACGCGCGCTAGCCGCTGCGCTTTTCTCCACAGAGGAACTGTACGCGGTACTGCTGGCAGTCACTTGCTCCAGGCTGGCGGACGTCCGGCGCGTCGCCTCCGTCTGCTTATCCAGAAAACGCTGCATCCGGGCCGCTGAACGTTCTGAGTCACCAGCCGCATCGTTCAGCAATTTTTTAATGCGCGGAACTTCGTTTCGGAACTCTGCGCTGTCGATACTTAAATCAATGACCAGGTTCGCTATCTGGTCCATAGCGGACACCTCCGGTAATACCTTCGCCCAGGATCATCAGTTCATCATCCGTTTTTTCGTGCAACGACTCAGGATCAGTGATCAGGCTGAATATTTCTGCATCGTGATGCGTGCCTGTAACCAGTCCGGAAATCAGCGATTTCAGCGTAGCAAACTCCGCATCCAGCAACATGTCACTGAAGCTGTTCTTCCCGAAATGCTCCGCCCACTCACCCAGCTCTGTCGCACTCATTTCCGCCAGCATCCGCCGCCAGTCTGGTCGCCGGAACTCACGTGCGAGCCGCATCACAAACGCCAGCTCCCGGTTCAGGACTTTTCCGGCGTGGTCGTGTCCTTTTCACTCCCGCTGTCGTCTTCCTGCGATGCCGGAAGACGCATACCACTCAGGGACAGAACCATATCAGCGCCACGTCCCAGCGCCTCATAAGACCATTCCAGTCTGACGGACTCATACAGGGCGCGGGCCTCCTCCTCTTTTTTGCTTTCACACAGGGAACGGGATACCAGCCATGCATTAATATCCACCCCCATCTGCATAAATTCTGTCTGACGCTCTGCTTCCGTCAGGGTTTCAGGCTGTGCGTCATAGTCTGCCGTCCGCTGCTGAATAAACTTCAGATAATCCACACGTTGCAGGGCAGAAAGCTCACTGAGCACGATGGAATGCCCACCGTAGTTAAAGGTGTCTGTATTGAGAAACATGATGATTTTCCATAGAAGCCCCGGAACCGGGGCGGACTGATAAGAGAGGGTTATGACGCCGTCACTGTCACTGCTGCCACCGCGACAAGACTGCCGTCACTGCTGATGCCAACAATATTCACGCTGCCCGCCTTCACGCCTTTAACCGTGGCCACATTATCCTTCAGCGTGACGGTGGCGATCAGCGGATCGGCGGTCGCAACCTGCAGCGTTTTATCTGACGCGTTATCAGGTTTTACCGTAAATGTCAGCGTGGTGGTGGCTCCGGCAGCCACCGTGGCACTGGCCGGCGCAACGGTCACGCCGGATACGCTGACTACGTCAGGTGTATCCTCCTCCGCAAGAGAAGGACGCCCGACGCCGGTGATTTTTACGCTGCGTGTCATCACCTCTTTGGACGTCACGGTTTTACCCAGTGAACTCAGCCAGCCGCGGAACACATCAACCGTCCCGTTAGGATACCTGATACGGAAGGCGCGAACTTCGCCGGTGTCAAACAGCTCAACCAGTTTTTTCTGTCCGGTCTCACCGGGTTTCCAGGCCAGCGTGGCCGTGGTGTCACCGACGCTTTTCTGCCCCTGCGTAGTGCTTTTCCAGTCGGCATTTTCATCATCAAGATAGTCATCGTCTTCCGCATCTGCACTCATTTCTCCGGGCTGAAGATCCTTAATACCTGCCAGTCGCAGCCAGTCATCATCAGCCAGTGGATTTTTAAACGCATCGCCGCTGCCGGTATACAGCCAGAATGTGGTTCCGGCGCCTTTCGTTTTTACCAGTGGGTTTGGTGTTCCCATCATATCCTCCTCAGTTGATATAGGTGATCCGGTAAGTAATTTCTGCCATCCCCCACGTTGCCATTTCGCTGTCACGCTGGTAGTCATAACCCAGCGGGGTCATGGTATCGATAAGGTGCTCCAGACCACTAACCTCTCCCAGCGCAGGAAAGATTTTTTCTTCCATCCAGATATCAAGCTCTGTATCAGGAGCCTGAGCCCTCAGAAAAACTGCCGTATGGAGAGTAGCCTGCCAGTCATCCTCATCGGTCATAAGGCCTGTATACTGTGCGTCTGTCAGCCAGACAGCTATTGCGGGTAAATCTTCCTGTTCTACGAAAGCAGGAAGTCCATCAAAAAGAGTGACAGGTGCGCCAGTCACGGATTCCAGCTTTTCCAGAACGGCCCGGCGGATTAATGTGTGTTTGCTCATCAGAATGCCTCCTTTCCTCCCCGGCCTGAAGGCCGGGGAGGAAAGGAGGCGGTTTTCCGGCTAACTGTCTTTTGCATAATCACATTTTCCTCTTTAATATGTGAAGCCATGAAACGCGCATATAAATACCGGTTTTACCCCACGACTGAGCAGGCTGAGCTTTTAGCTCAGACGTTCGGTTGTGTGCGTTTCGTCTACAACTCCATCCTCCGCTGGCGTACCGATGCGTACTACGAGCGAAAGGAAAAGATCGGTTACCTACAGGCCAACGCTCGCCTTACGGCGCTGAAAAAGGAGCCAGAATTTGCCTGGCTTAACGACGTTTCCTGCGTTCCCCTCCAGCAGTCTTTGCGCCACCAACAAACCGCCTTTGCTAACTTCTTCGCCGGACGGGCTGCATATCCGGCTTTCAAAAGCAAACGGCACAAGCAGGCGGCTGAGTTCACTGCGAGCGCGTTTAAATACCGCGACGGCAAGCTGTACATGGCAAAGAACAAAATCCCCTTAGACGTGCGCTGGAGTCGTCCGCTGCCGTCCGTGCCGTCTACCGTCACCATTTCCAAAGATGCCGCAGGGCGGTACTTTGTTTCGTGCCTTTGCGAATTTGAACCCGCATCACTGCCGATCACCTCTTCAATGGTCGGCATTGATGTTGGTTTAAAAGATTTGTTCGTCACCGATACCGGATTCAGGTCCGGCAATCCCCGCCATACCGCTAAATACGCGGCTCGCCTGGCACTACTCCAGCGCCGGTTAAGCAAAAAGGCCAAAGGCTCAAAGAACCGCGCCAAAGCCCACTTAAAGGTAGCCCGACTCCACGCGAAAATTGCTGATTGCCGACTGGATGCCCTGCACAAGGCCACCCGCAAACTGATTAACGATAACCAAGTTGTATGCGTCGAATCCCTGAAAGTGAGGAACATGATCCGCAACCCGTCGCTATCCAAAGCAATAGCAGACGCGAGCTGGGGCGAACTTGTGCGCCAGCTCCGGTACAAAGGCGAATGGGCGGGGCGGTCAGTGGTAGCCATTGACCAGTTTTTCCCGTCCTCAAAACGCTGTAGCTGTTGCGGTTTCACCATGAAAAAAATGCCTCTTGATGTTCGTAAATGGCAGTGCCCTGAGTGCGGAACTGACCACGACCGGGACGTTAACGCGGCACGTAATATCAAAGCTGCCGGGCTGGCAGTGTTAGCCCACGGAGAGCCTGTAAATCCTGAATCGCTCAAAGCGGCTTAGATTCGGCTCGTTGAAGTGGGAATCCCCGTCCTTCAGGGCGGGGAGCAGTCAACGTGAAAGATAAAGCCTCAGTTGTTGTTTCAGGGCATACCCCAGTTGCTTCGGCATTTCCTCGTCAATCAAGCTTTGTGTGGCGCTTTCGAATGCCTGAGTCAATGGTCCGGAAAGAGGAATTTTCACTACATCAATTGGATAACGGTTTTTCCCGTTAACGCGTCGCATAACATGCCAGCGTCCGTTAGCCAGTTGCTGAATAAAGGCATCCCGGAACAGATATGGCCCGATTTTCAGCACACTTCCGCGATACAGCAGTTTGCCCCTCCGTTTGCTCATCCTGACCTGTGCAGCACCCAACTTTATGGCGGGAAGGTTTCCCCGGTTAATCCGTATCCGGGCAGAGCGTTTACCGTCTGTACCGGCTTTAAATAACCTCACCCTCTGGCGAACCAGCTTCAGCGGAAGCCCTCTTACCTGGTTATCTCCGGCGACAGTCTCCCGCGCCACCTTACGGGTTGCCACTGAAACAGCTTTCTGCGCCACGCGATTCACAGCCCAGATACTGGCCCGGGGAACCATCTGCCGGTCAAGGCTGTTCAGATTCCGGATCGCATTTTCAAGCCCTTTCAAACATTCCTCCCGTCCTGCGCCGGTTATCCGTCGGCGGCTCCCCCCTGCCCAGCAGAATAAAACTGCTGTCTCCACCAGCCGGAGTGATGCGATCCACCCAGAAGGTGTCACCGAGAATGGTTAGTGTGTCCGGGCGCTTCAGATGGACTGTCAGAGATGATTTGACAAAAAATGTGGGCTTGTCCCCCTCAATCCGGACACCTCCGGCGGCATACGACACACTTTCAGGATCGTCAAATACGCCCGTAAGCGTGGCCCCTGCCAGAACGCCGGACGTTATTGTTGCTACCGTTCCCATCACCCGGAGAATGGCATCATCAGCCTGAGAAAGCGCGGTATCAAACAGGTTTTCGGACTGCGACATATCGCCACCCTTACAGTTCAATAATAAGTCCTGCAGCAATCAGCTCGTCCACATCGTGTTGCGAAATACGCGCCGGGTTCCCTGCCATAACTATATCCAGTTCCCGGTTACTGTCCGGATCGATGGCGCAGATGTGTAGTGTACGAAGCGCCCTGATAAGTACCCGTTCGGATCTTTGCCCGATCCCGGACGGCACTATGGGTTCATCACTGTCATTTTCCACAACAGGCAAATGCTCCGCCTCCGCTTCTTCTTCCCATTCCATGACACGCTGGCTGAGTTCAGCGGCGCTCCCGGACACATCCGGATCACGTCCAAGCCGCGTCGCAAGCTCCCGCAGACGCTGTATATTCTCTTCTCTTGTTGCCATAAAAGATCCTCCCGCAATTTGTAACAATAAAGGCCTGAATCAGGCCTTTTGGGATGCTTAACCGACGGTGACAATGACAAACTCATCCGGGTCCGGCAGGACCATCAGCGGCGCAGACTGCGTCATGGTATATTCATTCGCCGGGTCCCCCACCGTCAGCCAGTGTTTGGGATAACGGGTGGCGGCAACAATACCCTCCGCGAGCGCCTGTGAATCCTGAATGGCACCATAGCAGCGGATACCTTCTGCCGCCGTATTTCCCAGAACCAGAGTCCCTTCAGGCAGGTAACGCTTTTCGGTCCCGTTATCAGCAACATAGGATGTTTTAGCCACCACAATGGCCAAATCTCCGTAATATCCCTTGAACGACACCACAGCCCCAAGGTCCTTCACCGCCGTTTCCAGCTGAGAATTTGAACCGTGGCGTGTATCCAGTTTTTCACGGAACAGCTTAAAGCCGTTCAGCAGACGCCAGACTTTCCCGTCCATCACGGCAATATTGATCAGACCGGATGCCTGGTCGCAGTACATATCCAGATCATAAGTTGGGTCAAAGGTTTCCCTGTCCTGCTCTGACCATTTTTTACCTGTGGCCTGAATAATGTTATTCCCGGCGGAGCGACCAAAATCCACCTCCACGGTGTCAAACTGCTCGCCCTGCATGGTGTATTTCCCGTTCAGCACCGCACTGACGGCCTGCATCTCCTCCACCTGGACGATGGCCTTCTCTTCCTGCTTCAGGTTATCGGTCAGAATGCGCAGACGACGGTAGGCCGGATCGTTAAGCCTGGCCGGATCTTCACCCGGCAGACGCTCAACAACCTGCGCATAGTTAACTTCATGCTTCGGTTTGACATACCCCGGACGCAGTACGCGCGTTTCCCCGCCGCGGTTACGCAGAACCTTCCCTCCAACCACCGGAGATACATAAGCGGCAATCGGTGTTTTTCCGGTAATTTTGTCCAGCATGACTTCCTGGGTAGGAAATGTCACAGTACGGCGAAAAAACAGGCTCAGGAAGAGTGGGTTAAATTTAACTTTCTGCTCGGTATAACCCAGCAACTGGCGGGTGGTAAACAATCCCATAAATGGTGTCCTCCGGACGTTAAATACGATAAAGGCCGCTTCGCGGCCTTCTTATTACGGTAAAGCGGCGTGACTGACGGCGCTTCCGGCGAATGCATTTGCCTGCTTAATGGCATCCACACTCTTCGGCCATGCCAGTGATTCTGTGGCAAAGGTGCCGCTCTTCCAGTACGTCAGCAAGTTTTCCGACCCGTCCAGCGCAAGAGCCAGAACCCCGACCGCTGTTCCGGCCTTCTGCCCGTCCCAGGCCACCAGTTTCCCGGTGGTATCATCCAGCATCAGGGGCGTCAGCATCGGTGTGGCCGCCGTTATCCCGCTAACTCCCGTTGCGGTATGTGCCGGATCGTTACCGGCGAAAATGCGGTTATCCGCACGTTTCTCAATAGTGGTGGTAAATGACATGCTGTCTCCTTATCAGGTGGCTGAAGTACCGGGAATACTCATCAACAACGTCGTTTCGGTATCATTACTGTGGCCTTTGCCGCCGGATATGGGGCCCGGGGAATGAGACTGCATGAAAGCATCAAATGCGTTGTTCATGCTCAGCCCCGCATTACCGGATTTGTCCGGCGCGGCAGCCAGCAGGTCACGGGCCTGATCTGTGGTCATACCAGGCATGACAGCCAGTTTTTCCGCCAACTCTTCACGGCCTTTCGCCTCATCAAGCGCCATCACGGCATCATGAAGTGACGTTGCCGCAGCGATCGGCGATGCTGCCAGAATGGTTCTGGCCTGTTCCACCGTCATCTCTGGCATGGCCGCCAGTGTCTGTGCGAGTGTTTCCCGACCACCAGCTTCTTCCAGGGCAAGGATACGGTCAGCGGTGCTGGTCGTGTCCGCCGGCGCGGCGGCAGCCAGAATAGACTTCGCCTGAGCAACGCTCATTCCCGGCTGCCCGGCCAGCATCTGTGCCAGTGCCTCATGCCCCCTGGCCTCCGGGCAACCCAGAATTCCCATTACGCGCTGGTTTTCCTGCGTGACAGCGTCAGCTGCACTTAATTCAGGCATAGTGCCTCCTGTCTTGTTACTGTTGATAGCTTCTGCCATCACGCCGATGGCGTCAGCAGCATTCACCATTCCATCTGCCAGTCCGGTAGTGATAATGGCCTGCCCGTCATACACTGCCGCCTCCGTCGCCATTACCGCATCGACAGACAACCCCGTGTACCGGGCCACTTTTTCTGCAAACATCTTTCTGGCCTCGTCCATTCGCTGCTGGTAGTCGGCATAGACGCTTTCCGGTAATTTCTGGCTGGGCGTCAGATCAGCCTTGTGTGCGCCAGAATAGATAAGGGTGATATCGATCCCTTCCTGTTTCAGTTTTTCGGCGTAGCTGGTATGCGCCATCACCACACCAATTGATCCCATTCTGGACGTCTGGGTCACAAGGCGGTGCGAACAGGCTGCCGCCAGCAACATGGCCGCCGAACAGGCTGTTTCATTTGCCAGTGCCCAGACAGGTTTCTGTTCGCGCATCCGGTAAATCATGTCAGCACAGTCAAACGCCCCGGCAGCCTGACCGCCGGGACTGTCAATATCCAGCAGAATGCCTTTTACCTCCGGATCTGAAACCGCCTGTTGTAGCCGGGCAGTGACACCGTCATATCCGGTCATCCCTGAAAAGGGACGCATTCCGCCGAGTTTATGAACCAGTGTTCCGGTCACGGGTAATACCGCAATACCGTTCACTACCTGATAAAAACGTGCCTGCGGCTTTCCGGTCGCCATAAAATCGCCTGTGACCAGTGCCATATCCGACTGATCCAGACTTTCGTTATTACCGGGAATGTGCAGGCTGTTAATGCCTGACTCCCTGCCCAGCGCGCAAAAGAAAACCCGCGCATAGGCGGGTTCAAGCAGCAACGGAGCACTGGTTGCCTGGCTGATGATGTGCGAGAGATTACGTTGCACGCTTTTCCTCCTCCGTCTGACGGCTCGCCGCGATCTGTTGTTGATAGGTATCGGTGATCCATACCGGACGCGAAAGTCCGGCTGCCCGCCGTTCTTCGGATTCCCTGACCTGCTGGCGGAATATCTCCTGGTAATCCTCGCCCATAATGGCGAGTTCTTTTTCATAGGTACTCAGCCCGGCCTCAATACGCATCACGGATTCCTGAACCTCCTTGAGTCCGTCAATCGCCATACGTCCGGCACCAATCCACTCCGAGCGGCTCCAGCTGGATCGGGCCTCCCAGAAGGAAAACCTGGCCCGGGGTGCCCGGATAACTCCCCGTATCAGCGCCTCCTCCAGCCAGCAGGAAAACATTTGTGTCGCCAGCCGTCCGGCAATGAACCGGCGCCGCCCCAGGAAATAGCGCCAGGACTCATTGGCAGATGCGCGGGCGCTGGAATAGCTGACCTGAGAATAATCACGCGAAAGCTGCTCATAAGAGACCCCCAGCCCGGCGGCAATATACCGGAGCAGCGCCTGCTCCAGTGCTGAAAAGCCATTATCGGAATCCTGCGCAGTCTGCAGATTCAGCTCATCACCCGGGTACAGGTGGGGAATTTTTACACCGCCCAGTTTGATACTGTTGGTACTGTAATAGCGGGCATAATTTGCCAGCATGTTAACAAGGGGCGTATCTTTGTTATCTGCCGCCGTGATGTATTCAAAGGCTTTCTCGGAATCGAGTTCGCTTTCGATCGTGGCGGCGTACATGGCTTTGACAATCGCGGACTGAAGCTGCGTTGCCTGCAGGGTATCAAGCATCTTCAGCCGCTCCATCACACTGTAAAACTGATTGGCACCGCGCGTCTGTCCGTCCTCAACCGGCTCGAAAATATGTAACATCGCGGGTCGTCCGGACGGCAGAAAACGAGGAATACGGGTCCAGCGTTCCCCACCAGCCACCGGCCAGTCATCATCACAGACATGATAGGCGAGGGCTTTTCCATTCCGGTCCGTTTCCACTCCTGCGCGAAGCTGGCGGTTTCCGCGGGCATACCCCGGCGTGTCCACCCGTTTCGGACTGACAGCCTTGAATCGGGTACGGAAAACCTGCGTGGTTTCAGCGTCCCAGACAGGCTGGAGAAAAATTTCACCATTAAAGGCGTGAACGCCCACGCCTTCACGGATGAACTCTGTAAAAGTACGCTTCCCCTCGGCATCCATTTCGCCAAAAATACCATCGCAATATTCTGTCCATGCAGCTTCAACCTCATCCACAAAACTCTTCGCTGCGCTCTCACGCATACCAAGATAGCGCCAGTTTGGACGATAGCTGATAAGAAACAGGTGTCCGACAATATGATCCTTGTGCAGCGCCACCGCATTTGCTGCAATACCATTATTACGGACCAGATCATCAGCCCGCGCATTGCCGAGGCGCAACGAAGGCAGCAGCGCGGCATCCACGCTTTCCGCCGGGGGCATCCAGTCAGCCATCTGTCCGCCGAAACCGATCCCCCCGCCGGTGTATCCCAGACTTTCCCGTAGCGGCGTGCCGTGAACATCCACCAGAACCGGGGTGCGCTTCACAGTCTCACCCCCACAGGTGCCCGGCGGCGACCATTGCACAGTGACGCCTCAAGTTCCGCGACATATTTTTTCAGATCCCCCACCGATGTCGCGGTAAATTCAACCCGTCGCCCGTCTTTCTGAACCGTCGCCACCCGTTTTCCCGTCATCAGGTCATGCAGCGCGACGCGGGCTTCCTGTAGCTCAGTGATTGTTGCCATTAACTCCTCCTGCCAGCATTGCGGCCAGTTGTTCAAGTGTCGGGGTATCCTGCTCTTCGCTTTTCCTTGATGTCGCCAGCGCCTCCAGATCCAGTTGCCAGCGCTGCACAGACACCCGTAACGCTGCACTGGCATAGACAAGACAATCCAGCGCTTCGTTACGACGTCCTTTGGCATCCCATAACAGCCGGAATTTTCCGTTAACCAGTTTCTCCACCAGCTCTTCGGCTACCAGTTGCTTCGCTTCCACCTCCGTAAAAACATCCGGATTATCCGGAAAGCGGATCGCATAAGGCGTGGCTTCGTCGGCAGGCGCAGTAACCGCCCCCATTCTGGCGTAAAGCATTTCTTTGGCAGTATCAGTACCGATTTCGCACAGGAATACCCCGCTCTGGTTGCGTTTTTTAGGCATGGTAATAACGGGTTTTCCGTAAACGGAGGCCCCTTTGACAGGCAGCACGCGGAAAATGCCGTGTTTTTTTGAGCGTTTATAGACGATTTCTGCATCGATACCGCCGATATCCCAGCAGATACGGGAAATGGAAATATCCGTCCCGTCAGCATGACGATATTTTTTATTAATGACGGCATCCACACGCTGCAGGGTATCTTCATCATCATGCCGTCCCATGATAATTTGCTTATCAATAAGGAAAGCCTCTTCGCCCGGCGCCCAGCCCCAGACATACATTTCATAACGGTTACGCTGGGAGTCGATACCAGCGGTCAGATACACCACCCGCTCCGGAACCGGCGCCGCATAATGAATCACTTTTTCCAGCAAAAGCTCATGGCTGAGTTTTTCGGCCACCGCCTCTTCATAAGGCTCGCCCAAAGTGGTGTTTATAAAGGTTTTCACACCATTTGGATCTTTCAGCGCATCCAGCCAGTCATAAATAATCTGTATCCAGGTGGTAAAGGGACTGTAAGCCGTCCAGATATGAAAGGTAATGGATCGTGGCGGCGGAACCTCCTCACCGGACACGCTGAAATAAGCCAGTCCATCGCGTGTCCACATGCCTGTGTTATCGCAAATCCAGCGGCCTGCTTTCTGATCAAGTTCCGATTGACGGATCACGCATCCATTATGTTCACAAAGGTAATACACCGTCTCCGGCTTGCTTTTCTCCCATTTCAGACCGAACGGCGTACTGCCATCACCGAATTTAAGGTACTGTTCTTCGCCACAGTGCGGACACGGTACATGAAAACGCATAAAATGCGCCGATTCATTTGCCGCCTTTTCAATCTGGCATGACCCTTTGACTTTTGGTGTGGAGCCCCGAATGGATTTAGGCCAGACAGAACCTTCAATACGTTTATCCCCCAGCAGCGTCGGCGAACCTTCTTTCTCGACATCCGGCTCAAAAGATGACAATTCGTCATAGCAGACCACATCCACCGATTTTTCACGGTAGTTTTTGGCTGCTGCACCGCCGAGGCACCAGAACCCGACACCGGAAGAAAAGCGTTTCAGGGTAAGCGTGTTATCACGATGTTTACGCCCGAACCAGGGGGCCAGCTCCAGCAATACAGGAACATCCCTGATAGTCGGCTCCACGTGGGATTTCATAAAATCCTCAGCGGATGAGTCGGTCGGCTGGAACAGCAGGCTGTTGCGCGACTTGTGCTCTATGAAATAGCCTTCCACCCCCAGCAACATTTTGGTATAGCCCACGCGGGCAGACTTAATGAGGTTTACAACGCGGATCAGTTCATACCCCATCGCGTTCATTATCGCTACCTGAAACGGCAGCGTTTCCCATTTGCCGGGGGTGTAGGAGGACTCTTTTGGCAGATAGTAATACTCATCAGCCCACTGCACGGTGGTAAGCGGTACGGGAATATGAAGCGCTATCAGCCCGTTAGTTATGGCTCTGTTGGCATTATTCGCCCTGCGCTCTCCGGAAATCATCGGTCCACTTCTCCACATCCGCTATCGTGGCGGCCCTGCCTGACGCCCTGGCGATTTCCGTTCTGACCACATCGATGTGCGACTGGCACAGATCAGGATATTTGCGCTGTAATACCAGCGGTACCCTTGACAGTATCCCTGCTATTTCCTGAGCCACCCGTTGCAGGATGTAGGTGAACAGTTCGGTCTCAAGAACCAGCCCTTCGCGCTCAGCATTTTTAAGTTCCTGCGCATCCGCCTGGGCTTTTGTCAGGCGGTAGCGCTCATAGTCGATGGTGCCGGGATTAAGATCTGATTCCGCAGCGGCACGTAAATCATCAACCTCTTTACGCAGCTTTTCATTTTCAATAGACGCATCACGCTCCGCGTACCATGAAATCGCTGCCGCGGTGTCGAACACTGCTTCGTTACCTTTTCCTCCTCCGGAAACAAGTGGCAGCCCCTGGCTTTGCCAGGCTGTGACAGTTCTGACGTCACAACCAAAAATTTCAGCCAGTTTTTTTTTATTCACGTTCATGGAAAAGTCTCCCGGAAACAGGAAAGGATCTGCGATCTTCGTTTTTAACTAAAAACGTTATCCAGCAGATCCTTTCTTTTTTCTAAAAAAACCTTTAAAAACAGTAAATAAACGATAAGAAGAACGGATCTGGCTTTTCTCTGAAAATTTTCATAAGGAGTGAAATCCTGCGACGCTGCCGCCCCGTAATGTCCCTGACTGCCGGAAAGGACCCGTAAAGATTGATGTCCTCCCACGGATTAGCCCCTGCTGTAATGCTTACTTACGTAACCGTTCCAGCAAATCCTTCTCAAATATCCCGGTACTTTTACACTCAACCGGCTTCACCTTATCGTTACCGTCGGCAGTATCCAGTCCGGCAGTGCCTGTCACCATTACCGAAACATTACTGCCTTCACCGGCACTCCAGACCTGCGCGACGATACGGTAATGCTCCTGTATATTTTGTGTCTGCGGTAACAGTGAACAGTCCAGATACAACGAGCTCAGTTCCGGGTCATCCCCGGTACCGGCGATAATCCCTGTGGTCTGGTCATTAACACTGGCTGTGATGGCCTTCTCCCTGAAATACAGCGCCACGGCATTCAGCAACTCATCCGGTTTACGGTTACCGATGAATGAGGTCGATATCTGTTCGCTCATCCCTGGCTGCTGCCCGGCCTGGCTGCCCTGCTGTTGCTGCCCTCCCGTTTTAACCGGACCATACACAGTAATACAGCCGCCAAGACAGAGTGCGGCGGCGGTGGCTAATATACGGCGCATAGTCATTACCGATAATAAAGCGTTGTACAACCGGCGAGGGACACACATACCAGGGCCAGTACGAATAATTTTGCCTTCATTAATTTTCCTTGTTATCAGGTTTCAGTTCTGCCCGGTCACTTTGTCCCAGGTACGTTCGCATGTGCTTCCGGCGACATAACGCTCATCAGCCTCTTTTGCGAACTTTCCCGCCAGATCGTCAGCTTCGCCAAGCAACTGGGCGAGCAGTATTCCGGTCTCGGCTTTTGCCTGGCTTGCTGCGGCAAGAGCGGAAAGCCTGCCGGTTTCACTTCCTGCAAGTTGCCGTTGTACTGCTGCGAGCTGCTGTTGCAGCCCACCGCGAGCACGCTCAGCAGCATCAGCATCGGCCTGTATTTTTGCCAGTTCTTCATCGGCTCTTTTCCGTTCTTCATCTGCGGCGTGCTGGCGACGCTGCTCTTTCGCTCTTTCGGTTACTTCTTGCTGCAATGCGGCGGTCGCATCGGTAAGGTCTCGTTGCGCCCACTGGAATTTCCAGGATGAATCTGCCTTCTGATAACCTCGTGAATAACACCAGTACGCACCAGCACATAACAAAAAAGCCACCAGCAGTATTTCTGCTAATGGCTTCCAGAATTTTTTAAGCAATTTCAGCAGTACTATCATACGAGCACCGATTTTGCTTTCTCAAAGCGCTCCCGCCGATCACCAATACCGTTCTGTCCTCCGTTGATTATCTGCGTAACGCGTACCATGTCGCCGGAGTATTTCAGACACCCTTTAGTCATAAAAAACCACGCTGCGGATCGGGCGGCATGACGTTCCAGCTCAAGCTGTCCCGGATTCGCCACCAGATCCAGTTTCAGGGCAACGCCACATCTGGTGTAATTCTCCAGCCCGGTAATCTGGATAAGCCCACGCCCACGATACTTCCAGCCATCTCCGGCGTCTTTGTTGCCCATGCGGCCGCCATAAACCAGATTGGCTATTTGTGGCTGATGGGCCACCTGCTTACCATCTACACGCCCCAGCATTTCGCACTGATAAGTCGTCAGGCGTTTACCAAACGTATTTTTCAGTGCCTCCACCGAATAATTGAAGCTTTCCTTCAGAACAGTAAATCCGGCTGATTCATGTCCCGTTTGTGCAATAAACATGGCCTGATCCAGTGGCGCAGTGATACCGAATTCGCTCATTGCCGCCGTAATATGTGGATACCAGCTCGCAGAAAGCTCGGCGCTGATACCAGCCGCCTGCTGAAATTGTTGTTGATTCATCAGTGCCTCAGTGCATCGACCAGACGCGCCACATTACCGCGAGCCCACAGCACAGCGGCGCAGATAAGGATATTCACCATCACCACCAGCCAGTGGGATGATTCATATAAACCAAAAACAAACCGGAAAGGGACGCTGGCATATACCAGCACCATGACATAGGCCAGTAACGAAATCAGGGGACGGTGTGTCGCATCACCGCGTCGGTAAAACATCAGAACGATGACTATTACCCCACAAATTACGGCATTCAGAACTGCAGAAGGGTCATTTGCTACCATTTGATCCCCCTCCCCTGATACGAGAAAGAATACTGAACAGGCTGTTCAGATCCTGACTGTTAAGAAAAGTGAGAAACTTTATACACATTGCAGAAATAATCACTGCGCCAAGTGCATCCAGTGGTTTTTCATAATGCGTTATTGCCGCAAGCTTAGTACCTATCAACCCGGCGCCAAGCACTCCCACAATAAATGACGTGATAAAATAAGCGACCAGCCTGATGCGTCCGATGTTGGTTGCCGTGGCGACATAAAATACCGAGCCGGCAAAAGCGCCGAATACCACACCATAGTCGGTTCCGGTTGCCAGACCAAATACACTGGCCCCCATTAATCCACCAGCCAACACTGTCGCACTGGATACAGGTTCGGACATTCATCCCCCTCTGGTTGTGTGGGTCCTCTCAGTTATGAGGGGAAATAAAAAAGGCTGCCTGATGGCAGCCCTGATAAGGTTGAAATCATTTAAACTGGTGATTGTAACGGTCCGGAAAGTACTTCTGCTTCGCCGTTATGGCAGATATCATCGCCCCTTGTCAGATGCCAGATACCAACAATAAGCTGTCCTGATTCCAGATCGTCAACTGTGTCGTTCGTATAGTATGCCACCTGAACAACACCGTTATGCTGAATCCAGTAATACCCTTCTTTCATTCACACCTCCGCAAGACAAAGCAAATAGTATATGGCGAAGCAGAAAATGCCGCGGTGCAAGAAACCACAACTCAAATCCTGTTGTACAGGCTGCTCTTTCCAGTCACAGCCTCACCACCGATAGCTCAGTGTGTGATCAAAGGGGGAAGGCTTCACGGGCTGGATTTATCAACAAAGCACGTAGCGGATGATTCCCGTGAGCCTGAAAATTTAAAAGGCCGCAAAATGGCGGCCCTTAAAATGTGAGAGCCCCGTGAATGCGGGGCTGAATATTATTACTAAACTACCATGCATATGGTATATTTAAAGCTTATTTAATCTCAGATAAGCATCATATCGAGCATTTAACAGGGGAGTTACTCGTTTTTGCACGGATAATGGTGATTCATTTTCAATAAGCTTCCAAATTCTTTTTAATTTGTTTATATAATCTTCCAGTTTGTCAATATCATCTCCAGCCTGTTCTGAGATCAAATATACTAATGTATCCAAACGTACCTTAGTATGGTCTACGACTGATTTGCAGAAAGTGGTGCAATAGACATCCTTAACTTTCCCAATAATACCGTCAGATGTATAATTATAACGCCATGAAGATATATCAACTCGAATTATCGCGTTATGTTCCATACCAACAACATATATATTTTGTTGACATTCTCCAGCCTGCTCATTTCCTAAAATTGTCGACAAGCCAGTTTTCACCAACCCCTTAAACCCATCGACTAATCCGCTTTCTCCGGTAAAAAAGGCATCAATTACTTTATCAATACTATCCGAAGCTCCAGATTTTACATTACAACGATACTCATCGTACCATCTGATTTGCGTATCAGGAATAACTCTTATTTTTTCTTCAGCAGACGGATTCAAAAAAATTTTCTCTAACTTCTCTTTTTGCTCATTTAATTTCCCTTGAGCTGCATTTATGAGGAATTGAAGTTGTTCTTTAGTTTGAGCTTCTTGTGATTGATCCAACATTTCCCTAATTTGAGCCATTTCCTACTCCTTAAGAATAATTGGTTTCAAGGTTGTCAATCATTATGGCAACATATAAAACTATAGCCCATTAAATTCATTCCATATTATTTAGACACAAAAAACATTTCATTTTTTGATGTATAATAAAAAAGAATTTATTAATTGATAAATTATTAATAGATGTTCACTAAAAAGTTAACGTATAGTAGAACCTGCAACATTGCGGGCCTTTAAACTTAATCACCAAAAGGCGCAAAAATCCATAATCATGTAGCGTACGGACAACTTCGGACAAAATCAAGCCCCACGTTGTAAAAAAACTAAATTTTTCCGCCATCATCATTAAAACGCGTGGCATTCTGAAATGCACTGTCTGCCCTGGATTCTTCTCTGTAACAAATCTCCACCAGCGACTCCAGAAAAGGTTTCCAGTTGCGGGTCCACGTTCTGACATGCAGATCTGGAACACGTTTTAGTATCGCTTTATAGGCTGCAGTAGACGGTACCGCAGAAAATCCCTTCCCGCCGCAACGCTCACAGGCTTTAAACACCGGCGCACCACACTCGCTTGTGGCTTTGCGGTCGAGCACCTCACCCTTACCACCGCAACGGCACCGGGCGCTTATCGTTCCCTTACCTTCGCAGGCGTCACAGACTGTCGGCACTATCTCCGTTACCTCTGTCCACTGCTCCCAGTCTGACGGACGAACGGCACGGGAACGGCTGGCCCAGTATGGCGCTTTTCCCCACGGATAAGATACTTTGCGTGTTGTCTGCGTCCTGGTAATTCGTCCGCTGCCTTTACAGGTGTGACATGCCACAGTGGTGGCCGCCGAACGGGAATATTCAGCAAAGGCAAACTGCGCCAGTACCTGCATACACCATCCGAACTCACATCCGGCGGCCTTCCTGACGTTCTTCGGAGCCGTCTCCATCGCATGTCGCGCCAGCGCCTGTACCGCCAGTTGCTCATCCGTTTTGCTGATCCCGGCCTTACCGAAAAATGCTGACAGACCAAACCGCGCGCGGCTGCTGGTGGTACCAATAGCCGCCATAACATCGGTGCCGGTGATACGATCCGGAGAGGTTCCTTTCACGTCGTCGCTGATGTGCATTCCCTGAGGGCTAAAGTGTTTTAGTGATGCCTCCAGTTTCATTCTTCACACTCCCCTACCAGGTTAAACATCACCGCCGCGCCGTGGTTTTCCATGTACTGGCCCTTTTCACTTGCAAGGAACCAGCGGCACACCTCCTCGGCTTCAGCACGCGTCACGGGTTTGATGGTTGCCAGCAATTTTTCGAGATAACGCTCACGGTCATACACTGTTTTATGATGTTCAGAATAACCATATCCGTTACCGAGTTCCCTACCAGCAGTGTGGCGAACCATTTCACCAGACTTACCAACTTCAGAAGGTTTAATCATTAAGCGTTCTCCATTTACGCCAGCACGCCAATTGCCAGCGCGCGATCGATAAAACGAAATATCAACTCCAGTTGAGAGCCGTATTTCTCTTCGAATGCCACGGTGTCCGCATGTAACTCATTGTGATGCGTTCTGCACAACGGCAGCACAAAGAGGTCATGCGCCTTTGTTCCCATCCCTCCCTGACCGTAGCCTATCAGGTGGTGCGGATCATCCGCCTGCTTCCCGCAGCAGGCGCACGGCTGGGATTTAACCCAGCGGGTATATCTCTCATTGACCCATCGATGGCGTTTCGGACGTAACATGAAGCTTTCCGGCGATTCCGGATCAACCCTGAGCGCCAGTACCTTTTTCGCCTTATCCTGTACAATGCTGGTGGCCGGCACCGACGGAACAATTTCACTTTCACGGGTAGCTGACTGGACAATTGCCTTCGGCATCCTTAATGCTTTTCTCGCAGCGCTCTCCGGTAAGACTTCTGCCAGGTCATTGCGTACCATCCACCAGCACAGTTCCGGGAGAGTAACTGCGTGCATATCGTCAAAACCCAGATCACGACAAACAACCGATAAAACCCATTTTGTCGTGTTCTCCACAGCTATTGATTTCAGCCGTTCCGTAAACTGTTCGCGCAGCAGGTTATCGCAGTGCCAGCACAGTCGGATTGCCCCCGGGGCGTGGCGCATGGTTGTCATCTGTTCGCTGTGCCAGTCTGAATGCGGCCACTGACAGCCATTCCCCCGGAGTAGCCAGCTTTCCAGACTAGCCAGACCACCAGCACGATAGATAACCGACTCATTACGGAACACATCACGAACAGCAGGATCATCCGCCAGCGGCTGTGATACCGCCGGGACCGCGCCGCAGGCGAAAGATGAATATTGTTCCGGCTCTGGTTCAAGCAGAACACGCCCCTGCATAAACAGGGGCATCAGTTCCGATCCCGGCCTGAACAATACAACGCCCATACGGGGAGCAATTTCAGGGGTCAGTAACGCTCTCACGATCACCTCAATGAACGGTATCGAGCAGCTTCAGCAGCTCAGGGAATTTGGATTCGAAGAAATGCGGTTGCGTCTCGCGAGGGTTTGCCGGGCTGGTGATGTTTTTGCCGAACATGCAGCCCTTCGCCGTCAGCGACCAGAATTTTTTAATGCCGTTAATCGCGGAACGACTGTAACGCTCACGATGTTCAACAACACCCAGCTTCGCTAACTGCTGATACACCTGATTAGCCGTCATCCGGATACCATGCTGTTTTAACAGCGCGCTCAGTGCAAGCGTCGGGCGGCTTGAACCATCCGGCGCGCCAGCCGGAGCATCAATGGCATATTGTGGCGCCAGGTTAGGTAGTCCCACTGCCTCCTGGAGTTTCTGGCACGCGCCCAGTACCGATGAATTGGACAGGTTTAACTCTTTGCGCATAAAACCCAGCAGAATCACCCCCGCCTGCATCTTATCGGCAGCCATACCAGAAGATGTTTGTGGCGCACTGGTAATCCGATCGAACGTGCGGATCACCTTGAGATGGAAAGACGGGCTGATCCACATTGCATAAGCAAACACCAATTCTTTGCATACGTATGTACCTTGTTCAGCACCACCGCGAATAGTATTTACTGGAGCACGTACCAAACTTCGGGTATCACTACCGCCCTGAAAAAATCTAACTGATTGATTTTGTTCCGAGGATGGAATTCCGCCCTCGGTGAAAAGTTGCTCAATCAGCTCACGGGTTTGCTTATTATCAAGCCAGTATTTCGGACGATATTTCTGCTCTCCACCAGCAGCACGGTGCAAATCGTTAAGACAATAGCGCCCATGAACGTCGCGGCGAACTTCGATACCATCAATGACCATTAAATTATTCATGCTTCTTTCTCCATGTTCAGGCAGCTGCACCCGCCCCTGTTTCAAATTTCGTGATCGTGATTTCTACCTTCCCCTTCGGGAAAACTGGTCCCCACTCCACCAGCATTCTCTTTACCTGGCTGTCGTCCTCCCAGACTCCTGCGTGGGTCAGTGCGTCGAACAGCGCTTTGTTGTAGTTGTCCAAATCCCTGATCCGCTTATCTGGCGGATACAGGATGATTTCTACCGCTGCTAGTTCAGTCGATGGCTTCGGGAGACGTCGTAATTGCTCAATGATCGCCACGCAGGCAGCGCTCTGGTATTTACGGCCATCAGCGCTAATGAGGTGACGACCGGCCAGCGGCCCCTTGTTAGGGGCGCGCCAGTAAGTGTTCACGCTCGGAGGAAAAGGCAGGATCAGTTTCACACGGCCTCTCCCCGCATATTGCGAACAAGTTCAGAAGCTGCAGTAATGATTTCGCTGGTGGCCGTTCGTTCCAGCCAGAGTTGATTAATGTTGGCTTTCAGCTTGTTCTGCTGTAATGCGTCCAGAGAATCCGCCCCCTCAACCTGGTTGAACACCAGACCAACCTCAAGCGGCCAGATACGCGAATCCACATCAGGTAATACTGCTGGCGCTACAATGGGTTCTTCTTGCTCTGGAACCGTGGTGGCTGGTGGCTGAACCTTTCCCGCAGCAAATTCGACCAGTGACATAAACGCCTTCCCTTTTTCCTCCAGTTCGGTACGGCTGATGTAGCTGAAATGCTCGCCGCGCCAGGATTTATCGAAGATTGCAATGGCGCCAGCAAAGAAAGCACCAGTGGGTTTCTGCTTATTGTCCGCAGGAACAAACCACACTGGGAGATCGAAACCAATACGACCGCGGATAAACATGATGTGGTCAGCGTCTTCCGGCCACCACGTTTCACTTGTCGCTGCTTTAATGAGGAACACGTAACGCCCACCCTTTTCACGCATCGCCATTGTGTGATCCATGATGTGGGTCATGCCGGTGATCGCCTGCTTCTCGTGGTACTGAGAGCGGCTATAGGGTGGATTACCGAATGCGGCCCCGCCGATTGACTCCAGCATTTCAGCCCAATCTTGTACCAGCGCGTTATCATCGGCGGTGTACCACACAGGGCACTTAGCGTTATCGTCGTCAGCAAAGAGATCCAGCGTTAGGGGACCGAACATCGCATTAATGCCCCAAAAAAGCAGGTCTGGTGTCCGCCACTGATCGCCGACTTCTTTTAGTTCATGTGCTGATTTGTTGCGCAGTTCTGCCAGCGCCTGCCAATATTTATTGCTCATTAAGACCCCACATAATTCCCTGACAGATACCACTCACTACCTGATGCAACATACTTTCTGCTCTTCCGCAAACACCGTTCACGGCGCGCCAGAAAGGCGCTACGTTCCGACGGGATATGACTCTCCCGGAATGCCTCCATCCATACCGTAGCTGCACGACGGAACAACCCTCCCGACTCCAGTGTTTCTGCCTGACGTATCAGATGCATAATCACCTGCGGGTCGTTGGTTCCGACATAACAGCTCCGCACAGGTTTAGTTCCGATATCTGGCTCCTGATCCGGCTGTATGTCTGTCTCAAGAGCAAAATGCCTGCGAGTTTTACCTTCAAAGCGATGAGCAACACGCCCGCACTGGCGTAACTTACTTGCCGACTGCAGGACGCTTTTACGCGGGAAATCTGCAAAAGCATTCGCTATATCGCTGGAAGTACATCCCGGATGTGATTCAATGAATTTCTGAACGTCTCCCATAAGACTCATATCACCCCCTGAACCCTGTCGGGATCTGGCTGTAATCCACATTCCCGTAGCTGGATTTGAACATCGGATCTTCACGGTTTTCGAAACGTCCGCCGATGGGTGCGGACAAACGCAGTGACAATTCATCCCACTTTTCCCGGAGCTTTGAGGGGCTGAGAATGTTACGGCACCAGAACGGATCACGGCTGACCCGGCTGTACATTTCGCAGATCTGTTTGTGGGTACGCCCGTCCTGAGCACACATCAGGCGAATTTCATTTGCCCAGACGGTCCAGTTAGGTTCCTTCGGACGAACCAGCTCGCCGTCACTCTCCGCGGCCTGTTCGTACAGGGCGATGATTTTTTTCCAGATCCACTGAGCACAGGTCAAATCGTCCTGCGTTCCCCACTGACGCTTTTTAGGGCTGAACACAGCGGCATCCGGATGACGGGTTAAAAACTCCTGGTCTGTCATCTGCTGGTCCGGTTGCGAAGCGTCCGGACAAGAAAGGGTTTTATTACCTTGTGGATCTTGTTTTGATTTTACTGACGGATCCCCGCCAGATTCTGACGGGTCAAAACCGCCGTTTTTGCCAGATTTCGACGGGTCAAATTTTGATGGGTCAGATTTTGATGCGTCAGATTCTGATGGGTCAGATTTTGACTGGTCAGGATCTGACAGGTGAGCAAATGCAGCCGCCTGCAGCTTTGCCACATTTAGCTGATAAACATTGGAGGCATTACGGTTTCCCTGACGTCTGGCTTTACGTGATAACCAGCCGTCAGCTTCCAGTTTTGCTATCGCCGTTCTGACTGTGCTTACCCCGGCCCCAAGCTGACGAGAAATTGTCTCAATGGATGGCCAGCAGACCCCTTCGTCATTGCTGAAATCAGCCAGGCGAGCCATGATAGCCACACTGGATAATTTCATTCCCGAAGCTGCACAGGCATCCCACACATAGCCTGTTAATTTAGTGCTCATGCAGCACCTCCGAGATGCTTCATGTTTTTGCCGGAACGAAAGGCAATAAGAGGCATGTTGACGCGGTAATTACGCCCAAGAGGCTCACAGACAACCTTCTGACATTCGCGATCGACCAGGCTAATACGCAGAACGTACCCTTCTGGTGTGCTGTACCACTGTCCTGGACGAGGGCAATGAAAACGTTGGCTGGTGAACCGTTTAAAAATATTCCGGATCATTTGCGCCCCCTTACCTCTGAACGGTTCAGTGTCATATTGATAAGGCTCGCAAGCGCCGCAGCGTCATTGATGCGGTCGTACAGGTTTACGGCCAGCGGAGATTCCGCTTTTTCCAGCATGGGATAAAGCTGCTGTAACCAGACTTGATGAATGGATGAAATGTAGGAATAAAGAACGCTGGCATTATGTGCTGCATCGCTCAGCACCGATGGAGTTGAAAGTTGTTTCTCCATCTGGTTAAAGGCATTGATGTATGCCTCTTTGAACTGGGCGGCGCGTTTGCCCGTAAAGCCCATAGCAAGGAAAGCAAAGCCGTCGCGGGTGATGTTGTAGCAGGGAAGTTTGCGGCCAGATGCGTCGGTGTAATCACTCACCGCAAAATTGCGGGCAGTAAACTCAGGAGAGCAATCAAGTGCGCGGATCTTTTTCAGAACATCGTCATGACGTTTGGTGAAGTAGTCGGCAACAGCAAGGGAAGAAGTAACGGCTTGCCCGTTAATAACACTGATTTCAGGTTGAGCGAGAGTTGGGACTGTAGCCATGATGGCCGCCTCCGTATGCAATGGATAACTTCCACCACCGGAAACGCCAATTTCGCTGGTGGTGAACTGAGCAGGGTTGGCGTAACCGGCGCATACGGAAACCGGCGCACCTTTCGGTGCCCCCACCCAGCCCACCATAATTTGGGTATAGCTGAGGTGTAGCAACAAAAAAGACGCTAACGCGCCCATTGTCGCCGTATGCAATTCCAGGACGCCAATCCCGGCACCCGCTTTATGAGGTGCCTGAACAGTGTAACGTCCCGGAATTGCAGAATCAATGTGTTCCTGGCGCTTCACACTCAACAAAATCACGCCTGAATTTCCATAAAGGGCTAAAACACTCATGCGGATAGCCCTTGCGCAGATAGATAACTCGCTCAGTTTCTGGTTCCCAGCGAATGACATGGACATAAAGACCCCTTCCATCACGAAACCAGCGGTTAAGTTCCTGCACGAGTCATCCCCCACGGTCAGGCTGTGTTCCCTGTGGTTACGCACGACCAGGCTATTTGGTAATCTGCATTCATGACGCAACGGCCGGTACTCATACATCCCCGGTTGTTGCGACAAACGGTTATTTACCGTTAAACTGTTCATGCGTTGGTTTTCTCCATAAAATTTGACGCCACGGCGCCCGGAGCTGCACACTCGCGGGCGTCACCCTTTTCTGGCGCGCAAAAAACTCTGTATACCAGTGTCGAATGCTGTTGCAGCTTTGCGATCGCCTGATACAACTCCTCATCAATCACGGCTTTTTCATGTGGCTCAATAACGCCATCTTCGATAGCCACCCTGATTTGCTGGGAATAACTGGTGATCTGCTCAATCGCTTCCAGCAGGCGCTGATTAATATCTGCGTTATCCACTTCTTCCATATCTGCCAGCGGAACAAAAACGCCACCTGATGCCCTGGCTACTGAATGTGCCAGGTGATAGGTTCCTCCGGCACGTTGCAGTACCAGCGCCCACCCAATCGGGAAGATCTGATCACCACCAGTACGCAGGCGGTTAAACAGAGCATCTTTGGTGACATCCAGCCATTCCGCAGCTTCTTCATAACCGCCATGCAGACTGGAAATCGTCTTTTTAATCGCAGCCACCAGCCAGCGGGGCTGCTTTTCAACTTTCCATTCAGGTTCATGTCCCACGGATCTACTCCTTCTGCTGTGGTGGCGGTCAAATCGCCGAATCACTAAGCTGATATCTGTTTGGATACAAAATTTGCATCTCGCTAATTTCTCCGGCGTAAAATTGAGCCAGGCGCTCAGCAAGCTCTGTTGAAGGAGCCTGCTCGCATCTTTCAACCCGGCTTAATGTTGCAGGATCAACCTGAACCCCTTTAGCGACGTGCTGTAACGTATAACCGTGCGATTTCCGCAATTTTCTCAATGGTGATTGCATAAAACCCCCTTCTTTTGCGTATGTCGCATGTTATTTCATACAGCAAACTTGCGCAAGTTGATTTGCACAATGCGCAAAAAATTAATGTAATGAACGCATGAATATAGGAAACCGTGTCAGACAACTTCGCCGCGCGAAGAACATGAAAATTGCTGAGCTAGCAGAAGCCATCGGCGTGGATGCCGCAAACATCTCTCGTCTGGAGACTGGCAAGCAAAAGCAATTTACCGAACAAACACTTTCTAGGCTGGCTGACTGCTTAGGTGTTGATATAGCAGAACTCTTTACCTCAGACCCAAAAGGTAATACTGTATGTAAACACAGTGATATGAGAAAGGATTCAGCTAACGTGAAGGATTTGTTCCGTATCGAGATACTGGATGTCAGTGCAAGCGCCGGTAATGGACTCATTCAGGGCGGTGATGTTATCGATGTAATCCATGCTATCGAATATAACAAGGACAAAGCATTAGCTATGTTTGGCGGGCGCCCTGCCGCTGAGCTTAAAGTGATTAACGTGCGCGGTGACAGCATGGCGCCAACAATTGAACCGGGAGATCTTATTTTTGTCGATATAAGCATCAACCAGTTCGATGGTGATGGCATCTATGTCTTTGGCTTTGATGATAAAATATACGTAAAAAGGCTGCAGATGATCCCCGATAAATTATTGGTGATATCTGATAACACTAACTACAGGGAATGGAGTATTACCAAAGACAACGAGTGCAGGTTCGGCGTTTTTGGCAAGGTTCTGATAAGCCAGACGCAGTCACTCAAACGACATAATTAATAGAAAGCGTCGACAAGGCCACCATTATGGTGGCTTTTTTTTTGACTCAAAATTGCATATATCGCAATTTTATACTTGCGCGATATGCAATTTAAATGTAATTTGCATTCATAGAGCAGCGAACAGGCAGGACGCCCACGAAGTAGCCGCCGGTGGCGTATGAATAACCGGATGATTCGCGAATGATTTAACTAAGGTATGGATATGCAACAAGAAAGATGGGTGATTGAAATTTCTGATGGGCGCTACGCGTTCACCAAAGAAATTAACGGGAGCATTGATGAAAGTTACGCCCCCGTATGCAAGGCGAAAGCTGCAGTGTTCGCATCAGCGATTATTCAAGGTTTTCAACCACCACGTGACCTTCGGAGTTGCGATAAACAAGCTGGTTGAATTCTACCTGGATTAGATTTTCCCCTCGTTGTTTAAGGCGATAGAAATCTAACCCACTGAATGAAATTTTAGTGTCGCGCGGGTAGTGCTTTAGACGGTCAAGCAACTCACCCACAGTAATAAGCTGTTCATCAAGCATAAAAATATCCTCAAGTTATAGAGACTTTAAGGATACCACCGAGCCTGAAGTGGTGAAAAGACAGGCACACAACGATGAGGGCATTGACGAGCAAGGCATAAGTGCTGGTTCGATTCCAGACAGACCTCTTTAGCGAGGTGGGTTGGGCAGAGAAAAGGTCCGTTCAATTCGGACACCGGTAATGCTCTCATCGTTGTGGTGAATGCGGCTCAGCGCACGCGGGTAAGGTTGAAGCTGACAGTCGATCCTCTGTAGTTAAGCACCCGTCTGGCGTGCAACCTTCGCCAGATACCGGGAGGCACCCGGCACCACAACGTTATTGCTGTGTGAAGTCTTGTCGGCGTCCGGCTCTTCCAACAACAGGAGGAAGGCGACAGTGTTCTGCCGTGACGCCGACCTTTTTACACAACAGAAAAGTGCATCTCCGCGCGACGGGCTCATTACCCCATCCACCCAGAAAGCTGTTACAGCAGGTGCTCTTTTCTGTTTTGTGGAGAAACCAACTGGCGGTGGCAACCGCCATCTTGAGTGGTTAACGATGAATGATGACCGCATGACCGTAGTGCCCGACTTTCTGGGCGAACTGGATGCCGGCGTGTTCATGAACAAAATCGCGGCAGCGCTGAATACTGTCGGATTAGGCGTTCTGAATAACGGCAATAAAGGCAAGGTAGTCCTCACCTTTGATTTTGAGCGCATGGGAAATTCAGTCGAAGAGAAGCGCGTCAAAATTAAACACAAGCTGCAGTACAGCACTCCGACGCCGCGCGGTAAAGCGTCAGAAGAGGACACAACAGAAACCCCAATGTGGGTTAACAAGGGCGGAAAGCTCACCATACTGCAGGAAGATCAGGGTCAACTGTTCAGTATTAAAGGCACTACTGACGGAAAGCTTAAAGCGGCTCAGTGAACCGCAGCTAACCAATTCACTGCCACCACTTTGATCATTAGTTAATAAGGAATTTTTATGTCTCAGTTAGACAGCGGCACTTTTCAGCAGGTAAAAGACCTGGTTCTTTCTGGCTATCACCTGAACGATATTCAGGGGCTGGCTTGCCCGACAGCATTATTGCCTGCCGGGACAGGTGTTGAAAGCCTCGAACGCTTTGCTCTGGAGCGTTTCCGCTTCCGCGGCGCCATGACTACCACCAGCATTGAAGACTTTGTTCGTTATTCAAAGGGCTATGCCAGTGCAACCGAAAAAGCACGCTGCTTTATTGATGCTGACCATATGACAGCTCGCTCAGTTTTCAATATTGGTACGCTGGATAACCCCGGTCATGCAGACAACGTTGCTTCTATCACGCTGAAACAGACTGCACCATTCCGCGCCCTGCTCCAGATCAACGGGGAACGCCTGAAACAAAAACAGATCGCCGAATGGCTTGAAGACTGGAGCGATTATCTCCTGGCGTTCGATTCTGACGGTAACACAATGCAGATTTCACAGGCTGCCCAGGCTGTTCGCCGCATTACGATCCAACAGGCAACCCAGCAGGATCATGAAGATGGCGATTTCAGCGGTAAGAAATCCCTTATGCAAAGCATTGAGGCCAGCAGCAAAGACGTTATGCCGGTGGCTTTTGAGTTCAAATGTGTTCCATATGAGGGTCTCGGTGAACGTGCGTTCAGCCTCCGCAACAGCCTGTTGACCGGTGATGAACCTCGCTTTGTTCTGCGTATCGTACAACTGGAAGCGCAGGAAGAAGCGATCGCCAATGAATTCCGCGACCTGCTGATCAGCAAATTCGACGGTGAATCAGTAGAAACGTTCATCGGTAACTTTAAAGCGTAATTGCTCTGCATTAAATCCCCGGCGCCGCGGGGATTTATTGAAGTGTAATTCTGTTAATTATCGCCACTAGGCGAGGGATTCGCACAACCAAAATTCACGCGGTGCAGCGCGAAATAAATTATAAGGAGAACCAACGATGAGTTTTATTCAAACACTTTCAGGTAAACAATTTGATTATCTCAGCGCAACTATTGACGACATTGATATTGAAGATATCGCCGTGGCGCTTTCCAATATTTGCCGCTTCTCCGGACATCTCCCTGAGTTTTATAGCGTGGCGCAGCATTCCGTACTGTGCAGCCAGCTTGTATCACCGGAGTTTGCCTTTGAAGCCCTGATGCACGACGCAGCCGAAGCGTATTGCCAGGATATCCCTGCCCCATTAAAAGCGTTACTGCCTGATTATCGCGAGATTGAGAAACATACCGATCAACTGATCCGCTTTAAGTTTGGCTTGCCACTGGAAGAAGCCAGCGTAGTGAAGTATGCAGATCTGACCATGCTGGCAACTGAACGCCGCGATCTGGATATTGATGACAGTATTCCCTGGGTAATACTGGAAGGTATCCCCCCGACAGATTTATTCGAAATCTACCCACTTCGCCCCAGTCAGGCTTTCGGCCTGTTTATGGCCCGCTTTAATGAACTGATGGAGCTACGCCAATGTGCTGCATAAAAAGATAAAGAGTCTGTAGTGAAGGCAATCAGATCAAGACGTTGGTGGGAGCGCGTTGAAGGCGGCTGATATCAATACCGACCACCAGCACTGATATTTGATGTTACAGCCCGGGTGCAGCCGGGCTTTGTGGAGAAAAATAAATGTCACGAATGATCTCCTTACTCGACTGGGCCAATGAGGAGTTCGGAGCGCAAGCACCAAGTGAGCGTATCCTTAAGAAATACGCTAAAGGCAAAATGATGATACCTCCAGCTGTTAAAGTAGGTCGTTACTGGATGGTAGACCGTAATGCTCGATTTGTTGGTACGCTTGCCGAACCGAAAATTCCGGCAAACGCCAGTCCAAGATTACAACGGATTATTGCAGATGGCTGCTAGACCACGTTCTCACAAAATTTCAATTCCGAATCTATACTGCAAGCTAGATAAGCGGACGGGCAAGATTTATTGGCAATATAAACATCCTGTTTCAGGACGCTTTCACAGCTTGGGTACTGATGAAGTGGAAGCTAAAAAGGTTGCATCCGAAGCGAACACGATCATTGCAGAACAAAGAACCAGGCAGGTTCTTAGTGTTAACGACCGTCTTGCCAGAATGAAAGGCAGAAGAACGGACATTACTGTCACTGAGTGGATTGATAAGTATATTGAAATTCAGGACGAACGGTTAAAACACCGTGAACTCAGACCTAATTCTTATCGACAGAAAGCAAAACCAGTCAGGTTATTTCGCGAACATTGCGGTATGCAATATTTGAAAGATATTTCCGCATTGGATATCTCTGAGATAACGGATGCAGTTAAGGCTGAAGGCCATAATCGTATGGCGCAAGTTGTTCGCATGGTTTTGATTGATGTATTCAAAGAAGCGCAACATAACGGTCATGTCCCTCCAGGCTATAACCCTGCCCTGGCGACCAAGCAGCCGAGAAACAGAGTCACTCGTCAGCGTCTTTCTCTGGAAGAGTGGAAAACTATTTATGAAGCTGCCGAAAAGCAAGAACCGTACCTCCAGTGTGGAATGTTGCTCGCGATAATAACAGGTCAGCGTTTGGGCGATATCTGTAACATGAAGTTTAAAGACATATGGGACGATATGCTCCATGTCGAACAGGAAAAAACAGGATCGCGTTTAGCGATACCATTGGACTTGAAATGTGAAGCCCTGGGTTTAACTCTTCGGGACGTTGTATCTAAATGCCGGGATGCAGTCATCAGTAAATATCTTGTGCATTTCAGACATACCACCTCACAAGCAAACCGCGGTGATCAGGTTTCAACCAGTTCTTTAACTTCAACATTCAAAAAAGCACGTGACAGAAGTGGACTGAAATGGGATAAGGGATCCCCACCCACTTTTCACGAACAGAGATCATTATCAGAACGCTTGTACAGAGAACAAGGTGTCGACACGCAAAAATTACTCGGCCATAAATCAAGAAAAATGACAGACAAATATAATGATGACAGAGGAAAAGATTGGGTGATCGTCAACACAAAAACAGGGTGAAATCATAAGGGTTTTGGGGAAACGTTTTGGGGAAAGTTTTGGGGAAGAATTTTAAGAAGGTAATAAAAACGGGAACCCTTCGGCTCCCGTTCTTGTTTAACCCAAAAACTGGATTACATGTTTTCGATGATCGCGTCACCAAACTCTGAACATTTCAGCAGCTTAGCGCCGTCCATCAGACGTTCGAAGTCATAGGTCACGGTCTTCGCGGCAATCGCGCCTTCCATACCTTTAACAATCAGGTCTGCGGCTTCGAACCACTGCATGTGGCGCAGCATCATCTCCGCAGACAGAATAATGGAGCCTGGGTTGACTTTATCCTGGCCCGCATATTTCGGCGCAGTCCCGTGAGTCGCTTCAAACAACGCGCATTCGTCGCCGATATTCGCACCCGGTGCAATACCGATACCGCCAACCTGAGCCGCCAGGGCATCGGAAATATAGTCACCGTTCAGGTTCATACAGGCGATAACGTCGTATTCCGCCGGACGCAACAGGATCTGTTGCAGGAACGCATCGGCGATAACGTCTTTAACCACGATCTCTTTACCCGTGTTCGGGTTCTTAATTTTCAGCCACGGACCGCCGTCAATAAGCTCACCGCCGAACTCGTCGCGCGCCAACTGGTAGCCCCAGTCTTTAAACGCGCCTTCGGTGAACTTCATGATATTGCCTTTATGTACCAGCGTGACGGAATCGCGATCGTTGGTAATAGCGTATTCAATCGCCGCGCGAACCAGACGTTTAGTGCCTTCTTCAGAACACGGTTTGATACCGATACCGCAGTGCTCCGGGAAGCGAATTTTCTTCACGCCCATCTCTTCGCGCAGGAACTTGATCACTTTCTCAGCGTCTGCAGAGTCAGCTTTCCATTCAATTCCGGCGTAGATGTCTTCAGAGTTTTCACGGAAGATGACCATATCGGTCAGCTCCGGATGTTTCACCGGACTTGGCGTGCCCTGATAGTAGCGAACGGGACGCAGACAAACGTACAGGTCAAGCTCCTGACGCAGGGCAACGTTCAGAGAGCGAATACCGCCGCCAACCGGCGTGGTCAACGGACCTTTAATCGCTACGCGGTAATCACGAATTAAATCAAGGGTTTCAGCGGGAAGCCAGACATCCTGGCCGTAAACCTGTGTGGATTTTTCTCCGGTGTAAATTTCCATCCAGGAAATTTTACGCTCGCCTTTATAGGCTTTCTCGACGGCGGCATCGACCACTTTAAGCATGGCTGGAGTGACATCAACACCGATACCATCGCCTTCAATAAACGGGATAATCGGATTCTCAGGAACGTTGAGTTTGCCGTTTTGCAGGGTGATCTTCTTACCTTCCACCGGAACAACTACTTTGCTTTCCATTCACCTCTCCTTCGAGCGCTTCTGGTTTGCTCGTCTGTCATCGCGCTGCATGTGCAATGGCGTCCTGCTGCACGACTGCGTTAGAGCAATTTTTTGTTAATGTTTTGTAATGAGCATGTCAATACTACCCTATTGTTTGCCGCCATGAAAGACACTCATTATTGCGCTATAATGCGGCAATTAATAAGTTCTGAAAACACCATGCAAAAAACTTCTTTTAGAAATCACTACGTTAAGCGATTCAGCTCACGACAAGCATCTAAATCACGGAAAGAAAACCAGCCAAAACGCGTGGTTTTGTTCAATAAACCTTACGATGTGTTGCCGCAGTTCACGGATGAAGCAGGTCGCCGCACGTTAAAAGATTTTATTCCTGTGCAAGGCGTATATGCCGCAGGCCGCCTGGACCGCGACAGCGAAGGGCTTTTGGTGCTGACTAATGACGGCGCGCTGCAGGCGCGCCTCACGCAACCGGGCAAACGCACCGGCAAGATTTACTATGTTCAGGTAGAAGGTATCCCGGATAATGAAGCGCTACAGGCGCTTCGTACTGGCGTCACGCTCAACGATGGCCCTACCCTGCCCGCCGGTATTGAGATTGTCGCGGAGCCTGACTGGCTGTGGCCGCGCACCCCGCCGATTCGCGAACGGAAGAATATTCCCACCAGTTGGCTAAAAGTCACCTTATATGAAGGCCGCAACCGCCAGGTAAGACGCATGACAGCGCATGTCGGTCATCCCACTCTACGATTAATTCGTTACAGCATGGGCGACTACACGCTCAACGGCCTCGATAATGGACAGTGGCGCGAGATCGCACAGGAGAAAGACAGATGAAACGGCTTCTCATTGCTTTTGCTTTATTAACACCGTTATCCGTTAATGCGGCCAGCTTCGACTGCCAGAAAGCGCAGGCTGCGGATGAAAAGGCTATCTGCGCGCACCTGACGCTGAATGATAAAGACGTGGAAATGCACACCAAATATCAGTTTCTGAAAGGGTTGTTCGCGATGGGCAGTCGCGGCGCCCTGCAGGACGCCCAGCAGAGCTGGCTTAAACAGCGTCAGCAGTGCAAGGCCGACGTCACCTGCCTGACAAAAGCTTATAACGAGCGTCTGAAACAGCTTGACGCGATCTATGACCACATTGATAAACCGCTTTAATAAGGATGCCTATGTTCAAGCCGCACGTGACCGTTGCCTGCATCGTACATGCCGAAGATAAATTTCTGGTGGTGGAAGAGACCATCAACGGTAAATCGTTATGGAATCAACCTGCCGGACACCTGGAGGCAGATGAAACGCTGGCGCAGGCCGCCGCGCGTGAACTGTGGGAAGAGACTGGCATCACGGCGCAACCACAGTATTTTATCCGTATGCATCAGTGGATTGCGCCGGATAAGACCCCGTTCCTGCGCTTTTTATTCGCTATCAAGCTTGATCATATTTGCGCGACCGCCCCCCATGACAACGACATAGATTGCTGCCGTTGGGTGAGCGCCGACGAGATTCTGAACGCGCCGAATTTACGTTCTCCGCTGGTGGCTGAAAGCATTCGCAGTTATCAAACGGGACAACGTTACCCCTTATCTATAGTGGGCGAATTTAACTGGCCGTTTACAGAGGGTGTCAAGTAAAGGGCTGCGTGATAGAATACGCCGCCTTGAAGTTCAATGTCGCGAGTATTCCAATGTCAGAAAGCCCAAAAAAAGTGATCGTCGGCATGTCCGGCGGTGTCGATTCCTCCGTTTCCGCCTGGCTGTTGCAACAACAGGGTTATCAGGTAGAAGGCCTGTTCATGAAGAACTGGGAAGAGGACGATGGTGAGGAATACTGTACCGCGGCAGCCGATCTGGCTGACGCGCAGGCCGTGTGCGACAAGCTTGGCATTGAACTGCATACCGTTAATTTTGCCGCAGAATATTGGGATAACGTCTTTGAACTGTTCCTTGAAGAGTACAAAGCGGGCCGTACGCCGAACCCGGATATTCTGTGCAATAAAGAGATCAAATTTAAAGCCTTCCTTGAATTTGCCGCAGAAGATTTAGGCGCCGACTATATCGCCACCGGTCACTACGTCCGCCGCGCGGATGTAAACGGCAAAAGCCGGTTGTTGCGCGGGCTCGACGGCAACAAAGATCAGAGCTACTTCCTCTATACGCTTGGCCATGAGCAGATTGCGCAAAGTCTGTTCCCGGTTGGCGAGCTGGAAAAACCGCAGGTGCGTAAAATCGCCGAAGATCTGGGGCTGGTAACCGCCAAGAAAAAAGATTCTACCGGTATCTGCTTTATCGGCGAGCGCAAATTCCGCGACTTTTTAGGGCGCTATCTGCCTGCGCAGCCGGGGAAAATCATTACCGTTGACGGCGATGAAATCGGCGAGCATCAGGGTCTGATGTATCATACGCTCGGTCAGCGTAAAGGGCTGGGAATCGGCGGCACCAAAGACGGTAGCGAAGACCCCTGGTATGTGGTGGATAAAGACGTTGAAAACAATGTGTTAATTGTCGCCCAGGGGCATGAGCACCCACGCCTGATGTCGGTAGGCCTCATCGCCCAGCAGCTACATTGGGTCGATCGCGAACCGTTCACCGGCACCCTGCGCTGTACGGTAAAAACCCGCTACCGCCAGACCGATATTCCGTGCACGATTAACGCGCTGGATGACGATCGTATCGAGGTCATTTTTGACGAGCCGGTTGCCGCCGTTACGCCGGGCCAGTCCGCTGTCTTTTACAGCGGCGAAGTCTGCCTGGGCGGCGGCATTATCGAGCAGCGACTGCCGCTGACGGTCTGATTATTCAATACACAACACCATTCAAGTCGCCTCAAAGCGGCTTAAAAGATGAAGTGTATTTTATTTGATACAAGGAAGCAGTGATTGTGGCAAAGAATTATTATGACATCACCCTCGCGCTGTCTGGCATTTGCCAGTCGGCACGCCTGGTGCAACAACTGGCGCACCAGGGGCACTGTGATGCCGACGCGTTGCACGTTTCACTCAACAGTGTCATTGATATGAATCCCAGTTCTACTCTGGGCGTGTTCGGCGGCAGCGAAGCTAACCTGCGTCTTGGTCTGGAAACACTGCTCGGCGTGCTGAATGCCAGCAGCCGACAAGGACTTAACGCCGAACTGACGCGTTATACGCTTAGCCTGATGGTGCTGGAGCGCAAGCTGTCATCCGCCAAAGGCGCATTGAATACGTTAGGCGATCGCATTAACGGCCTGCAGCGCCAGCTTGATCATTTTGATTTACAGTCAGACACGTTAATGAGCGCCATGGCGGGCATCTACGTGGATGTGATTAGCCCATTGGGCCCGCGCATTCAGGTGACGGGCTCCCCGGCCGTTCTGCAAAGTCCGCAGGTGCAGGCCAAAGTCCGCGCCTCGCTACTGGCAGGCATCCGTGCAGCCGTGCTCTGGCATCAGGTAGGCGGTGGTCGCCTACAGCTTATGTTTTCTCGTCATCGCCTGACGACTCAGGCAAAACAAATTCTTGCTCATTTAACCCCGGAGTTATGATCTATGGAATTATCCTCACTGACCGCCGTTTCCCCTGTCGATGGACGCTACGGCGATAAAGTCAGCGCGCTGCGCGGAATTTTTAGCGAATACGGTTTGCTGAAATTTCGTGTACAAGTCGAAGTACGTTGGCTGCAGAAATTAGCCGCGCACGCAGCGATCAAGGAAGTTCCTGCTTTTGCTGCCGACGCAAACGGTTACCTGGATACGCTTGTGGCAAACTTCAATGAAGAAGATGCCGCGCGCATTAAAACCATTGAGCGCACCACGAATCACGATGTGAAAGCGGTTGAGTATTTTCTGAAAGAAAAAGTCGCCGCGATCCCGGCGCTACATGACGTTTCCGAATTTATCCACTTTGCCTGCACTTCTGAGGACATTAACAACCTGTCGCACGCGTTAATGCTCAAAGCCGCGCGCGATGAAGTGATCCTGCCTTACTGGCGTCAGGTGATTAACGCGGTTAAAGATCTCGCCACGCAGTATCGCGACATTCCTCTGCTCTCCCGCACCCACGGCCAGCCGGCAACACCTTCCACTCTGGGTAAAGAGATGGCGAACGTGGCGTATCGGATGGAGCGTCAGTTCCGCCAGCTCAACCAGGTGGAGATCCTCGGTAAAATTAACGGCGCCGTAGGCAACTATAACGCGCATATCGCCGCCTATCCGGAAGTTGACTGGCATCAGTTCAGCGAAGAGTTCGTCACCTCGCTGGGCATCCAGTGGAACCCTTACACCACCCAGATTGAACCACATGATTATATTGCGGAACTGTTTGACTGTATCGCGCGCTTTAACACCATCCTGATCGATTTCGATCGCGATGTCTGGGGCTATATTGCGTTGAACCATTTCAAACAGAAAACCATCGCCGGGGAGATCGGTTCTTCTACCATGCCGCATAAAGTTAACCCCATTGACTTTGAAAACTCAGAAGGCAACCTCGGTCTGTCTAATGCAGTGTTGCACCATCTGGCAAACAAACTGCCGGTTTCCCGCTGGCAGCGCGATCTGACCGACTCAACCGTCCTGCGTAACCTGGGTGTCGGCATCGGCTATGCGCTTATCGCTTATCAGTCCACCCTGAAGGGCGTCAGCAAGCTGGAAGTAAACCGCGATCATCTGCTTGACGAACTGGATCACAACTGGGAAGTATTAGCCGAACCGATCCAGACCGTCATGCGCCGCTATGGTATTGAAAAACCATATGAAAAACTGAAAGAGTTGACCCGTGGCAAGCGTGTTGATGCCGAAGGAATGAAACAGTTTATTGATAGTCTGGCCCTGCCGGAAGCAGAAAAAACGCGCCTTAAAGCCATGACGCCGGCAAATTATATCGGTCGCGCTGTGACTCTGGTCGACGAACTTAAATAATGCCTGCCTCACCCTCTTTTCTTCAGAAAGAGGGTGACTATTTGTCTGGTTTATTAACTGTTTATCCCCAAAGCACCATAATCAACGCTAGACTGTTCTTATTGTTAACACAAGGGAGAAGAGATGATGCGCGTACTGGTTGTAGAGGATAATGCATTATTACGCCACCACCTGAAGGTTCAGCTCCAGGATTCAGGTCACCAGGTCGATGCCGCAGAAGATGCCAGGGAAGCTGATTACTACCTTAATGAACACCTTCCGGATATCGCTATTGTCGATTTAGGTCTGCCGGATGAAGACGGCCTTTCCTTGATACGCCGCTGGCGCAGCAGTGATGTTTCACTGCCGGTTCTGGTGTTAACCGCGCGCGAAGGCTGGCAGGATAAAGTCGAGGTTCTCAGCTCCGGGGCCGATGACTACGTAACGAAGCCATTCCACATCGAAGAGGTAATGGCGCGTATGCAGGCGTTAATGCGCCGTAATAGCGGTCTGGCCTCCCAGGTGATCAACATCCCGCCTTTCCAGGTGGATCTCTCACGTCGGGAATTATCCGTCAATGAAGAGGTCATCAAACTCACGGCGTTCGAATACACCATTATGGAAACGCTTATCCGTAACAACGGTAAAGTGGTCAGCAAGGATTCGCTGATGCTTCAACTGTATCCGGATGCGGAACTGCGGGAAAGTCATACCATTGATGTTCTCATGGGGCGTCTGCGGAAAAAAATACAGGCCCAGTATCCGCACGATGTCATTACCACCGTACGCGGACAAGGATATCTTTTTGAATTGCGCTAATGAATAAATTTGCTCGCCATTTTCTGCCGCTGTCGCTGCGGGTTCGTTTTTTGCTGGCGACAGCCGGCGTCGTGCTGGTGCTTTCTTTGGCATATGGCATAGTGGCGCTGGTCGGCTATAGCGTAAGTTTTGATAAAACCACCTTTCGTTTGCTGCGCGGCGAAAGCAACCTGTTTTATACCCTCGCCAAATGGGAAAATAATAAAATCAGCGTTGAGCTGCCTGAAAATCTGGACATGCAAAGCCCGACCATGACGCTGATTTACGATGAAACGGGCAAATTATTATGGACGCAGCGCAACATTCCCTGGCTGATTAAAAGCATTCAACCGGAATGGTTAAAAACGAACGGCTTCCATGAAATTGAAACCAACGTAGACGCCACCAGCACGCTGTTGAGCGAAGACCATTCCGCGCAGGAAAAACTCAAAGAAGTACGTGAAGATGACGATGATGCCGAGATGACCCACTCGGTAGCGGTAAATATTTATCCTGCCACGGCGCGGATGCCGCAGTTAACCATCGTGGTGGTCGATACCATTCCGATAGAACTAAAACGCTCCTATATGGTGTGGAGCTGGTTCGTATACGTGCTGGCCGCCAATTTACTGTTAGTCATTCCTTTACTGTGGATCGCCGCCTGGTGGAGCTTACGCCCTATCGAGGCGCTGGCGCGGGAAGTCCGCGAGCTTGAAGATCATCACCGCGAAATGCTCAATCCGGAGACGACGCGTGAGCTGACCAGCCTTGTGCGCAACCTTAATCAACTGCTCAAAAGCGAGCGTGAACGTTATAACAAATACCGCACGACCCTGACTGACCTGACGCACAGTTTAAAAACGCCGCTCGCGGTTTTGCAGAGTACGTTACGCTCTTTACGCAACGAAAAGATGAGCGTCAGCAAAGCTGAACCGGTGATGCTGGAACAGATCAGCCGGATTTCCCAGCAGATCGGCTATTATCTGCATCGCGCCAGTATGCGCGGTAGCGGCGTGTTGTTAAGCCGCGAACTGCATCCCGTCGCGCCGTTGTTAGATAACCTGATTTCTGCGCTAAATAAAGTTTATCAGCGTAAAGGGGTGAATATCAGTATGGATATTTCACCAGAAATCAGTTTTGTCGGCGAGCAAAACGACTTTGTCGAAGTGATGGGCAACGTACTGGACAACGCTTGTAAATATTGTCTGGAGTTTGTCGAGATTTCGGCTCGCCAGACCGACGATCATTTGCATATTTTCGTCGAAGATGACGGCCCAGGCATTCCCCACAGCAAACGTTCCCTGGTGTTTGATCGCGGTCAGCGCGCCGATACCCTACGACCAGGACAAGGCGTGGGGCTGGCTGTCGCGCGCGAGATTACGGAACAATACGCCGGGCAAATCATTGCCAGCGACAGTCTGCTCGGCGGTGCCCGTATGGAGGTCGTTTTTGGCCGACAGCATCCCACACAGAAAGAGGAATAAACATTTCTGTGCGTTCTTCCACGCATCTCGTTAAGCATCCGTTATAATCGGTGTCAGATACCAGCCTGCGGATACTTAACATGGAATACCAATTAACTCTTAACTGGCCCGACTTTCTTGAACGCCACTGGCAAAAACGCCCGGTGGTCTTAAAACGTGGGTTTAGCAACTTTATCGATCCGCTCTCGCCGGATGAGCTGGCGGGGCTGGCGATGGAAAGCGAAATCGACAGTCGTCTCGTTAGCCATCAGGATGGCAAATGGCAGGTCAGCCATGGCCCTTTCGAAAGCTACGATCATCTGGGTGAGAGCAACTGGTCGCTGCTGGTACAGGCGGTAAACCACTGGCACGAACCCACCGCCGCCTTGATGCGCCCGTTCCGCGCTCTGCCGGACTGGCGTATCGACGATCTGATGATCTCCTTTTCCGTTCCCGGCGGCGGCGTTGGCCCGCATCTGGATCAGTATGATGTGTTTATTATCCAGGGAACCGGTCGCCGTCGCTGGCGCGTGGGCGAAAAGCTGCAAATGCGTCAGCACTGCCCACATCCCGACCTGTTACAAGTCGATCCGTTCGAGGCCATTATTGATGAAGAGCTGGAGCCGGGCGACATTCTGTATATTCCTCCAGGATTCCCGCATGAAGGCTATGCGCTGGAAAACGCCATGAACTATTCGGTCGGTTTTCGCGCGCCCAATAGCCGTGAGCTGATCAGCGGTTTTGCCGATTACGTCCTGCAACGGGAGTTGGGCAATACATACTACAGCGATCCGGATATGCCGTCCCGCAAGCATCCGGCGGATATCCTGCCGCAGGAGATGGATAAACTGCGTAATATGATGCTCGATTTGATCAATCAACCCGCGCATTTCCAACAGTGGCTTGGCGAGTTTCTCTCTCAGTCACGCCACGAACTGGATATTGCGCCGCCGGAACCGCCGTATCAGCCGGATGAAATTTACGATGCCTTAAAGCAAGGCGAGGTATTAGTACGTCTCGGCGGGCTTCGCGTATTGCGTATCGGCGATGAGGTCTATGCGAATGGCGAAAAAATAGACTCTCCGCATCGCCCCGCTCTGGAGGCGCTCGCCAGTCATATTGCACTGACCGCTGAAAACTTCGGCGATGCGCTGGAAGACCCGTCCTTCCTCGCTATGCTGGCGGCACTGGTAAATAGCGGGTACTGGTTTTTCGAAGGATAAGAACATCGCAATGCCCGGCGACCGCCGGGCTGACGCAAACTATCCACAACGATCGCCGCCAGGTTTGGCGAAATCGTTATATTGCGGATCGCCCGGATAAATCGAGTGGGCCATTCGATGGCGAAATGACATTTGCCGATAGCGCCGCGCCAGTACGTTATCTCCAAGACCTTCGGCAATATTAGCCAGTTGCTGTAATCGTTCATACTGCATCTTTGCTGGATAAGCTACGGCATCAAGCGTAAAGGCGCGTTCCGCAAAGTCTTTTGCTTGTTCAAACTGTTGATTATTCTTATAAAGCAGCGAAATACCATACAACACCATTGATACGTCAGACTGCCGACGTTTATATTCTTCCAGCAATGGGAGATAGGGGGAGGTACTGTCCAGGTCGATGTTTTCGGGCAAATAAAAGCGTAATCGTGATATTACCGTCGCCATTGGCGTTAAACGGCTCTGGTAATACGCGATAAGTTTAAGGTAGAGATCTTTCGCTTCCTTATAATGATGGCCCTGTGCATAAAAGCCAGCAAGATTATTGCTGTCAACCGTCATTTCGCCGAATTCGGCGCCATAAAGCGTTTGCTTAATTTTTAGCGCCTGACTTAGCGCATTAATCGCCTCGCTAATATGTCCTGCATTATAAGCAATATCCGCTTTCTGCTGCAAAAAAAAGGCGACGCGCTCACGATTATCCCAGGTTTTATCCCGTAAAATAACGCCCAACCACTGCCGCTCCGTTGCGTCTATCTTCGCCAAATAATAGGCTTTACGCGCACTATCACATTCGACATCCCGCTCTTCCAGCGCATCAGAATAAGCGTCGCGCATCCTGTTTAAGGTATAAACCAATGCCTCCGTCGATGCCTTTTTGTCTTTAAGACGCCACGTTAATGCCTGCTCTTGCCAGGCTATTCGCTGACGGTAATCAACCTTGATCTCGTATCGCCACTGCTCTGTAGATGAATACTCTATATGGCGATCGTCACTGTAAACATTAAAGGCCGCAAGGTGTTCAAACATATCGGCCCGATCGCCCGGATAAGTGCCCGCCGGAAATATTTTCATGATTGCCCGCGCTCGCAGCAGCATTTGCGGCGTTAATTCAGGTTTACCCAGCCATTGATAAATATCGCTTTGTAATAGCAGGCTACGAACAAGCTGTATTGAGCGTTTGCCATATTGCCGCGAGGCCAGCCTCACCGCATCATCAATAAACGTCATGCAGGTTTCATCGCCGGTCATAAAACATGCTGCAGATTGTTGCTGGCGCTGGGACCAGGAAGGCGGATATTCGGCGCTCCAGGCAGAAAAATTTATGGCGGAAAATATCCCGCCATAAATAATAAAACGCTTCACCACAATGCGTAACATTCGCTACTGGCCGCGCTTCGCCGTCAGCTCCGCGATACGTACAATCACCTGTACCGCTTTTTCCATCCCCTCCAGCGTCACAAACTCATGTTTACCATGATAGTTATATCCGCCGGTAAAGAGATTAGGACACGGCAGGCCCATAAACGACAGTTGCGCCCCGTCTGTACCGCCGCGAATTGGTTTCATCTCCGGCGTAATATGACAGTCACGCATGGCCTGCTGGGCGATATCGAGAATATGCGGATGCTCAACCACTTTTTCGCGCATATTGTAATAACTGTCTTCAATCACCAGTTCGATATAGCAGTCCGGATGCAGCCCCTTACCGACTTTTTTGGCAATCTCCATCATTTTGCGTTTACGCGCTTCAAACTGCTTACGGTCGAAATCGCGAATGATGTAGTGCATTTCGGCCCGGTCAACGGTGCCTTTCATGCTGGCCAGATGATAAAACCCTTCGTAACCTTCGGTGGTTTCAGGCGCTTCATCCGCCGGCACTTCCGCGTGAATCCTCGCCGCCAACGACAGCGCATTGACCATCACGCCTTTCGCCGTACCAGGATGCACGTTATTGCCGACGATTTTGATATTCACCGAGGCGGCATTGAAGTTTTCAAACTCCAGTTCTCCCACGCCGCCGCCGTCGACCGTATATGCCCACTGCGCGCCAAAGGCCTCAACATCGAAGTGCTTCGCGCCTTTCCCTACCTCTTCGTCAGGCGTAAACGCCACTTTAATGTCGCCGTGGGGAATAGGATTACCTTTCAGCACCGCCAGCGCGGTCATGATCTCCGCAACGCCGGCTTTATCGTCCGCGCCCAGCAATGTCTTACCATCGGTAGTAATCAGCGTCTGTCCCAGTAATTGATGCAGTACCGGGAACATCACGGGTGACAACACCTCCTCGCCAATCCCTAATGCTATATCGCCGCCGCGATAATTCTCGACAATCTGCGGGTTAACGTTTTTACCGCTGAAATCCGGAGAGGTATCCACATGGGAGATAAAACCAATGGCGGGAATATCCCCCTCAACATTGGCCGGGAGCGTCGCCATCAACGTCCCTTTTTCACTTAATGTAATGTTAACCAGCCCCATCTCTTCGAGCTGCTGTTTGAGCAAACGTAGTAACTTCCACTGCCCCTCAGTGCTGGGAACCTGCCGAACACCCGACTTTGATTGGGTATCCAGCGATACGTAGTGTAAAAAACGCTCAAGTAGTTTATCCATGCAGTCACTGACCCGTCCTGAATAGCGTTGACACGTTCCAGACTTAAATCCGGAGAACGTGATGATGACTGAGTTCAAACGCACCCAACGCGATTATCCTCTATCC
>NZ_JBGDVI010000028.1:0-44821 GCF_046551895.1 Salmonella sp. SAL03688
TTTGACATTGTCGCAGTTGGCGATTTATTTTGAAGGGCGGCTGAATAATGTGATGACGCTGTAGAATTTTTAACGTGACACAGAATTCTGAACGCTCTCCTCCTGGTAGGGGAAAACATATTACCAGCGATAGTTGTTACGGGTTTCCCAGTCAACAACCTCTTTTTCCGCCTGATCTTTCTGGTAACCGTAACGCTCCTGGATTTTACCTACCAGTTGGTCGCGTTTACCTTCGATAACGGTCATATCGTCATCGGTCAGTTTGCCCCATTGTTCTTTCATTTTACCTTTAAACTGTTTCCAGTTACCGCCGGCTTCGTCTTTATTCATCATCTTGTCCTCATCATTCGGTTAAGAATAGCAGGTGTTATTCGCCCAAATGCACTGCAATTTCTGCTGGACGTGATAATAATTGTAGGCAGGAATTCGGCCTTCGGTTTTATATTCAGAATTTTTAACCGTCACGATCTGGCAAACCATGTACCCTCGCGCCAGTGACGACGCCAGATAAGGCTCAACGACAGACCGCGAAGCGCCAGGAACACGGTTAATGCCAGCCATAAACCATGATTTCCTAATACCGGCAGGGCGAAGAGCGTCAGCGCAAATCCTCCCGCGGCGACTGCCATGCTATTGCGCATTTCGGCGGCGCGCGTCGCGCCAATAAACATACCGTCGAGCAGATAGCACCATACGCCCACCAGCGGTAATACCACCTGCCAGATAAGATACCGATCCGCCAGTAGCTGTATTTGCGGCAATGAGGTCAGTAACGCGACAATATGTTCGCCTGCCAGGGCATAGACTGTAGAAAACAACAAGGCCACAATTCCTGACTGACGACACGCCGCTCGCCAGACGTCCAGTAGCTTGCTACCGTCACGCGCGCCGTAAGCCTGACCGGAGTGCGCCTCCACCGCATAAGCAAAACCGTCCAGCGCATAGGCCGTAAAGGTGAGTAAGGTCATCAGGACTGCATTTACCGCGATAATATCGCTGCCCAGCCGCGCGCCTGACACCGTGATTGCGCCAAAACAAAGCTGAAGGAGCAATGAGCGCAGCATAATATCGCGATTGAGCGCCAAAAGGCGGCGCACGTTGCCGCGCCAGGCCTGTTTTAGCATATCCAGCGACACACCGCGGAGATGGAGAACTTTACGTACCATCATGAGGCCGATCAGTAACGTGGCATATTCTGCGATGACCGTCGCCAGGGCGGCGCCCTGCACGTTCATATGAAGTCCCATCACCAGCCACAGGTCGAGCGCGATGTTGAGGATATTGCCCACGACCAACAAGATAACCGGCGCCCGCGCATACTGAACGCCTAACAGCCAACCGAGCAGCACCAGATTCGCCAGTGACGCGGGAGCGCTTAGCCAACGAATTTCAAGGAAGCGTCTCGCCTGCACCAGGACAGCGTCGTTCCCGCCGACAATATGTAAAGCCAGCTCGATAAGCGGCGTGCGAAATAGCACAATCATCACGCCAGCGCCCAGCGCCAGTAATAACGGTTGAATGAGCGCCCGGGCTAACGCCTGTGGATTTTTGGCACCAAATGCCTGCGCCGTTAGGCCGGTGGTGCTCATACGTAGAAATAGCAGCAGCATGAAAAGAAAGCTGGTGGCAGTCGCGCCCACCGCCACGCCGCCCAGGAAAACCGGGCTATCCAGATGACCAATCACCGCCGTATCGACCAGCCCCAGCAAGGGGACGGTGATGTTAGAAAAAATCATCGGCAGCGCGAGACGCCAGAGAGCTTTATCAGAGGAGGTAAAAAGCGGCATGGAGAAAAGCCTGACAAGGAGTTAAACGAAACGAGCGCATTGCCGGATGGCGGCGTAACGCCTTATCCGGCCTACAAGTTAATCATCTCAGGAACTGCATTCCCGTAGGCCTGATAAGCGCAGCGCCATCAGGCTGCACGATTGCCGGATGACGGCTTACAAGGAGATCAAAAGAGATTACAACCATTCCCCGTTGCGAATGACGCCTACCGCCAACCCTTCAATCGTAAAGCTTTGTTCGCGCAGATCCACCACTATCGGTGTAAACTCGCTGTTTTCCGGCAGCAGCTCCACTTTATTGCCCTGCTTTTTCAGGCGTTTTACTGTCACTTCATCGTCAATGCGAGCGACAACCACCTGGCCATTACGGACGTCCTGCGTTTTATGTACCGCCAGCAAATCCCCATCCATAATACCGATGTCTTTCATCGACATACCGCTCACGCGCAGCAGGAAATCGGCGCTGGGTTTGAACAGTGAAGGATCGACCTGGTAATGGCCTTCAATATGCTGCTGCACCAGAAGCGGTTCACCCGCCGCGACACGCCCGACAAGCGGTAATCCGTCCTCTTCTTCCTGTAACAGACGGATACCTCGCGATGCGCCGGAAACGATTTCAAGCACCCCTTTGCGCGCCAGCGCTTTAAGGTGTTCTTCCGCCGCATTTGGGGAACGGAACCCCAAACGCTGCGCGATTTCCGCACGCGTCGGTGGCATACCTGTCTGGCTGATGTGATCCCGGATGAGATCAAACACCTCTTGTTGCCTGGCCGTTAACGCTTTCATTCCGCCCCCTGGGTGTATATACAGTCATGCTGTGAGTATATACAGTTAAAGGTGATTTTGGAACCACAAACGGCGCAAAAAACAAGAGATTTATAAAATTTGGAACCTTTATCGAAAATGTGACCATAACAGGATGCCCCAGGTCATCAGGGCAACGAAAATAGACAGTAGCACCGCAGCCGATCCCATATCTTTCGCACGGCCGGAAAGCTCATGGTATTCAGAACCGATGCGGTCCACGACCGCTTCAATAGCGCTGTTGAGGATTTCAACAATCATGATAAGTAAAACGGAACCTATCAATAACACACGGGTAATCGCATCCACATCCAGCCAGCAGGCGATGATGACGCCCAGCAATACCGCGATACTTTCCTGGCGAAACGCCGCTTCGTGAGTCCATGCGGCGCGAAATCCTTTCCAGGAATATCCTGCCGCTTTGATAATTCTGGTGAATCCAGTGGTATTATTGGCCATCAAAAGAACCTTTTTACATTATTAACGTCAATGACATTATACGGTTGCCCTGCACGATTCGAACTGCCGTAACGCAGCGCGAAGTATGACGGGATACAACAGAAATTCGCTAAACTTTCTGATATCCTTGCACCGCATTTGCATTATTAACCAGAGGCTTTACATCGTTTATGTCCGGCTGGCCACGAATTTACTACAAATTACTGAATTTACCATTAAGCATACTGGTAAAAAGCAAGTCTATTCCGGCGGAACCCGCCCAGGAATTGGGGCTCGATACTTCTCGCCCCATTATGTATGTCTTGCCATACAACTCAAAAGCGGACTTACTGACGCTGCGGGCGCAATGTCTGGCGCACGATCTCCCGGATCCGCTGGAGCCGCTGGAGATCGACGGCGCGCTGTTGCCACGCTATGTATTTATTCACGGCGGACCGCGTGTCTTTACCTATTACACGCCAAAAGAAGAGTCGGTGAAACTTTTTCACGATTATCTCGATCTGCATCGGAGTAATCCGGCTTTGGACGTGCAGATGGTGCCCGTTTCCGTGATGTTTGGCCGCGCGCCGGGTCGTGAAAAGGGAGAAGATAACCCGCCTTTACGTATGCTGAACGGCGTACAGAAATTCTTTGCCATCTCCTGGCTGGGTCGCGATAGCTTTGTCCGATTCTCGCCGTCCGTCTCATTGCGTCGCATGGCTGATGAACACGGCACCGATAAAATCATCGCGCAGAAGCTGGCTCGCGTGGCGCGTATGCACTTTGCTCGCCAGCGCCTGGCGGCGGTTGGCCCACGCCTGCCCGCCCGTCAGGATCTGTTTAACAAACTGCTGGCCTCGAAAGCGATCGCCCGCGCGGTAGAAGACGAAGCGCGCAGTAAGAAAATCTCTCATGAAAAAGCGCAGCAAAACGCCATTGCGCTGATGGAAGAGATCGCGGCGAACTTCTCTTACGAGATGATTCGTTTGACCGACAGGATTTTGGGGTTTACCTGGAACCGACTTTACCAGGGGATTAACGTGCATAACGCCGAGCGCGTACGCCAACTGGCGCACGACGGGCATGAAATCGTCTATGTGCCCTGTCACCGCAGCCATATGGACTACTTGCTCCTTTCTTATGTGCTGTACCATCAGGGACTGGTTCCGCCGCACATTGCCGCCGGTATTAACCTTAATTTCTGGCCCGCTGGCCCGATTTTCCGTCGTCTGGGCGCGTTCTTTATTCGTCGCACCTTTAAGGGGAATAAACTCTATTCCACCGTCTTTCGCGAATACCTGGGCGAGCTGTTCAGCCGCGGTTACTCGGTTGAGTATTTTGTCGAAGGAGGACGTTCGCGTACCGGACGTTTGTTAGACCCGAAAACCGGCACCCTGTCGATGACTATCCAGGCAATGCTGCGCGGCGGTACCCGTCCAATTACGTTAGTGCCTATTTACATCGGCTATGAGCACGTCATGGAAGTGGGCACCTATGCGAAAGAGCTGCGCGGCGCGACAAAAGAGAAAGAGAGTCTGCCGCAGATGCTGAAAGGCTTGAGCAAGCTGCGCAATCTGGGTCAGGGCTACGTTAACTTTGGCGAACCGATGCCGCTCATGACGTACCTGAACCAGCACGTGCCGGAGTGGCGCGAATCTATCGACCCTATAGAGGCCATACGCCCAGCCTGGCTGACGCCGACGGTAAATAGTATCGCCGCCGATCTGATGGTGCGTATTAACAACGCTGGCGCGGCAAACGCGATGAACCTGTGTTGTACCGCGCTGTTAGCGTCGCGTCAGCGCTCGCTCACCCGCGAGCAGCTCACCGAGCAGCTTGATTGCTATCTCGATCTGATGCGCAATGTTCCTTATTCCACAGACTCAACCGTTCCTGCCGCCAGCGCTGGCGAGCTCATCGCTCACGCGCTGCAGATGAATAAGTTTGAGGTCGAGAAAGACACCATTGGCGATATCATCATCCTGCCGCGCGAGCAGGCGGTGTTGATGACCTACTATCGTAACAATATCGCGCATATGTTGATTATGCCTTCGCTGATGGCGGCGATTATCACCCAGCATCGTCGCATTTCGCGTGATGCGTTGCAGCAGCATGTTGAAGCGCTCTATCCGATGTTAAAAGCGGAGCTGTTCCTGCGCTGGGAGCGCGAGGAGTTAGCCTCGGTCATTGACGCGCTGGCCAGTGAAATGCAGCGTCAGGGGCTAATTACCCTGCAGGATGATGAACTGCATATCAACCCGACGCATTCCCGTACGCTGCAACTGCTGGCGGCAGGCGCGCGCGAAACGCTACAGCGTTATGCCATTACGTTCTGGCTGTTGAGCGCCAATCCGTCCATCAACCGCAGTACGCTGGAGAAAGAAAGCCGTACCGTGGCGCAACGTCTGTCTGTCCTGCACGGTATTAACGCGCCGGAGTTTTTCGACAAAGCGGTGTTCAGTTCACTCGTGTTGACGCTACGGGATGAGGGTTATATCAGTGATACGGGCGATGCCGAGCCGGCAGAAACGATGAAGATATATCAGATGCTTGCCGATCTGATTACCTCTGATGTCCGTCTGACGATTGAAAGCGCGACGCAGGGCGAGTAAGCCAGTGCCTGAAATGCCCGATGGCGTAAGCTTATCGGGCGACTGATATGACGTATTGAAAATTTTGGCTTTGCAGGCCGGGTTCGCCCGGCATGACATCAGAAGTGCCAGTAACTCATCGCCAGCCCTAAAAATAGCACCAGGCCAACGTAGTTATTGTTCATAAAGGCTTTAAAGCAGGCTTCACGCTCACGGTTCGCAATCAGTTTTTGCTGGTAGACAAACAGCGCGCCCGCCACCAGCACAGACCAGTAATATCCCCATCCCAGACCATTCAACCAGCCGATCAGCGCCATTAACGCCATGACGCCAAGCTGCAGAAACCCGATAATCAATGTGTCATAACGACCAAACAGGATCGCCGTCGATTTAATGCCTATCTTGATATCATCATCTCTGTCGACCATCGCATATTGCGTATCGTAAGCCACCGCCCAGAGAATATTGGCGAGGAACATCAGCCAGCAGCTCAATGGCAGGGATTCGCTCACCGCGGCGAACGCCATGGGGATTGACCAGCCGAAAGCGGCCCCCAGCACGACCTGCGGCAGGTGGGTGTAGCGTTTCATAAAGGGATAAACCCAGGCCAACGCCAGCGCCGCCACGGAAAGCAGAATCGTCATGGCGTTCAGCGTCAGCACCAACAGAAACGCCAGCAGCACCAGCACCACAAACAGGTTGCGCGCTTCTTTCTCTGTCACGGCGCCGCTGGGTAAAGGTCGGTTGACCGTACGTTTTACATGTCCGTCAAATTTACGATCGGCATAATCATTCACCACGCAGCCCGCCGCGCGCATTAACCACACGCCAGCGACAAAAACTGCCAAAATCCACAGCTGAGGCATACCCGGCGTCGCCACCCATAGCGCCCAAAGCGTCGGCCAGAGCAGCAGCAACGCGCCAATAGGCTTATCTGTACGCATCAAACGGTGAAACGCCAGCAGCTTACTCTGCGTCAGACTCCACTCCATCTTTATCTTCCTCTCAGTACAGCGGCGATGCAGGTAAAAAAAGCTCGGTAAGCAACAGCGGTTTTCCGCTCAACCGCAGTCGAGAGCGGCGCCCCCACAGCGTTGCATCGCGTCCAATTTCAATAAAATCGCGGGTCAGTGTCGATGATGTAAATAGATAACGTCCAAGCGGGGTTTTACCCAGATGTTGTAAGACCTGTTCAGGTCCGCACAGCGTGGATTCCGGTACCACGGTACGTCCGGCAAGCCAGGGCTCGCCGTCAGCGCAAAGCAGTATCTCACGTAACCAGTAGCGGGATTCGGATGGCAGTAAACCTGATGCTTCCTCGACCTCACTTTGGCCGACAAACGCTTCCCGAATCAGCGTCACGCTTACCCGCTTTCCCTGCTGCTCAAAACGTTTAGTCATAGAATCTTCCAGCAACAGCCAGTCCAGCAAATGGGGTTCAAGCGCAGGAATCGCATCAAAATAGCGCAGCGCACGCAGTTGCGTTAACGCAGGGTGTGACATGCCTTACTCTCCGATTCATAACCTAAAGTCATTGTATCTCAGAAAAGACATTACGGGGGGCGCAATCACAATTAAGTGATCTGTTGCGCAACAAAAAAATAACAAATTCGCATGAAATGATAAAAAAAGGTGCGCCAGGAGACGCACCAGTTGCTGCAAAATCAGCACTGTGGGGAAACAACTACCCCTTGCCTTTTACACTGCTGATAAAGGTGGAACGGGCAGATGTCGATCCCAGACGTTCGGCCTCATCAAGCAGTTTCAGCGCTTTATCGACGTCGCCTTTCGCTACGGCATCCTTAATCGCTTTATTAAAGTAGCTTTCCGTATCGTTCAACATCGGTTCGCTTTTCTTCGGCGCGACTGGCGCTGGCGCAGCGACCGGCGCGGCGGTATTGCCTACCGTTACCGGCCCGGTACCGGACGAGCCAAACAACGGCCCGACCAATACGCTGGAGCTGCTGTTGGTTTTCACCTTCAGTTTCACCACGCCGTCAGTGGTATGGCGAGCAACTGGATCGGGAATATCCGGGATAGAGTTACCGACGCCTTTGGCATAGGCTTTTGCCGGATCGAGCAGCGTAGTAGTTTGCTGAAGATCTTTTTCGGTCGTAAACACCAGAACATAGAGTTTCTGCTGCCCCAACGCAGGCGTCAGGCGCATCACGCCTTCCAGCCGGTCTGCGCTCATGACGCCCGGCTGCTGATAAGTAAAGTAACTGCTGGGGAAGAACGCCGAAGGTGTCATATTTTGGTCAAGAATCAACACGTTTGGCGCAAAAACGCTGGCTTGCTTATTGACCTCGCTGGTCAGAGTTAATGTCAGCTCGCCGATATTCGCCGGAACGCTATAAGCGGCGACCGGGCCGGTAATGCCGGCGACGTCAAGGCGCTGGCCGCCAGTCGCCAGTTGGGTAGACTGCGTTTTTGACTGATCTACAGGCGTCCAGGTTAATTGCTGTAGCGCAGCAGCAGGAATAGCGGGCGCGGCGCTGGTATTTTGCGGTACATAGTTCACTTCCGCCAGGCTGATACCCGGCACGCTGGCGAACAGCCCTGCGGTTAAACAGAGGGCGACGAGACTTTTCTTCATTTTCATTATTCTCACCTCAATAAGGCGGGTTCAGCGGTAGCCAGGCAATAGCGCGCCAACCCAAACATATCGCCGAATAGCGGCTGGCGCCTTATTCGGCTTACAAGCATCATCAGACCTGATGTTTCAGAGGGGCTTGCGCCCCTCGTTACGTCAGATGACCATCGTATTACCACCAGATTTCCATCTGGGCGCCGAAGGTCCACTCATCGCTATCGCCACGGCTGTTGGTGGAAATGCCGGAGTTAGTCGCTGCGGCATAACGGGAAATGTTATCGCCGTCTTTGATATAGCCCCACTTCTCATCCCATTTCGCGTAGGTGGCGAAAATACGGATAGCCGGACGCGACCAGATGCTGTCGCCCGCCTGCCACTGTTGCGCCAGGGTGATTTTATATTGATTGTTACGATCGCCGGTCTGCTGAGATTTCACGTTGTCGTAGCCGACTTCCAGCAGGGTACTCATGATTGGCGTCCACTTGTACATTGGACGTACGCCCACGGTCCACCACTCAGTACCCAGGTTATTATCCCAATCGATATTCTGGTACATACCGACGTACATCAAATCCCATTTATCACCAAGCGAGATGGCGCCATGATCCAAAATACGCCACATATCGCCATTATTATTGATGACCTTATTGGCATAATTAATTTTGGTTCCATCAGGTAATTCTTCAGTGAAAGATGAAGAACCGTCGGAACCGCGCGCCTGGCCTTTACCCTGCGTGGTCATGGCATCGGTGGCATATTGCACGACAAACTTGTTATAGCCTTTCAACATGCTTTGCGTATGTTCGGCGGTGAACATCCAGCCGTCTTTCGATGCCCCATCCGCCAGCTTATAACCATCGGTCGTATTGGCGCGACCGTAATCAACGCCCAGCTCCAGTACGCCGTCCGGGTTCGTTTGCAGACCAGCCAGACGTACGTCAAAGACGTCGTTAGCGGTATCTTTCACTTCATCATAAATATTCTGGCTGCTGAAGGTGTAAGAGCCGCCCGCTTCAGTAGAGCGGGTCGCCGCCAGTGAAAGCTTACCGAAGCCCAGATCGATATTTTCGATACCTGCGCCAGGACCTGAAATATCCCAGTAGTAGAAGTCGATCATGTGTACGTCATGACGCTGATAGAAGCGCTTACCGGCCCAGATGGTAGAGCCCGGCAGCCATTCAATCAGGTTTTTACCCTGCACGTTCGCTTCGCGGAAGGCGGGATCGGTCGATTCCCAGTCGTTCTGCTGATTAACCGAATAGGCGACGTTGGTGTCGAAATAGAAGCTCTTATCGCCCTCTTTCCACACTTCCTGGCCCAGTTTCAGTTCCGCATAGGTTTCACATTCGTTACCAAGACGGTATTTACTTTGGGCACCCGTTGCCTGGAAACACTGTTGTTCGCCGCCGCTTCCCGTCCAGCCAATACCGGAACGGGCGTAACCGTGGAAATCGACAGCCATTGCCTGAGCGGACATTACGCCCGCTGCGACAGCAACCGCCAGTGGGAGTTTGCGCAGAGTAATCATCATTCTATCTCCTGAGATCATTGCTTTTCTTTAAACGCTGCCACCTTCTAAAACTGCGAATGGTTTTGCGTTTCGTTTTTTTATGGAGGCCTTAAACACCCGGCTCTTGATGCAGACGACGACATGCGCTGCCATCCTCGCGGAACAGATGACAGCGCTCTGGCAGCAGGCCGATAGCGAATGTGGCGCCCTCTTCTACCAACACCACGTCATTCTGGCGATAAACCAGGTTTTGACGGATGGCGGGGATCTGGATATGAATTTGTGTTTCGTGCCCTAACTGCTCGACCACCTGGACTTCGCCTTCCAGGGTGACATCGGCGATATCGCTCGGCAGCAGGTGTTCCGGCCGAATGCCTAAAGACATATTGGCGCCGACCTGCACGCCGCGACTTTCGACTGGCAGCCAGATTTGCTGGCGATTCGGCAGTTCGACCTGGACTTGTTCAATCGCGGTGGCGGTCACTTTCACCGGCAGGAAGTTCATCTTCGGCGAGCCGATGAAGCCCGCGACAAAACGGTCCGCCGGATAGTGGTACAGCTCCAGCGGCTTACCGACCTGCGCGACGCGACCGGCGTCCAGCACCACGATTTTGTCGGCCAGCGTCATCGCCTCGACCTGATCGTGGGTGACGTAAATCATCGTGCGGCCCAGACGTTTATGCAGGCGAGAAATTTCAATACGCATCTGCACGCGCAGCGCGGCGTCCAGGTTAGAGAGCGGTTCATCCAGCAAAAACACACGCGGCTCCGCCACCAGCGTGCGGCCAATCGCTACGCGCTGACGCTGCCCGCCGGAAAGCGCTTTTGGCTTACGTTCCAGCAGATGCGCCAGTTGCAGCACTTCCGCCACCTGGTTGACGCGTTGATTCATTACCTCTTTTTTGGCGCCCGCCAGCTTGAGGCCGAAAGACATGTTTTCTGCAACGGAGAGATGGGGATAGAGCGCATAAGACTGGAATACCATGCCCACGCCGCGCTCGGCAGGCGGAATATCATTCATACGGGTTTCCCCGATAAACAGGTCGCCACTGGTGATGGTTTCAAGCCCGGCGATCATACGCAGCAAGGTCGATTTACCACAGCCTGACGGTCCGACAAACACCACGAACTCCCCGTCATGGATATCGAGGTTAATATCTTTCGATACCACCACGTCACCCCAGGCTTTCGTTACATTTCGTAGCTGTACGCTCGCCATGCCTTTCTCCCTTCGTTACAACCTGTCATTGACAGCAACATTCATGATGGCCTGACTATGCGCGATCCCTGACTGGGGTAAATCCTCCACCCCCCGGCTTTTTTATGGGGGAGGAGGCGGGAGGATGAGGACACAGCGCCTGAGACCACGGGCGCGGACAGAAAAGGAATTTCGTGATGCCGCCCGCAAAAATCGGCGTGTTTTTGTGTGCGCCAGCACGCATTACTCACATTTATGCAACACAGATCACATAAAGCCGGGGTGGGGCGTAGGGGTAGGGAGGATGGAAAGAGGTTGTCGTATAAAGAAACTAGAGACCGTTAAACCACCTCTGTGTACATCACCAAAAAGGATGGGAGATATGAAGATTAAAACTGGCGTAGGCATCCTCGCATTATCCGCACTTACGACGATGATGATTTCCGCCCCGGCTCTCGCCAAAATTGAAGAAGGTAAACTGGTTATCTGGATCAACGGCGACAAGGGCTATAACGGTCTGGCCGAGGTCGGTAAAAAATTTGAGCAAGACACCGGTATTAAAGTGACCGTTGAGCACCCGGATAAGCTGGAAGAGAAATTCCCGCAGGTGGCAGCCACCGGCGACGGTCCTGACATTATCTTCTGGGCGCACGACCGTTTTGGCGGCTACGCGCAGTCTGGTCTGCTGGCGGAGGTTACTCCGGATAAAGCGTTTCAGGACAAACTCTATCCGTTCACCTGGGATGCGGTACGTTATAACGGCAAGCTGATCGCCTACCCCATCGCCGTTGAAGCCCTCTCCCTGATTTATAACAAAGACCTCGTCCCGAACCCGCCGAAAACCTGGGAAGAGATCCCGGCGCTGGATAAAGAACTAAAAGCGAAAGGGAAGTCGGCGATAATGTTCAACCTGCAAGAGCCGTATTTCACCTGGCCTTTGATCGCTGCTGACGGCGGTTACGCGTTCAAATTTGAAAACGGCAAGTATGACGTGAAAGACGTTGGCGTCGACAACGCCGGCGCGAAAGCGGGCCTGACTTTCCTGATCGATATGATCAAGAACAAAAATATGAGCGCCGATACCGATTACTCCATCGCCGAAGCAGCCTTCAATAAAGGCGAAACGGCAATGACCATCAACGGCCCGTGGGCATGGTCGAACATCGACAAGAGCAAAGTCAACTACGGTGTCACCCTGCTGCCGACCTTCAAAGGTAAACCCTCGAAACCGTTCGTCGGCGTGCTGAGCGCGGGGATTAACGCTGCCAGCCCGAATAAAGAGCTGGCGAAAGAGTTCCTCGAAAACTACCTGCTGACCGATCAGGGTCTGGAGGCGGTGAACAAAGATAAACCGCTGGGCGCCGTGGCGCTGAAATCTTTCCAGGAGCAGTTAGCGAAAGACCCCCGTATCGCTGCCACCATGGATAACGCCCAGAAAGGCGAGATCATGCCTAATATTCCGCAAATGTCCGCCTTCTGGTATGCGGTACGTACGGCTGTGATCAACGCCGCCAGCGGCCGTCAAACCGTGGATGCCGCGCTGAAAGATGCACAAAGCCGTATCACTAAGTAATGCCGCGAGCCTGTGCCGGATGGCGGCATAAATGCCTTATCCGGCCTACAACACACCGTAGGCCTGATAAGCGCAGCGCCATCAGGCACATCTCCGGCCAGGAAGTTTCAACGCTGTAGAGGAAAACCCCCATGGATGTCATTAAAAAGAAACACTGGTGGCAAAGCGACCAGCTTAAATGGTCAGTAATTGGTCTGCTGGGCCTGCTGGTGGGTTACCTTGTAGTTTTAATGTACGTACAAGGGGAGTATCTGTTCGCCATCATGACGCTGATTTTAAGCTCTGCTGGCCTGTATATTTTCGCAAATCGTAAAACCTACGCCTGGCGCTACGTTTACCCTGGCCTCGCCGGCATGGGGCTGTTTGTGCTATTCCCGCTGGTGTGCACCATCGCTATCGCCTTTACTAACTACAGCAGCACCAACCAGCTCACCTTTGAACGCGCCCAGCAAGTGCTAATGGACCGTTCTTATCAGGCAGGAAAAACCTATAACTTCGGTCTTTACCCGAGCGGCGACGAGTGGCAACTGGCCCTCACCGACGGAGAAACGGGCAAACATTACCTGTCTGACGCATTTTCCTTCGGCGGCGAACAAAAATTACAGCTGAAAGAGACCGATGCCCTGCCGGGCGGCGAACGCGCCAATCTGCGGATAATCACCCAGAACCGTCTGGCGCTGAACCAGATAACCGCCGTCCTGCCGGATGAAAGTAAAGTGATTATGAGCTCGCTACGTCAGTTTTCCGGTACCCGTCCGCTGTACACACTGGCTGATGACGGCCTGCTTACCAATAACCAGAGCGGCGTAAAATACCGGCCAAATAACGATAGCGGTTATTATCAGTCGATCAACGCCGACGGAAGCTGGGGTGATGAAAAACTCAGTCCTGGTTATACCGTTACTATCGGCGCAAAAAACTTTACGCGCGTCTTTACCGACGAAGGGATCCAGAAGCCCTTTTTCGCTATCTTCGTCTGGACCGTGGTCTTTTCGGTCCTCACTGTGGTGTTAACCGTGGCGGTTGGGATGGTATTGGCCTGCCTCGTACAGTGGGAAGCGCTGAAAGGTAAAGCTATCTACCGCGTCCTGCTGATTCTGCCCTACGCCGTACCGTCGTTTATTTCAATTTTGATTTTCAAAGGGTTATTCAACCAAAGCTTTGGCGAAATCAATATGATGCTGAGCGCGCTGTTTGGCATTAAACCTGCCTGGTTCAGCGACCCCAACACCGCGCGGGCAATGGTGATTATCGTGAATACCTGGCTGGGCTATCCCTACATGATGATCCTGTGTATGGGGCTGCTGAAAGCGATTCCGGATGACCTGTACGAAGCCTCCGCAATGGACGGCGCCGGTCCGTTTCAGAATTTCTTTAAGATCACCTTACCGCTGCTGATTAAGCCGCTAACGCCGCTGATGATCGCCAGCTTCGCCTTTAACTTTAATAACTTTGTCCTGATTCAACTGTTGACCAACGGCGGGCCAGACCGTCTCGGCACCACCACGCCTGCCGGTTATACCGATCTGCTCGTCAGCTACACCTACCGTATCGCCTTTGAAGGCGGCGGCGGTCAGGACTTCGGTCTGGCGGCGGCCATTGCCACGCTGATCTTCCTGCTGGTAGGCGCGCTGGCAATAGTGAACCTGAAAGCCACGCGTATGAAGTTTGATTAAGGGAGATAATAACAATGGCTATGGTCCAACCCAAATCTCAGAAACTGCGTCTCCTCATCACGCACCTGGGGCTGCTGATTTTCATCGCAGCGATTATGTTCCCGCTGCTGATGGTCATCGCTATCTCGCTACGTGAAGGGAACTTCGCCACCGGAAGCCTGATCCCGGACAAAATCTCCTGGGAACACTGGCGGCTGGCGCTGGGTTTCAGCGTGGAACATGCGGATGGTCGGGTAACGCCGCCGCCCTTCCCGGTACTGCTGTGGCTGTGGAACTCGGTGAAAATCGCCGGTATTACCGCCATCGGCATCGTAGCGCTCTCCACCACCTGCGCCTACGCTTTCGCACGAATGCGTTTTCCAGGTAAAGCAACACTGCTCAAAGGGATGCTGATTTTCCAGATGTTTCCGGCGGTTTTGTCTCTGGTGGCGCTGTATGCGTTATTTGACCGCCTGGGACAATACATTCCATTTATCGGTCTGAATACGCATGGCGGCGTGATCTTCGCCTATCTTGGCGGCATTGCGCTGCATGTCTGGACGATTAAAGGCTACTTCGAAACTATCGACAGCTCGCTGGAAGAGGCCGCCGCGCTGGATGGCGCAACCCCGTGGCAGGCATTTCGCCTGGTGCTGCTGCCGCTTTCCGTACCGATTCTGGCGGTGGTGTTTATTCTGTCGTTCATCGCGGCGATTACCGAAGTTCCGGTCGCCTCGTTGTTACTGCGCGATGTGGACAGCTATACGCTGGCCGTGGGTATGCAGCAATATCTCAACCCGCAAAACTATTTGTGGGGCGACTTTGCCGCCGCCGCCGTCCTTTCCGCTATTCCTATCACCCTGGTGTTCCTGTTGGCGCAACGTTGGCTGGTCAACGGCCTGACGGCAGGGGGTGTGAAAGGTTAAGTTTTATCGAAGTACCTGCCCGGCAACGGGCAATGCCACTGCCCTCAACTTATGTTATCCCCACTTATGGTCGTATTTTGGCGCTCTTCGGAGCGCTTTTTTTATGCGTTATAGACAGCGGCTAATTTATTGACACGCCGTACGTCCGTTACGGTGTGGCGACGCCTATTCTCGCCGTAGTCGGTTCGAATTACATAACCACAACGTGATAACCAACAGGAGGATCGCCGCCGAATAGAGTAATACATCCATTGGCGTTTTATGATCGACAATGATCAGGCGCACAATCGCCGTGATCCCAATGTACACGAAATAGCGCAGCGGAAAGTGAAGGCCAGACTTAAAGTACTTCACAATCAGCGCAATAAATTCGAAATAAAGAAAGTAGATCACCAGCCCTTCCACCAGTTCATATTTGCTGGCTTGCTCAGGCACGAATAATGCATCCGCCAGATGCACCGTCTCTTTACCGAGAAAAACGACCAGGATCAGACCGAGGGTAAGCAGCCCCAAATTTAGTACGTTTTGTAAAATCGTGGCGATAAACTCAAGACGTGAGCGCGATAATGGCATCATAACAGCCCCCTCTTTCTCTGCGGCGAGGTTTCTGTATAACGCACAAATGTGACGGGCATCTATATTTTTTATTTATGTTTATATTTTGTTCAATAAGGTAATTTGCCGGATAGCGCCGTGAACGCCTTATCCGGCCAGAGTATTAACGGAAATTTACGCTCCTGTCACTGGTCATATCATACAGGCCAAACTTACGGCCAAGCTGTTGACCACCGTCACGCGTCAGCGGCGTCCAGCCAATTGCCGCACGACTTCGGGTTGGGCCGGACGAGAAGAGATCCAGCGGCACGGAAACATATACGCCTTTGGTAAAATCCCCTTCCCCATATTCATCCGGCGACGCATCGGTAATCGTCGCGTAACCGCCGACAACGACGCCGCTATCGAAGCGTTTGGCGATCTCCAGCGTACCGCCTTTATCGCCCGCCAGATACTGACCAACGCTGGCTTTCACCAGCACATCCTGGGCGAACGACGGCGTCCAGTATGCGGTCAAATGTCCGGTCTTCACGCTGTAATCGGTAAACTTCATCATATCCTGCGCGCTACGCCAGTCACGCTGTTTCACGTAGTTGGCATCCAGGCCAAACGCCCAATTGCTGTCTACCGGGCGATACAGGACTTCCGCCCCGGCACCGCCAAACATGGTCTCCAGATAACCGCCATAGGCCTGCCCATAGAAACCATTGCCAAAATACTGGAAGTAGTTGGCCTGTAGGTTATTCACATAAACATCGTTCTGCACATACTCACGGACATGCGTACGCACCCGCGGCAGATGCGAGTCCTTCGGCGGATTGGTGTAGTTAAATTTGTCGTAGTTGTTGGCGATATTGGCAAACACGCTGCCCGTGGTGAGCAGATGATCCGTGACCCACAGATCCGCAGTTCCCATTACGCCCAACTGATACATATAGAAGTTTTCCGGGCCGCCTACCGACTGATTCAGCACGGGATCAAGATGAAAATCAACGCGCGACTTGTCGATATACCAGCCCTGTTCAGTACTCTCTGGCACGATCGGCTCTACGCGTTTTTGCGCCAGCGGGGTTTCATGTCCCAGCGGTTCGCCTTCCAGATGGCGTTTCAGGCTGGCGACATCGGTTTCAGTGGTGACCTGCGGCAGATTAAGGCGGTTTTCCGTCACGCGGATCGTGCGGATCCCCTCCGGCAGATCGTTCATGACGATCCGGTTAGCGCGCACGATCCCTTCACGGGAGTCGCGGTACTTCACCTGTTCACCGGTAACGTACAGCGTATCGCCTTTGACCTGGATTTTCGGGTCCGCCAGACCGGCATTATATTTCAATAACGTTAATTGATTAGCCACTACCGAATGTTGCAGGATGGCATCCTGCGGCTGTGGTCGGTATTGCGGGCGTGAATTGTCATGATACGCGGGACGTAAATCGTTGAAATTGGTGCGCAGCGTGACGCCAAACATAAAGGTGTTGCCGCGCTCGTAGCTGAGGTTAACGTCGGCCCAATCGGTGACGCGGTAAATGGCGCCGACGTTAAACTTGCTCTTCTGTTCCAGTTTACCCGCAAAATCCTGCTGATAGTTATTGCCTTCATACTCCAGCTTCAGGCGTAGCGGTTGCCACGGGGTCTGGTATTCCACGCCGCCAAACAGCGAGGCCGGGCCGTGAAACATATCGCTACCGTCGACGGAACCTGCCTCTTTATAGCTGTTATCACGCGAACAGAATTTATCACTATACGAACAGAAAGGATTAGACACATTGCCGCTGGTGCCAAGATAGCCCCAGCCGAGACCTAATGAAAAATCAAACGGCCCCCAGGCCTTACTCGCTACAATATATTCCGCATCAAACAGCCCCGTCCCGCCGATATCGCGCGCGCCAACCGCCACCTGCGGCATCCAGTAACTCTCTTCCCACAACCGCAGTTTCACATCAAACGCTTTATCTTTGTAAGTCTGGTCGCCGGAGAATGATTCCACGCTGCTGTACTTTTTCGTACGGACATCGGTATAGCGCAACGTGGTTTCCAGCCACGGGAAAAGCTGAACCGAAGCCGAGTAGTAGCGGTACTGATCGTTATCGCGATAGTTCAGGCTCATCTCCCCTTCACGCGCCATACGCGCTGTCGGCGTTTGCAGCAGGCCCACGCCGCCAAAGTCAGATTGTGAAGGCCCGACAGGGGCTGGATATGTTTCGGCATGGCAGGCCGCGCTAATACCCAGCGCCAGCACGCTGAGCAGATGTGTTTTTTTCATTATTCCGGTATCCGCTGCGTCAGGGTATGAAGAATGTCGGCATTTATCGCCTCCGGCGTGCCGCGCCAAAGGGAATCGGCAAAACCGACAAAAATAATGCTGCCGGGCATCGGCTCGATATGACGTTTATTCCAGTAAGCCACCGGCGCTTTTTGGCTGCGTCCATCAGGGTAAACCACCCAGGCATAGCTACGATCCGCGCCGCTGAGTAAGCGCTGCCCCTCAAGATAACTGGCGACGTCCCGCCCAGGGACGAACGGCTGGCTGCCCAGCTGGCTAATCAAGCCAAAGAGCGTCACCTGCGTGGGTTGCGGCCCGACCCAGAGCGTGTAGTGACCTTGCAGCGGCGGGTTACCTCGTTCGCTCACCCGCACCACGTCAGGATCAAGATTCACGAATTGTCTGCCCGTCACCTTCACCGCCTGAATCTGTCGGCGCAGTGTGTTTATCGCCGCCGCCGCATCGCCGTCTTCCTCAGCGCCGAGCGCCGCCAGTCGCCCGAGAAGTTCCTGCTGCTGCTGACGCGCCGTCACGGTCGCCTGTTCTTCGCCTATCACCGCCGCAGGCCACCAGCTCGTTGCCAGGCGCGGCTGTCCGACTAAATCGAGCAGACGCTCAGCGTCTGTCAGCGTTTTAGGCTCGCTATTACCCTGGGTAAAAACGGTAACAGTGCCGCTGGCAAAGGCGGATGACGCGACAAAGGCCAGCGCCAGCGCGCTTATCGTCCTTTTCATCATGATTTTGCCGCCTTAATCAGCGTGGTTTTCACCGGAAAGTAATTCGCGCCCAGATACTGTTCCGTCTGGCGAATTTGGCCTTCGCTATCAACCCAGTAGCGATTACGCCAGCGCGTTTGATCGGTCGTCACTTCTTCATCTAACACCCGCACGGCGGTTTCCTCACTGCCGACGTTCACTCTATCGGTCCCTCGCCATGTAAAAACGGAACGGGCGGTGGCGTAACGCACCTGGCGATGTTCGGTCCAGCCCAGGGTGCGAGTCCAGGTCGCGCCATCGATAATCTGTCCTGGTTTCGCCAGCGGGTCGGTCGCCAGATTATTCACATCGATCAGGTTGTCGCCGCCGAGCAGAGTTTTGACCAGACGGCCATGCTGCGTCACGATCGTCGCGCCATCCTGCGTCACCCATTTCTGCTGCCCGTTTTCCGAGAAAGCGAGCACCACAAACAGTTGAGGACCGCCGTTAAGCTGCATGTACTGGCTGGCATACGGCATGTTTTGAATATCGTCATCCGTTAGCTGTACGCCTGGCGTACCGAACAAACTGTCCCACAGTGAATCGCCCAGGCCTTTAGTGGTGGCCGAACACGCCTGTAATAGCAGGCAAATCAGGATAAGTGCGAGTCGCTTCACGACGCTTCTCCAGAGGGGCAAAATAACCACACCGGAGTGTGGTTATGGTTAAACGTACCGATACTACTGGGTACTGGTGGTCGTGGTGGTCGTGGTCCCGGTATTGGAACCATCGCCGCCGCCGGTTGCCGCTAACGCGACGCCCACCGCCGAACTTACGGTGCTAACGCTGGTAGCGGAGGAGCTTCCCGCCGATACCGACGTCGCTGCCGACCCTGCCGCTTCACCCACCTGAACGGGGGCTGCCGAGACAGATGTCGCCGCAAGCGCGGTTATGGCAAAAATGCCATACAGTACTTTTTTCATCATAATTTCCCTTCATTGAATGAATGGAGATTTACCCAAAAGAATTTCGGGCGCTACCGAGTATACACAACCAAAGCAGGCGGATTATGCCCGGGAGAAATAACATCGAAGTTTTAGGATAATTAAACTTTAAAGAAGTAACGCCTACATTATTTAATTAACAAACAAATAAAATCAATAAGTTAAAATTAAACTAAAAGACATCAGCATCCGTATAATCTGAAAATAACGCAGAGTGATTTTCTGGTTATTGCTTATTTTAGGATTAAGCTCAATATAAAATTGTGGGGATAAAGACGGACAAGCGGAATTATCTTATAAAAAAAGCCGATGTGAATATCGGCCTTTTTATTATCTTATTCTCTTTTTGCCGGATGGCGGCGAAACGCTTTATCCGGCCTACAGACGCTATGCATTACGTAGACCGGATAAGCGCAGCGCCATCAGGCGCGCCAGGCTTTATAACGGTTAATCAGACCGTTGGTAGAGCTATCATGGGACGAAATAGCTTTATCATCGCCCAGCTCCGGCAGAATACGGTTAGCCAACTGTTTACCCAACTCAACGCCCCACTGGTCGAAAGTAAAGATGTTCAGGATGACGCCCTGCGTAAAGATTTTATGCTCATACAACGCAATCAGCGCGCCCAGGCTGAACGGCGTAATTTCGCGCAGCAGTATAGAGTTGGTCGGGCGGTTGCCTTCAAACACTTTGAATGGCACAACGTGTTCAAGCTGCGCCGGATCTTTACCCTGATCGCGATATTCCTGCTCAACCACCTCGCGGGATTTACCAAACGCCAGCGCTTCGGTCTGCGCGAAGAAGTTAGACAGCAGCTTCTGATGATGATCGGATAGCGGGTTATGGGTGATAGCCGGGGCGATAAAGTCACACGGCACCATTTTAGTACCCTGGTGAATCAATTGATAAAACGCGTGCTGACCGTTGGTGCCTGGTTCGCCCCAGATAATTGGGCCTGTCTGGTAATCCACGGCGTTGCCGTTACGGTCAATGTATTTACCGTTGGATTCCATGTTGCCCTGCTGGAAGTAGGCGGCGAAACGGTGCATATACTGGTCGTACGGCAGAATGGCTTCGGTTTCCGCGCCGAAGAAATTGTTGTACCAGATGCCAATCAACGCCAGCAGAATGGGTAGGTTTTTCTCCGCCGGAGTGGTGGAGAAATGCTTGTCCATCGCGTGCGCACCGGAAAGCAGCTCGACAAAGTTGTCGAAACCGACGGACAGAATAATGGACAGCCCGATGGCAGACCACAGCGAGTAACGACCACCGACCCAGTCCCAGAACTCGAACATATTGGCCGTGTCGATACCAAATTCGCCGACCGCTTTGGCGTTGGTGGAGAGCGCAGCAAAGTGTTTCGCCACGTGTTTTTCATCGCCTGCAGTATTCAGGAACCAGTCGCGCGCGCTGTGGGCGTTGGTCATGGTTTCCTGGGTAGTGAAAGTTTTAGAAGCGACCAGGAACAGCGTGGTTTCCGGGTTCACTTTTTTCAGCACTTCAGCGATGTGGGTGCCATCAACGTTAGAGACGAAGTGCATAGTCAGATGATTTTTATACGGACGCAGCGCTTCGGTCACCATGAACGGGCCGAGGTCGGAACCGCCGATACCGATGTTCACCACGTCGGTGATGGCCTTACCGGTGTAGCCTTTCCACTGACCGGAGATAATCGCTTGCGAGAAAGTTTTCATTTTCTCAAGCACGGCGTTCACTTCCGGCATCACATCTTTGCCGTCCACAATGATCGGCGTATTGCTACGGTTACGCAGCGCCACGTGCAGCACGGCGCGGTCTTCGGTGCGGTTGATCTTCTCGCCGGAGAACATGGATTTAATCGCGCCGGCCAGATCGGTCTCTTTCGCCAGATCCTGTAATTTTGCCAGCGTCTCTTCGGTGATGCGGTTTTTGGAGAAATCCACCAGCATCAGATCGTCAAACGTCGCGGAAAATTTAGCGAAACGGTCGCTATCGTTCGCGAAAAGCTCAGCGATCGTAACGTCTTTCATTTCATCGTAGTGTTTCTGGAGCGCCTGCCAGGCAGAAGTCTGCGTTGGATTGATGTTTTTCATTAGCAATACTCTTCTGATTTGAGAATTGTGACTGGGATCGATTGTAACGCCAGTCACAGAAAAGTGTGATTGTTTTAGTGCCGTTGCCCCAGGCACTGTCGAATGAGGATAAAAAGTATATACCCTAAATAATTCGAGGTGCAGAAAGGCGGCAAGTGGGTGAGTCGCCGGGCGCATAGATAAGCCAACATTCCTACAAACGGGTATCGGGGTTATAAGCGCTGTTACTGAGCCTAAACTCAGCATAAAAAATCCGCATAATCCCAACGTTGACAGTCCAGGCCACAACTTTTATTTATAAATACGTTACTTGCATTTGCGCCTGCACCGGTTTCTGTTCTGCCCTTGTGCCATGGTCGCGTTTTTCATTTCCTGACACGAGGTTGATATGACAGAGATCGTTGTTTCCAAATTTGGCGGTACCAGCGTCGCTGATTTTGACGCCATGAACCGTAGCGCGGATATCGTACTTTCCGACGCCAATGTTCGTTTAGTCGTGCTTTCCGCGTCTGCCGGCATCACTAATCTGCTGGTGGCGCTGGCCGAAGGGATGGAGCCTGGCGAACGTTTCGCTACGCTCGACGCCATCCGTAAAATCCAGTTCGATATCCTTGATCGTCTGCGTCATCCGAATGTCATTCGCGAAGAGATTGAACGCCTGCTGGAAAACATCACTATTCTGGCGGAGGCGGCATCGCTGGCGACATCGGCAGCCCTGACCGATGAACTGGTCAGCCACGGCGAGCTGATGTCTACCCTGCTATTTGTTGAGATCCTGCGTGAACGCGACGTACAGGCCCACTGGTTCGACGTGCGCAAAGTGATGCGTACCAGCGATCGCTTTGGTCGTGCGGAACCGGACGTCGCAGCGCTTGCGGAACTGGCCGCGCAGCAGTTGCTCCCGCGCCTGAACGAAACGTTGGTCATTACTCAGGGCTTTATCGGCAGTGAAAGCAAAGGCCGCACCACGACATTAGGCCGCGGCGGCAGCGACTATACGGCAGCGTTGCTGGCTGAAGCGCTCCATGCCGCGCGGGTTGATATCTGGACAGATGTGCCCGGTATTTACACCACCGACCCGCGCGTAGTGCCCGTCGCGCAGCGAATTGATGAAATCGACTTTGAAGAAGCGGCGGAGATGGCAACCTTCGGCGCAAAAGTACTGCATCCAGCCACCTTGCTCCCGGCCGTGCGTAGCGATATCCCGGTCTTCGTTGGATCCAGTAAAGATCCGCAAGCGGGCGGTACGCTGGTGTGCAATAAAACCCAAAACCCGCCGCTGTTCCGCGCGCTGGCGCTGCGCCGCAATCAAACGCTATTGACGCTGCACAGCCTGAATATGCTGCACTCACGAGGTTTCCTGGCAGAGGTGTTCGGCATTCTGGCGCGGCATAATATTTCGGTAGATCTGATTACCACTTCGGAGGTGAGCGTCGCGCTGACGCTGGATACTACCGGCTCCACCTCCACGGGCGATACGTTACTGACCCAATCCTTATTGATGGAGCTTTCCGCGCTGTGTCGGGTCGAAGTTGAAGAAGGACTGGCGCTGGTCGCGCTGATTGGCAACAACCTGTCAAAAGCCTGCGGTGTTGGTAAAGAAGTGTTTGGCGTCCTGGAACCGTTCAACATTCGCATGATTTGTTACGGCGCCTCCAGCCACAATCTGTGCTTCCTCGTGCCGGGAGACGATGCCGAGAAAGTGGTGCAAAAGCTACATCAGAACTTATTTGAATAATCGCCCTGACACGACAGCGGGTGAGCGCTATCAGCGCAATACGCTGCCGGATGGCGACGCAAGCACGTCATCCGGCGGTTCCCGCGCCAGGCGCTGCCGGCGGAATACTGCTCAGGAATCCGCAACACCCTACTCGTCCCATCAACATGGGCAGCTTTCCCCTATTTATGCACTCCTCATTTTGAACCTCGTCACAAAACCACACGAAACAACATAAAGCAAAAACACAAATTAATCATTATATTTTAGTTAGTTACATTTGAAAATTGAGATCATTTGGTATAAAACCACCTTTTCATTGTTGCTTTATTTTGTTTTAGTTGGAATTATGATTGCACTACAACACAGATAACCCCCTTACCCTATTTGAGGCCGCTATGAAAAAAATTGCGATTATTGGAAGCAGTGGAGGCAACCTCTACAACCTGGGTGGCGCCGAGCCAGAGAAGTTACTCCAGGAAATTTATCAGCAGTGTGAGGCTGCGGGCGTGAATGTGGCCGCCGTACAGTTTATCGCGGCAGAAGCCTCGATGGACGTCGCCAAACCGGATACCCCGGCATCGGTTTATGCATTAACCACAGAAAACCAACAAAAACCACAGCGCATATTTCAGGGCAAACTTTCGGAGGTAAACACCTCGGTAGTAGAAAGCGATCGCCAAATCGCTGAGATGATCCGCCGCGGTGAGATCGATGGGATCGTGGTAATGAGCGCTGATCCGGTAAAGGCGAACCAGGCCGTTTTTGCCGCCGCCGTTGAGATGAAAACACCGATTGTCGGCACCGGGGGAACCTCCATGGCGCTGGTGGCGGCAAAGGGGGCGAATGTGGTCGCGACCTCCGGAACAACTGGCACCACCAGCCGTACCCGCGCCGTCTCCTTCGTGGCGTCGCTGTGTAAACATTGGGGTATCAAGTACAAACCACAGTTGGGTAGCGCTTCGCCCTCGCAGAGCGGTTCCGGAAAAAGCCTGCTCAAACGTTTTAACATTCGTAGCATCATGATCCCTGCTCTACCAGGCTTTATCGCCATGGCGATTGTACTCGCCCTGAGCCACATACCAGGACTGGAAAAACTTAACGATATCTTTGAAATCTTATTAAAAGGTCTGCCAGTGTTAGTCGCGGTACTGGCGGCAAAACAGATTTCCGAACTGGATGAAGTTTCAATTGTGGCCGGGGTCGTCGCTGGCGTGCTTTCCGTAGAGGGCGGACTGATCGGCGGCATTATCGGTGGTGTAATGGCGGGGATTTTCGTCCGTTGGCTGTTCGAGCTGTGCCTGAACTGGCGCTTCCCAATGACTACCGTCAACATCGTCGCCGGTGGGATATCGGGCCTTGCCGCTGGGTTAATCATGCACTATCTGCTGAGTCCGCTGGCGCTATCTGCGGGTAATTACATCAAACTGGCTATCGAAAGCACGCTGGCATTCAGCCCAATTCTTGCCGGGCTGCTGGCTGGTCTGGTTATCTGGCCTGCCATTCTCGGCGGCGTCTATCACGCGGTGATCCTGCCGTTGGTGCTGCTGGAGATGGAAAAATCCGGCGTCAGCTTCCTCGGCGCGGTCGATATGGTCGGTCTGGTGATGGTGGCCGCAGGTATTAACCTTGCCAATGTGATCGCCCCGCGTGAAAAAAGCGAAGCTGCCGTTGCTACGCCGGGCCTGCTCATTAACCTGGGTTTTGGCACCTTTGTTGAATCCGCCTATCCCTTCATGTTCGCCAACAAAATTGTTTTTGGCTCCGCCATTTTTTGGGCCGGAATGGGCGGCATGATGCTGGGCTTTTTTAACGTCAAAGGCGTGGCCTATGTTCCGGCTTTCGCCTCACCGTTCTTATCCAGCAATGCGTTCCAGATGGCCATCGTAATGATTGCCACAATGGCGATGACCTGCCTTACCACCATTATTGCTAACCGTTTCAAACCTGTCGTACAGAGCGAATCAACAACGACAGCCGTTAATTAATGCACCAACACCAGAGGTACACCATGTTTAAAGGCGATATGAATAAAAAACGCGCCAAAGCGTTACAGAAAGTGAAAGAAGCCATCACGCTTCACGGTGGGCAGACTATCCTCAGCACAGGAATAACTGGCGACGATGCGCGCCTGGCGAAAGCCGTGTGTGAGGCTGGCGTTAAGCTTCTGGAGCCGAACCACCCTGCGTTGGCGCTGGCGCGTGGACACAAAGGCGTGAGCAACATGCACGCGGCGGAGCAGATTCGTCACGAAATCACCAATAGCCAGATGGCTGAGGCCGTACACGGTGTGCGTAATGTGGTCCCGGACGATATTTTTATCACCGTTGGTATCGCCGGCGGTTTTACCGAAACCTTACCGGTGCCGCTCAGCGAAACGGAAATTCTGGAGATTGCCCGCGCTGGAGCCGACGGTTTACATACGCATAAATCCGACTGGGACGATCTGCAGGACATCGTTAATCTCGCCCATCAATATGGTCTGACCGTCGATGCCTATATTGGTCATCCTGACGATCTGCATACTTTCGGTATTCCTGCACGCACGCCGGAAGAGGTCGCCAGCGTGGCGAAGCGAATGCAGGATATCGGCGTGGATATGATTGGTCTGATGACAGGCATGAGCTATGAAGGCGTAGCGGCAGGCGATATCCCGCAGATGATTAAAGATCGCCTGCGGGCGTTGGTCGGCGCGGTGGATGTTCCGACGCTGGCGGAAGGCGGGATTAACCTCGCCAACGCGAAAGCGTTTAAAGATACCGGGGTCAATATTCTGGTGGTCGGTACGGCTATCGACAACATGGTGTGCAACGCCGCCAAAGAAGCCGTTACGCCGTTTATTGTTCATTGATATCAGGGAACGAGAGATGTTGTTAATCACCGATCTGGATGGAACATTACTCACCTCGCAGAAAACAATCAGCCCGCGCACGCGTCAGGCGCTGATTGCGTTCCGCCAGGACGGTGGTCTGCTGGCGGCATGTTCCGCCAGACCGGTCTCCTCAATGGTACGCCTGCTACGCCAGCAACAGGTTGATACGTTGTTTAGCTGGTGCGCCGGTTTTAACTGCGGACGCCTGCTGGAGATGGCGGGGCCGCGCATTATTCATGCTGCCCCGCTGACCGCCACAGATCTATGGAATATTGACCAACATATTTCTCTTTCCCGCTATCACCACCACTTTTTTAGCGCCGAAGCAATTCACCATCGTGACGATAGACTAATTGCACCCTGGACAACATATGAAGCCCGCTTATTTGAGTTACCGCTTATAACTGAAACTGCAGAAAATATCTTTAATCGTCGCAATATATATAAAATTACACTTGTTGCCGCATCTTCGGAGATAGATACTCTGTGTACAGAAGTGAATAATCACCTGCCTTGTGGATATTATGCGGTTGTCACGGGAGAAAATTATATTGATATTCAAAGAGCCGATATAAATAAAGGGTTCATAATCGATAAATTAATTCATTATTTAAATATATCTTCTGACAAGGTAGTCGCGATTGGCGATCAGCAGAATGATGTCAGCATGTTTGCCGCTGCCGGAATCAGTATCGCAATGGGCAATGCGCCGGATGCAGTAAAGCGGCAGGCCGGCTATGTGACTGCCACGAATGATGAGGAGGGTATCGTCCATGCATTGGAGTGGTTGCGTTGCCTGACGCATCCAGTTACCATGCGCCAAAGGTTGACGGCGGCGAAAGATAATGAATCCAATTAAAAGACGAAAACATATTCTTGATGAATTAAACAAATTCGGTGAAGTCACCGTTATTAAATTATCGGAAATGCTCAACGTCACCTCGGAAACCATTCGTCGCGATCTCTCCTTACTGGAATCTGAAGGCAAAATCACTAAGATTCATGGGGGCGCAGTCAAAAAGCAGGTTGTCCAGGAGGATGCGTTTAGCGCAAGAATAGAGGCGCATCGCGAAGAGAAAATAGCGATTGGCAAACTTGCCGCCGAAATGGTCAGTGAACGGGATACATTGTTTATTGATTCCTGTACAACTAACCTTATTCTGGCCGAGCAATTACCGCCTCTCGCTTTTTCCGTGATTACCAATTCAGCCCTGATTGCCGATAAAATTAAAGAGCATAACCTGCAGGCCCGCGTGTATGTATTAGGCGGCGAATATGATTACCATTTTCGCGCCAACCTCGGCGTCTCGGTTTGTCAGCAGATTAACGCGATTCACGCGGATATCTGTTTTATTGGCGCTGGCGGCATTTCTCCCCAGCATGGCGTGTTGGTGAAGAGCTTTGAAGAAGCCTACGTTGCCAAAGCCATGATTGCGATGAGCAAAAAATCAGTGATTCTCGCCGACCATACCAAATTTGGTCAGGACGGTGTGATGTGCATCGCAAGCGTAAAAGAAATCGATAACATCATCACGGATAAAGGATTTACGTCAACGGGTTATACGCCACAGGATTTCGCCGGAAAGCTGCGGATTGCTGACTGAGCGCTATCCGCCCGTTGCGTATTGCCGTAGACTAAGAGCCTATCCCACCAGGCGTTATTGGCGCAGCCAGTTTGGACACGGACAGCGCGCAAAAACCGGAGCGTACACGTAGTACGTGAGGATTTTGAGCACTGCCCAGGTCTAAAATGGCAAGTAAAATAGCCCTAATGGGATAGGCTCTAAATGCATCGGCTAACTGAGGGCACCCGTATGGCACTCCCCCGCATTACCCAAAAAGAGATGACCGAGCGCGAACAGCGCGAACTGAAAACGTTGCTGGACCGCGCCCGTATTGCGCACGGACGTCCGCTGACCAATTCTGAGACCAACAGCGTAAAAAAAGAGTACATCGATAAGCTGATGGCGCTGCGTGAGGCTGAAGCGAAAAAAGCCCGCCAGTTGAAGAAAAAGCAGGCGTATAAACCCGATACGGAAGCGTCATTCTCCTGGTCGGCGAATACGCCGACGCGCGGCAAACGTTAACGTCCTTTCTTCTTTCGTCCCGGCGAGGTAAAGCGCTTACCGCTTGATGCCGGGCGCGCTTTCTCATTGCTTTTTTCGATCGCCACGACCGGTCGCTTAATACCCGTGGTCTTCGGCTTCGCTTTGGCCTTTGGTTTGGCTTCGGAAGAGGAACGCTCAATCAACTTAAACAGATCGATCAGCTCATCGTCCGTCAGATCGCGCCACTCGCCCAGCGGAATCCCGCTCAGGCTGACGTTCATAATGCGCGTACGCTCCAGTTTCGTCACTTCATAACCAAAGTATTCACACATACGACGGATCTGACGGTTTAATCCCTGCACCAGGGTGATGCGAAAGACAAACGGCGCCTCTTTTTTCACCTTACATTTTTTGGTGACGGTACCCAGAATCGGCACGCCAGCGCCCATACCGCGAATAAACTCGTCGGTAATCGGTTTATCCACCGTCACCAGATACTCTTTTTCGTGATCGTTACCGGCACGCAGAATCTTATTGACCAGATCGCCGTGGTTAGTCAGAAATATCAGCCCCTGCGAGTCTTTATCCAGACGACCAATCGGGAAGATACGTTTGCTGTGGTTCACAAAATCGACAATATTGTCGCGTTCGCCGTCTTCAGTGGTACTGACAATGCCAACCGGTTTATTCAGCGCAATCAGCACTAAATCATCCGCTTCTCGCGGCTCAATCAACCGACCATTTACTTTAACAACATCCCCGGCGACTACCTGATCGCCAATGGCGGCGCGTTTGCCGTTGATAAAGACATTGCCCTGTTCGATAAAACGGTCCGCCTCGCGACGCGAACAGATGCCGCTTTCACTGATATATTTATTAAGCCGGATAGATGTGTCGGTCAGCATATTTACTCTCTGAGAAATTTTTCTACATAAACGTCGGGAATGTGACTTACCACATCAAATCGTCGGGAACTTTAAAATCGGCATACGGATCATCTTCGTCCTGCTCTTCCTGACTCAGCGCACTGTTTACGACAATACTGTCCGCATCTCGTTGTGCGATTTTATCGGCGACGCTCGCGGGAATAATCGCATATTCACATTCACCGCTGTTATTGATAACCAAACGCGCAATCGCGAGACGCCCATTAATCAGTTGCGTCTGAGTGAGCTTATCCACGTCTATTTTTTTGATGACGTTATTATCGGTGAAGTTAAAACCAATATCGCCTTTAGATACATTGATTCTATTCATTTCAATAAGTTGCTTAACCTGAGCTTTAAACTCTTTCGCTAAAACCGCTTGTTTTTGCTGTTCACTGAGTTGTTTATCACGCTCAAGTTGCGCCTTTTTATTTTCTTCCACCGCCTCTCTGGCCTCACGAGCCTGAACGCGTGATTTTTTAGCCGTGCGTTGGACTTTGGCCATTTTTTTGCTGGTCACCAATCCCGCTTGTAGCAGTTGCTCTTGTAAGGTCAGTTTTGCCATTTTCGTCTCTAAACGTGTTAAATAATTTTGCGGATTATACCTGTAATTTTTCAGGCTATACCAGATGGCAGATCTGGCCTGTCGTCACTTTTAGCGACCGCGCTTTGCCTGTGACACGCATAACATCATGAGCCATATCAGTAAGACATTAAATGGATAATGGTAGCATTATTACGTTTTGACATTTCCTGATGAGGTGGAGAAGTAATGGAACTGCTTTTATTAAGTAACTCGACGCTGCCGGGTAAAGCCTGGCTGGAACACGCTCTGCCGCTGATAGCGAATCAATTGAACGGTCGACGCTCAGCCGTGTTTATTCCGTTTGCCGGCGTCACGCAAACATGGGACGAGTACACGGATAAAACCGCAGAGGTGCTTGCGCCATTAGGGATAAACGTCACAGGGATTCATCGTGTCGCCGATCCGCTTGCAGCGATTGAGAAAGCGGAAATCATTATTGTCGGTGGCGGAAATACCTTCCAGCTACTGAAAGAATCGCGTGAACGCGGGCTGCTGGCGCCGATGGCGGACAGGGTAAAACGCGGCGCGCTGTATATCGGCTGGAGCGCGGGCGCCAACCTTGCCTGCCCGACTATCCGCACGACCAATGATATGCCGATCGTCGATCCAAACGGTTTCGACTCGCTGGATCTGTTCCCGCTGCAAATTAATCCTCACTTTACTAACGCCTTGCCGGAAGGTCATAAGGGCGAGACCCGCGAGCAGCGTATTCGCGAACTGCTGGTGGTCGCGCCGGAACTGACAGTGATTGGTTTGCCGGAAGGTAACTGGATTCAGGTGAGCAACGGCCAGGCGGTTCTCGGCGGCCCGAATACCACCTGGGTGTTTAAAGCGGGCGAAGAGGCCGTGGCGCTGGAAGCGGGTCATCGCTTTTAATCCCAAGCCACATTGAATGCCGAATGGCGGGCCTACGCGCATGTTCTCCGTAGGCCCCGCCATCCGGCATTTCACTTAATACTCGCCGCGTTCCTCGTCCTGATCCGGCTGTTCCAGTACGCTATAGGCGACCGAACAGAACAGTGAGTTAAGACGCTTCATATCGCCCAGCAGCCCTAAATGGAGCGAGCTGGTTTCAATGCTTTGCACGTTCTGCTGGTGCAGGCGGTCGACATGCGCATGTGAGTATCGGCGATTAAGTATACGGAAGCGATGTTTACTGCGGCGCAACCGACGGGCGCTGGTGACATCGCCGGAGAAAAAGACCGACATCGCCAGTTGCAGATTACTGAGCAGTTGATCGTAAAGCGCATCCAGCTCTTTCAATCCTTCTTCTGAAAATGCCCGACGCGCCGCCAGCGACTTGTCGGCAATCTCGCTGCCCATTCGCTCGATAATATCCGACGCCTGTTCGAGGTTCAGGGCCATCTCAATAATCTCCGCCCACCGACGGGACTCCTCCGCCGCCAGCTCGTCTTTCGGCATTCGCGCCAGATAAAGCTTAATCGCGGTGTAGAGCACGTTAACGTCATCCGCCAGCTTGCGCAGCGCTTTCTCTTCACGCGGTTCGCCGTGCATGACCTTTTTTAGCCCTTCCATCATCTGTTCCATCGCATCGCCAATGCGCAACACCTCGCGGGCAGCATTGGCCAGCGCCAGCGTTGGCGTATCCAGCGCGCTGACATCCAGATGTTTCGGCTTCAGATGGGTATCCAGTTCAGGCTCATCACGAATAATTCGTTTACAAAAACGCGCCATCAGCTCGGCAAATGGCACCATCGCCAGGCAGCGCACCAGGTTATAGAAAACGTGGAAATAGATCACCAGCTCTGACTTCGGTAGCGATAGCTCATCCATCAGATTCGCCAGCGGATGGACAAACGGCAGGATGACCAGGCTGCCGATCAATTTGAACAATAGGCTGCCGAGCGCTACGCGACGCGCGGCAGCATTGGCGGCGCTGTTATTGAGCATCGCCAGCAGCCCCGATCCCAGATTGGCGCCGATGACCAGGCACAACGCCACCGGGAACGATATAATCCCCGCCGCCGTCAGGGTCGCCGTCAGCAACACCGCCGCCAGGCTGGAATAACTGATAATAGCGAACATCGCGCCAATCAGCGCATCCAGCATAATGTCGCCCGTCAGCGACGCGAAAATGACCTGCACGCCATTAGCCTGAGTGATCGGCGTCACTGCCTGCACAATCAGCTCCAGCGCCAGTAGAATCAGGCCAAGCCCGATACCGACGCGACCCAGCTGCCCGGCGCGGGACTGCTTACGTCCTAAAAAGAAAATCACGCCGATAAAAATCAGCAGCGGCGACAGCCACGACAAATCAAAGGTGAGAATACGCGCCATTAGCGCAGTACCCACATCAGCGCCCAGCACAATCACCAGAGCTGGCGTCAGGGCGACAAGATCCTGGGCGACAAACGACGTTACCAATAAAGTGGTGGCGTTACTGCTTTGTACCAGCGCGGTAACACCGATACCCGCACAAAAGGCGAGCGGTTTCTTTTCCACGCTGCGGCTGAGGACAGTGCGTAGACGCGCGCCAAACACGCGCATTACGCCAGTACGAACGATATGTGTTCCCCATACCAACAGCGCAACGGCAGAAAGTAGATGGAGCAAAGTTAACACGGCGTCAGGTTCTCCTTATCGTTATACGTTTTCCTGAAGCTCACTTGCGATAAATTGCCTGATGGCGCACAGCGTTAAGGCCTGCTGGCGTTGCACGCCACCGGGCTTACCATACGTAATACGGTATGCTGGATAAGGCGTTTACGCCGCCATCCGGCAAATTCAGCGTAGAGCCTTCCTTCAGTATAAGGGTTTAATTGTAAGAAAGAGACAAGGCACCCAATGAGTGCCTTGTATGTTGTAAGGAAAAGTGACGATTTTATGAATCAGTCCGCATCGTAACCCAGGTTCGGCGCCAGCCACCGCTCAACGTCCTCAACGCTCATTCCTTTACGGAAAGCATAATCTGTCACCTGATCGCGTTGGATCTGCGCTACCGCGAAGTATTTGCTCTCAGGATGGCTGAAGTACCAGCCGGAGACCGACGCGCCAGGCCACATGGCGAAAGATTCGGTGAGCTTCATCCCGGTGTGTTTTTCGACATCCAGTAGCTGCCAGATAGTGCCTTTTTCGGTATGTTCCGGGCAGGCAGGATAACCCGGCGCCGGGCGAATCCCCTGGTAGTTTTCGCGGATTAATTCGTCGTTACTCAGGCTCTCGTTCGGCGCATATCCCCAGTAAACCTTACGTACACGCTCATGCAGATACTCGGCAAACGCTTCCGCCAGACGGTCGGCAATCGCCTTCACCATGATCTTGTTGTAGTCGTCGTGTTGCGCTTCGAAGGCGTCCGCCAGCGCATCCTCCTCCAGACCGCCGGTCACCGCGAAAGCACCGATGTAATCCGCTTTGCCGCTCAGTTTCGGCGCGACAAAATCCGCCAGACAGTAGTTGGCAAAACCGACTTTCTCGGTCTGCTGGCGCAGGTGGTGGCTGACCGTCAGAACATGAGTACGGGTTTCGTCGCGATAAATTTCGATGTCGTCACCCACACGGTTCGCCGGGAACAGGCCCACCACGCCACGCGGATTCAACAGTTTCTCGGCGCTCAGTTTATCCAGCATATCATTGGCGTCTTTAAACAGACGCTGCGCCTCAACGCCCACCACCTCATCTTCCAGAATGCGCGGGTATTTGCCGGCCAGCGACCAGGTCATAAAGAACGGCGTCCAGTCGATGTAGTTGCGCAGAGTTTCGATGCTGGCTTCCACCTCCTGCACGCCCAGACGGTGGGCTACCGGCGGGGTGTAGCGTTCCCAATCGAATGCCAGATCGTTATCGCGCGCCGCTTCCAGCGTGACCGGCGGCGTACGCGGTTTTTTGCGGGCGTGCTGAATACGCACGGTTTCGTACTCTTTGCGGGTACGGGCGACAAAGTCATCGCGCTGGTTGTCGGAGAGTAGCGCCGCCACCACGCCCACGGTACGCGAAGCATTCTGCACGTAGACCGTCGGACCGCTGTAGTTCTGCTCGATTTTCACCGCCGTATGCGCTTTCGAAGTGGTTGCGCCGCCGATCAGTAGCGGGATAGTAAAGCCCTGACGCTCCATCTCTTTCGCCACGTTGACCATTTCGTCCAGCGACGGGGTAATCAGCCCGGAAAGGCCAATCAGATCGGCATTCACTTCACGCGCCGTTCTGAGGATTTTCTCCGCTGGCACCATCACGCCAAGATCGACGATTTCGTAGTTGTTGCATTGCAGCACCACGCCAACAATGTTCTTGCCAATGTCGTGCACATCGCCCTTCACGGTGGCGATGACCATCTTGCCGTTGCTGGAGCCTTTTTCTTTGCTGGCTTCAATAAACGGCTCCAGGTAGGCCACCGCTTGTTTCATCACGCGGGCGGATTTCACCACCTGCGGCAGGAACATTTTCCCTTCGCCGAACAGGTCGCCGACCACGTTCATGCCATCCATCAGCGGGCCTTCAATCACCTCAATCGGACGGGAGGCCTGCTGGCGGGCTTCTTCGGTATCCTGTTCGATAAATTCGGTAATGCCTTTCACCAGCGAGTATTCGAGACGCTTTTTCACGTCCCAGCTACGCCATTCCGCCTGCTGGGCGTTGGCAGCTTCGTCGGTTTTGCTGCCGCGGTATTTCTCCGCCAAATCCAGCAAACGCTCGGTGCCGTCATCGCGACGGTTAAGAATGACATCTTCAACCGCATCGCGCAGCTCGGCGGGCAGGTCGTCGTAGATAGCCAGCTGTCCGGCGTTGACGATGCCCATGTCCATGCCGTTGCGGATGGCGTAGTAGAGGAATACCGCGTGGATAGCTTCACGTACCGGGTCGTTGCCGCGGAACGAGAAGGACACGTTAGACACACCGCCGGAGATCAGCGCGTGCGGCAGCTCGCGTTTGATGTCTTCACAAGCGCCGATAAAGTCCTGCGCGTAGTTGTTGTGCTCTTCAATACCGGTCGCCACGGCGAAGATATTCGGGTCGAAGATGATGTCTTCCGGCGGGAAACCCACCTCTTCGGTGAGAATTTTGTAGGCTCGGCGGCAAATTTCGATTTTACGCTCACGGGTATCGGCCTGCCCCTGCTCATCAAAAGCCATCACCACCACCGCGGCGCCGTAGCGACGTAGCAACTTCGCATGATGAATAAAGGCTTCCACGCCCTCTTTCATCGAAATAGAGTTGACGATGCCTTTACCCTGAATGCACTTCAGCCCTTTTTCGATAACCTCCCATTTGGAGGAGTCGATCATGATTGGTACACGGGCAATATCCGGCTCACCGGCAATCAGGCTGAGGAAACGCACCATCGCCGCTTCGGCGTCGAGCATCCCCTCATCCATATTGATATCAATAATCTGCGCGCCGCTTTCTACCTGCTGACGGGCGACATCCAGCGCTTCGCTGTATTTCTCTTCTTTGATCAGGCGCTTAAATTTGGCCGAGCCGGTGACGTTAGTACGTTCGCCGACGTTGACAAACAGGCTATCGTCGCCAATGTTCAGCGGCTCCAGGCCGGAAAGGCGGCAGGCGACCGGGATATCCGGCAGCTGGCGCGGCGGCAAACCGGCAACGGCGCGGCTCATGGCGGCGATATGCTCCGGCGTAGTGCCACAGCAGCCGCCAACGATATTCAGGAAGCCCGCTTCCGCCCATTCGCGAATCTGTTTCGCCATGGTGTCGGCGTCGAGGTCGTACTCGCCGAAAGCGTTCGGCAGGCCGGCGTTCGGGTGCGCGGTGACGTAGCATTCGGCAATCCGCGACAGTTCCTGGACGTACTGGCGCAGTTCATCTGGCCCCAGCGCGCAGTTAAGGCCAAAAGTGAGCGCCTCGGCGTGGCGCAGCGAGTTATAAAAGGCTTCGGTCGTCTGGCCGGAAAGCGTACGGCCAGAGGCGTCGGTGATGGTGCCGGAAATCATGATCGGCAGATCAACGCCCAGCGCTTCAAACTCTTCTTTCACCGCAAACACCGCCGCTTTGGCGTTGAGGGTGTCGAAGACGGTTTCAATCAGGATCAGATCTACGCCACCTTCCACCAGCGCTTTGGTGGATTCGCGGTAGGCGGCCACCAGCTGATCGAAGGTGATATTACGAAACGCCGGGTCGTTGACGTCCGGCGAAATGGAGGCCGTGCGGTTAGTTGGACCAAGCACGCCCGCAACAAAGCGTGGTTTTTCTGGTGTTCGCGCCGTCCATTCATCGGCGCAGGCGCGCGCCAGTTTGGCCGCCGCATAGTTAATTTCCGCCGACAGGGATTCCATCCGGTAATCTGCCATCGCTATGGTTGTCGAGTTAAAGGTGTTGGTTTCGATGATATCCGCGCCCGCCTCAAAGTAGGCGTTGTGGATAGCGGCGATCACCTCCGGCTTGCTGAGGACCAGCAGGTCATTGTTGCCTTTCAGGTCGCAGGGCCAGTCGGCAAAGCGCTCCCCGCGGAAATCGTCTTCATGTAGACGATAGCTCTGGATCATGGTGCCCATACCGCCGTCCAGCACCAGAATACGTTCATTTAACTGCGCACGCAGTTGTTCAACTTTGCTGCTCACACTCGCTCCCGACAACGCTCCACGTAACGAGCCATACTGGCACAAAGCGTGCTGGCGGAAAAGAGAACAACGGGCAACATGAGACATGTTCAGCTTGCCACCCACTTCTGTCGCTTTGCCGGATGGCGGCGCAAGCGCCTTATCAGTCTACAAATTACTTTGGCGGCTCCCAAAGCGTAGGCCTGATAAGCGCAGCGCCATCGGGCATCCTGTGATGTCACTCATCCGATCAGTTCAGGAACTCTTGCATTATAATTGAATAAAACGAAAATGATTTCCACGATACAGAAAAAGGAGTCTGCCATGGTTGCCCCTGTTCCCGCGAAACGCGGGAGAAAACCTGCCGCTACCACTGCACCCGTAACCGGGCAGGTTCAGTCTTTAACTCGCGGTCTGAAGCTACTGGAGTGGATTGCCGAGTCTAACGGCAGCGTCGCGCTGACCGAACTGGCGCAACAGGCGGGTTTGCCTAATTCCACGACTCACCGTCTACTCACCACCATGCAGCAACAGGGTTTTGTCCGCCAGGTTGGTGAGCTGGGCCACTGGGCCGTAGGCGCACACGCGTTTATCGTCGGTAGCAGCTTCTTACAGAGCCGTAATCTGCTGGCGATTGTCCATCCGATTTTGCGCAAGCTGATGGAGGACTCCGGCGAAACGGTAAACCTTGCCGTACTCGACCAGAGCGACCATCAGGCCATTATTATCGACCAGGTGCAGTGCACACAATTGATGCGCATGTCCGCCCCTATTGGCGGCAAGCTGCCCATGCACGCCTCTGGCGCGGGCAAGGCGTTTTTATCACAGCTCAGTGAGGAACAGGTTACCAGTCTGCTGCACCGCAAGGGGTTGCACGCTTATACCCATGCGACGCTGGTGTCGCCGCTGCATCTGAAAGATGACCTCGCCCAAACACGCAAGCGCGGCTATTCCTTTGACGACGAAGAACATGCGCTCGGTCTGCGCTGCGTGGCCTCGTGTATTTATGACGAACACCGCGAACCGTTTGCGGCCCTCTCTATTTCCGGCCCCTGCTCACGCATTACCGACGATCGCGTCACCGAACTTGGCGCCATGGTGATTAAAGCGGCGAAAGAGGTGACGCTGGCCTATGGTGGAACTCGCTGAAATGAGCAGCCTGAAATTATACTGGCAGGAGAAGTACCCACAGGCCTTCTGTTGGTCTTTCGGTGATTCGCCGGCGCTGGCCGACGAGCTGGCGGCGCTAGTGGTCGCCGGTAAAAAGCGTGGCACCTGTAGCTCGCTGGTTAGCTATCAGAAAGAGCAGCCCCCTGTCACGCCCGGGTCATATCACATTGTGCTCAACGGCACAGGCGACGCCGTGTGCGTCATACGCACGCTGGCGCTCAGGCTGATCCGTTTTAACGAGATGAGCGCCAATCTCGCCGCACTGGAAGGCGAAGGCGATCTTAGCCTGGCGTACTGGCAAGCGGCACACCGGGCCTTTTTTGAGCGCGAGGGTAATTGGTCGCCGGAGATGGAACTGGTTTACGAAGAGTTCGCCGTACTTGAGATCGCGCCGTAACGCACGCTAAAGCGCTGGCGACGTCGATAGGCATACACATCTTCTACATGCCCTTCTTTAATACGCGTCTGTAGCGCGCGCCAGTAATCGGCGCGAAACAGGTCGGCATGCATCTCTTCAAACAATGGTCCGATACGCGGATCGGCACACAGCCAGTGGCGAAACTCCTCCGGGAAAACATCACCTGGCGAGACGCTATACCAGGGTTCGCTGGCCAGTTCGTCTTCCGGATAACGCGCTGGCGGAATATCGCGGAAATTCACTTCCGTCATGTAGCAAATTTCATCGTAGTCGTAGAACACCACGCGACCATGACGGGTAACGCCAAAGTTTTTAAACAACATATCGCCGGGGAAAATATTAGCGGCGGCAAGCTGGCGAATCGCATTACCATATTCTTCTATCGCATCGCGCAACTGCTGGCCTTCTACCTGTTCCAGCCAGATATTGAGTGGCACCATGCGACGTTCAATATAGAGATGGCGAATGACGATATGTTCCTCAAGATCGGTAATCTTCTCTGGCGCTTCTTGTCGTAACAGCGCCATCAGCGCCGGATCGATTTGCCGTTTATCCAGTACGAAATTCTCAAACTCCTGGGTATCCGCCATACGACCGACGCGATCATGCTCTTTTACCAGTTGATAACAGGCACGCACATGGGCGGCAGACATCTCTTTCTGCGGGGCGAATTTGTCTTTAATGATTTTAAATACCCGGTCGAAACCTGGCAGGGTAAACACCAGCATCACCATGCCGCGGATACCAGGCGCCTCAATGAATTTCTCATCGCTTTCAGCCAGATAACATAAATATTCGCGGTAGCTTTCGGTTTTCGCATGTTTCTGGCAGCCAATCGCCATATACAGTTCGGCAGTGGTTTTACCCGGCAGGATTTCACGCAACCACTCAACCAGCGCGGCAGGCAGCGGCGCATACACCATAAAATAAGAGCGGGCAAAACCAAACACAATGCTCGCTTCTGCCGTGGTGGTCAGGCAGGTATCGACAAACAGTTCCCCCTCATCAGTACGATGAATCGGCAATAAAAACGGCAGCGTACCGTCAGGTGTGGTTAATTTACCTACCAGCCAGGCCGCTTTATTACGGTAAAACAACTCATTCGCCACCTGGACATGGCAGCGAGGTAGCGCGTCCTCGCCCAGTGTTTCAGTCAGGTGCGCGATAATATAGCGGATATCCCGGCTTTTATTCTGCCAGGGCAGACGCAGCGGTAAGTCACTAAGTATGCGCATCAACAGCGGCTCCCAACCGTGATCGGGAAAGAAGTCTTTGGCCAGTGGGCGCGGGATAGTACGGAAGCGACGCTCCGGTTGCGAACTGAAAATAAACAACCGCTCGGGTGTTAACGAGCGGTGGTCAAATAACCGGCAATAAACGGAGTTGAAAAAGCTCTCCGCAATCTCGAAGCGCGGGTAATCCGGCAACAGCCGGGTGTAATGCTCTTTAACGCGTAAAAGGAAATCCGCGTCGGTACTTTTGCCATCGGTAATACAGCGCAATTGCTCCACCACCAGACCCACATGATGATCATAGAGGTGGATACGGCTTTTCATCGCCTGTTGGACGGCGTGCCAGTCGGCCTGTTCAAAACGCTGCTGCGCGCCGGAAGTCACTTCCAGAAATCGACCATACTGCGCGTCAAAGCCTTGCAGGATGGTTTGAGCAATCAGTAATTCCAGGCCACGCGGCATTTTTTTCCCTCATCCGGCACCACGTCATGCCGGATGGCGCGTTCGCTTATCCGGCCTACGCTATCTGTAGGCCCGGTAAGCGCAGCGCCACCGGGCATCAATCAAAACTGCGATTCTTCGGTGGAACCCGTTAACGCGGTAACGGATGACGCGCCGCCCTGAATAATGGTGGTGACTTTGTCGAAGTAACCAGTACCCACTTCCTGCTGGTGGGAAACAAAGGTGTAGCCATCTTTCGCCGCGGCGAACTCGGGTTGTTGAACCTTCTCAACATAGTGTTTCATGCCCTCGCCCTGAGCGTATGCATGCGCCAGGTCGAACATGTTGAACCACATGCTGTGGATGCCCGCCAGGGTAATAAACTGGTATTTGTAACCCATGTCCGACAACTGCTGCTGGAAGCTGGCAATGGTCTTGTCGTCCAGATTCTTCTGCCAGTTGAAGGATGGCGAACAGTTATAGGCCAGCAGTTTGCCCGGATACTTCGCGTGGATAGCATCGGCAAAACGACGCGCCAGTTCGAGATCCGGTGTAGAGGTTTCGCACCATACCAGATCGGCATACGGGGCATACGCCAGACCGCGGCTGATCGCCTGCTCAATGCCCGCATGGGTGCGGTAGAAACCTTCGCTGGTGCGTTCGCCGGTAATGAAACCGCTGTCATAGGGATCGCAGTCGGAGGTAATCAGATCTGCCGCATCCGCATCGGTACGCGCAATCAGCAGGGTCGGTACGCCCATCACATCAGCGGCCAGACGCGCAGCAACCAGTTTCTGAATCGCTTCCTGCGTGGGGACCAGCACCTTGCCGCCCATATGGCCGCATTTCTTCACCGACGCCAGCTGATCTTCGAAGTGAACGGCCGCTGCACCGGCTTCAATCATCGATTTCATCAGTTCGAAGGCATTCAGAACGCCGCCAAAACCGGCTTCCGCATCAGCAACGATCGGCAGGAAGTAATCCACATAGCGCGGATCGTTGGGTTCAATACCGGATGCCCACTGGATCTGATCTGCACGACGAAAAGTGTTGTTGATCCGATCCACTACCGCCGGAACAGAGTTTGCCGGGTACAACGATTGATCCGGATACATGCTGGATGCCAGGTTGGCATCTGCCGCCACCTGCCAGCCTGAAAGATAAATCGCCTCAATACCGGCTTTCGCCTGCTGCAACGCCTGACCGCCGGTCAGCGCGCCAAGGCTGTTGATATAGCCTTTTTTCGCTTCACCGTGCAACAGCCGCCACATTTTCGCTGCGCCGAGCTGCGCCAGCGTGCATTCCGGGTTAACCGAGCCGCGTAATTTCACCACCTCCTCCGCGCTGTACGGGCGGGTGATGCCTTCCCAGCGCGGTTGTGTCCACTCTTTCTGTAATTCTTCGATTTGTTGAGTACGGGTTTTCATGTGCAGATGCTCCATATTGTTATGTGGTGAATTAAGCCAGTAAGCGATAGCCCGGCAGGGTGAGGAAGTCGATTAAGTCATCTGAGGTGGTGATTTGCTCCATCAGACGTGCGGCATCGTCGAAGCGCCCGCTGCTGTAGCGGTGCTCGCCCAGTTCGTCCTGGATTACCCGCATCTCTTCCGCCAACATTTCGCGGAAAAGCGCTTTCGTTACGGGTTTTCCATTGCTCAGTGTTTTCTCATGGTGAATCCACTGCCAGATAGAGGTTCGTGAGATTTCCGCCGTCGCGGCATCCTCCATCAGACCGTAAATCGGTACACAGCCATTGCCGGAGATCCACGCTTCAATGTACTGCACTGCCACGCGAATATTGGCGCGCATTCCCGCTTCTGTGCGTTCGCCTTCACATGGCTCCAGTAACTGTTCAGCGGTAATCGGCGCATCTTCATCACGGGTAATGAACAGCTGATTTTTGTGCTCGCCCAGTACCTCGTTAAAGACGGCCATTGCGGTATCCGCCAACCCAGGATGCGCAATCCACGTGCCGTCGTGGCCGTTGTTCGCTTCCAGCGCTTTATCCGCTTTCACTTTGGCAAGGACCTGATTGTTGCGTTCAACGTCTTTGCTCGGGATAAACGCCGCCATACCGCCCATCGCGAACGCGCCGCGCTTGTGACAGGTTTTGATCAGCAGGCGCGAGTAGGCGCTCAGAAACGGTTTGTCCATCGTTACCACCTGCCTGTCCGGCAGGACGCGATCCGGGTGATTTTTCAACGTTTTGATATAGCTGAAAATATAATCCCAGCGACCACAGTTGAGACCGACGATATGATCACGCAACGCATGAAGAATCTCATCCATCTGGAAAACAGCAGGCAGCGTTTCAATCAACAGGGTCGCTTTGATCGTACCGCGCGGCAGATTGAAGCGGTCTTCGGCGTAGCTGAAAACTTCACTCCACCAGGCTGCCTCCTGCCAGGCTTGCGTTTTCGGCAGGTAAAAATACGGGCCGCTACCTTTAGCGAGCAGCGCTTTATAGTTGTGGAAAAAGTACAGAGCAAAATCAAACAGGCTGCCGGGAATGGCTTCCCCCCGCCAGGTAACATGTTTTTCTGGCAGATGTAGACCACGTACACGACAAATCAATACGGCCGGATCGGGCTTGAGCTGATAGATTTTTCCGGCTTCGTTGGTATAGCTAATGGTGCCGTTCACCGCATCACGCAGGTTGATTTGACCATCAATAACTTTATTCCAGTCCGGCGCCAGCGAGTCTTCAAAATCCGCCATAAACACTTTCACGTTTGCGTTCAGGGCATTAATCACCATTTTACGTTCAACTGGCCCGGTAATTTCTACTCGGCGATCCTGTAAATCCGCCGGAATACCACGAATCTGCCAATTACTTTCTCTAATGGAAGTGGTTTCCGAAATAAAATAAGGCAACTTACCGTTATCAATATCCTGCTGTTGCTGGATACGTGCAGCCAGGAGTTTATTGCGTTTTGGCGTAAAACGGGTGACTAACTCCGTCAAAAACTCGACTGCCTCAGCGGTCAGGACTTGCTTTTCCAGCTCGCCTTGCGGCCTGGTAAAGGTTAATTCATCAGTTGTGGTTGCCTGTGGATTCATCATGCAGCTCCTCGTTGTTGATCCAGATACATCCCCAATGCGAACGAAGGATCACTGTGCGCTTTTCGTTCAACACAACTAAGACTACTCAATTAAATTTCAAAATCAAAAACAATTTCCATTTTTAATTTAATTATGAATTAACCTATTGATAACAATATAAATTAAATTTAATTACATGATGAGGTGCGTTTCGGAAATAAAAAAGGCACCCGAAGGTGCCTGATTCAACATGCTGAAACGCTTTAGGATCGTCAGAAGCAGAAGATTAATCCAGGGTTGGATTCATGTGACGCAGATCATATGGCGTAATCTGGTAGACATAATAGTTGAGCCAGTTAGTAAACAGTAAATTACCGTGGCTGCGCCAGGTTGCGCGCGGTATGTTTTGCGGATCGTTTTTTGGGAAATAGTTGTACGGAATCTCCGGATTTAACCCGGCCTCAACGTCACGAAAATATTCACCCGCTAACGTATGAGCGTCATATTCAGGATGACCAGTGACAAACGCAATACGTTTATCTTTGCTGGCAAACAGGTACGCATCCCCCTCTTCTGTTTCGGCCAGAATTTCAAGATCCGTATAATCCCGTATTAGCGCCGCCGGGAAATCGGCATAGCGTGAGTGTGGCGCCAGAAACGAATCATCAAAACCACGCGTCAACAGAGCATGTGGATGAAGGATGTGATGTTCATAGACGCCGGAAAGTTTATCTGTACGGGTCTGCTTAGGGATACCATACAGAATATTGAGTGCGGCCTGAACGGCCCAACAGACAAATAGCGTCGAAGTAACGTGATCTTTCGCCCATTCAAGCACCTGCCTAATCTGCGGCCAGTAAGCCACGTCATTAAATTCCACCAGACCCAGCGGCGCTCCGGTCACGATAAGCCCATCAAAGTTCTGATCGCAGATATCGTCGAAGTTACAGTAAAAGTTGTTCAGATGCTCGGCTGGCGTGTTCCTCGACTCGCGGGCATCTATCCGCAGTAGTTGAATATCGACCTGCAATGGCGAGTTCGATAGCAAACGCAGAAACTGATTTTCCGTTTCAATCTTCTTCGGCATCAGGTTAAGGATAAGTACCTTTAGCGGGCGAATTTCCTGACCTGATGCGCGAGAAGTCGTCATGACGAAGACATTCTCCTCACGTAAAAAATTGACGGCGGGTAGCTCGTCCAGCACGCGAATCGGCATAACCTGATAACCTCACGACATACGTTTAAACGTTTAGACATCCAGATAGCTGAAGATACTCAGAAATCAGGCGAATGTCGAGTCTGCAAGTTCAAGGTGAGAAAGTTTCACGACAGCATTTGCATTAGAATAGAAGTAAGCAAAAAAGGAGTGAAGATGATGATTAACATTCGCCGTTCAAGGCATGAGGAAGGGGAAAAACTGATTGCGATCTGGCGTCGCTCAGTCGATGCCACGCACGATTTTCTGTCAAACGCTTATCGGGCCGAACTGGAAGAGCTGGTGAGCGATTTTCTGCCAGAAGCGCCACTATGGGTTGCCGTGACCGATCAGGATGAGCCGGTAGGATTTATGCTGCTTACCGGCGAACATATGGATGCGCTGTTTGTCGATCCGGACGTGCGTGGTCAGGGTATCGGTAAGAGATTAGTTGAACATGCGTTAACACTGGCGCCGGGGTTGACAACCAATGTTAACGAGCAAAATACACAAGCTGTTGGATTTTATAAGAAAATGGGATTTAAGGTGACGGGACGTTCGGAGGTTGACGATCTTGGGAAACCGTATCCATTGTTGAATTTAATTTATCCGTGAGTAGCGGTGCTGCCTGATAAGTGCATACAGGCCGGATAAGGCGAAACTGCCATCCGGCGGTGCCGGTTGCCTGATGGCGCTGCGCTTATCAGGCCTACATTTTTACAGTTACCACACACGCAAAAAAGCCCGTCCAGACGGATGGGCTTCTTCACTAAATTGATGCCTGGCAGTTTATGGCGGGCATCCTGCCCGGCACCCTACGGGCCGTTGCTGCGCAACGAGTGCTCACCGACAGACTACAGATAAAACAAAAGGCCCAGTCTTTCGACAGGGCCCTTCGTTTTATTTGATGCCTGGCAGTTCCCTACTCTCGCATGGGGAGACCCCACACTACCATCGGCGCTACGGCGTTTCACTTCTGAGTTCGGCATGGGGTCAGGTGG
>NZ_JBGDVI010000029.1:0-42769 GCF_046551895.1 Salmonella sp. SAL03688
CGCAAGATGTTTTAACAAATCAAAAGGGGTTTTAATAACTGGCTTAAAGCTGAAAGCTTTCCGGAACCCCCAGCCTAGCTGGGGGTTTTCCATAGACAATAAGACCCGGCAGATGCATGCCGGGCCTTCATTGCTTACGGTCTTGAGGCCGTACCGTCTGGTGTGCGCGCCATTGTCCAGGATGGGATTCCCCCCTCGCACGGATATTTCGCCGCTTTGGCTTCATCAATGTCAATACCCAGACCCGGCTTATCGTTCAGATAGGCATAACCGTGGTCAATCTCAGGGCAGCCCGGGAAGACATCACGCAGCGCGTCGTTCATTGGCGTGTATTCCTGAATGCCAAAGTTCGGTGAACTCAAATCCAAATGCATATTGGCGCAAACCCCGACTGGAGAAATGTCGCCCGGCCCGTGCCATGCGGTGCGCACACCGTTCAGTTCGCTGTAGACAGCAAGTTTCTTTGCCGGCGTAATGCCGCCGATGGTACTCACGTGGCAGCGAATGTAGTCGATGAGCCTGTTGTCGATGAGCGGCTTCCACTCATTCACATTCACAAACAGCTCACCCATGGATATCGGAGTGGAAGACTGCTGGCGCAACATTTTCAGCCAGTCGATGTTTTCCGGTGCCACCGGATCCTCAAGATAAAATAGTTGATACTGTTCAAGCGTTTTGGCCAGATTAATGGCAGTCACCGGGGTCACGCGCTCATGTACATCATGAATAAATTCGATGCTAAAACCGAGCTTGTTACGCAGGTGGTCGAACAGACGCGGAACGCTTTTGGCGTAGGCGTCCGGGTCAAAGTAGATGCCGGGCGTTTTGCTGCGCGGTGAACGTTTCGGCTGAATGTTCTTCGCACGTGCCAACTGTGTGGCGATCAGTTTAAGGTCATCGGTCCCCGCACCGCCATACATTCCCATCTGGCAGCGAACGTACTGGTAACCCTCTTCCATTCTGGCTCGGATGTTATCTTCCACTTCAACTTCATCACCACCATCGGTGTGGCAGTACAGTGGGATCCCATCACGACATTTGCCGCCCAGCAGATCATAAACCGGCATCCCCGCTAGCTTACCTTTGATATCCCACAGTGCCATGTCCACGCCGGACAATGCATTGTTCATGATCGGGCCATTGCGCCAGTAGCCGCTCACCACGCCTGACTGCCAGATGTCCTCAATACGGGTCGGATCTTTGCCAACCAGAAAAGGCGCCATGTACTCATCGATCGCGCTTTTTACCGCGAAGATACGCTGGGTAAATGTCGCGCATCCCAGCCCATACAGCCCTGGCTCGTTGGTTTCTATCTTAACGACTGCCAAATCAATGCCGCCCGGCGCCGTCAGAATCGTTTTCACGTTGGTAATTTTCAGGTTACTCACTTTCACTCCTTAACTCAGCGAATTTACCGCATGTCATATCGTTGTGGATGGCACAACAGATATGTGTAAGTTGTCCTACAACTTTATGCTGTTATATCACGCTTCTTTTACAGCGGATCGCTGCGAGTGCCATTCTGTGACAGCGATCAAACTGCGTTAAATTCAAATCAAATATATACATATAATTCAATCAATTAATATTAATTACGCGGTCGCTATGTGGAGCTGTTTGTGATCCTTGTTGCAAATTCATGGGTGAACTGTTGATTTTATCAGGGCGAAAATTCAACCTAAAAAAGGATAGTCGTCATACAAATTAAACAAGTGAGGAAACAACATGACCGCTTTATTTGATTTAACTGGGAAAACGGCGCTGGTAACGGGTTCTGCACGAGGACTGGGCTTTGCCTACGCAGAGGGTCTTGCCGCTGCGGGTGCACGGGTTATCCTGAATGATATTCGCGCCACGCTGTTGGCCGAATCAGTGGATACGCTGACCAGAAAAGGCTACGACGCGCATGGCGTGGCTTTTGACGTCACCGATGAACTGGCGATTGAGGCAGCTTTTAGCAAACTTGATGCAGAAGGGATCCATGTTGATATCCTGATCAATAACGCCGGTATTCAGTACCGCAAACCAATGGTCGAGCTGGAGCTGGAAAACTGGCAGAAGGTGATCGACACTAACCTGACCAGCGCATTTTTAGTCTCCCGCTCGGCGGCAAAACGGATGATCGCCCGCAACAGCGGCGGTAAAATTATTAATATCGGCTCGCTTACCAGCCAGGCGGCCCGCCCGACTGTTGCCCCGTACACGGCAGCAAAAGGCGGCATCAAAATGCTCACCTGCTCGATGGCTGCTGAATGGGCGCAGTTTAATATCCAGACCAACGCCATTGGACCTGGCTACATTCTGACCGACATGAACACCGCGCTTATTGAAGACAAGCAGTTCGATAGCTGGGTGAAAAGCAGCACACCTTCTCAACGCTGGGGTCGTCCGGAAGAGCTCATCGGCACCGCCATCTTCTTATCATCCAAAGCATCAGATTATATCAACGGGCAGATTATTTACGTCGATGGTGGCTGGCTCGCAGTTTTATAAGTCGCCCGCACTCTACCGACTCGCCTTTAAAATTGATGGCATGTGTTTACCCCGATGCATGCCGATATAACACAGGTATTATTATGAAGGCTTCAAGACAACGACTCTTTATTCTCACATTGCTGTTTATTGTGACTGCAATTAATTATATGGATCGCGCCAATCTTGCCGTTGCTGGTTCGAATATCCAGAATGATTTCAGTCTGACGCCAACACAACTGGGTTTGCTTTTCTCCATGTTTACCTGGGCCTACGCTGCCAGTCAAATTCCTGTCGGCTATGTTCTTGATCGCATTGGCTCACGTATTCTTTATGGTGGTGCGATTATTCTGTGGAGTATTTTTACCTTTATGATGGGGTTCGCCTCACACCATTTATTCGCGACGGCAACCGCTTCATTTGCAATGCTTCTGGCCTGCCGCGCATTAATTGGTGTTGCCGAAGCGCCATCCTTCCCGTCTAACACAAAAATAATCGCCACCTGGTTCCCGGACCATGAACGTGCCCGTGCGACCGCGATTTATTCCAGTGCACAATATATCGGTCTCGCGCTGCTGACGCCTGCCCTCGCCTTTATTGTGGCTAACTACGGTTGGGAAATGTCGTTTTATCTGTCCGGTGGCGCCGGGATTCTGTTTGGCATCTACTGGCTTATGTATTACCGCGATCCACAGCACAGCACTGCTGTGAACCAGGCCGAACTGGATTATATCAAAGCAGGCGGCGGCTATGGCTCGGAGAACCAATCCTCCGTGAGTGCAAAAATCAGCTGGCAAAATATTAAATTCTTCCTCAGCAAAAAAACGATTTGGGGTTTGTTCATCACCCAGTTTGCCTGCTCGTCTACGCTCTATTTTTTCCTGACCTGGTTTATTGTTTACCTGGAAAAAGGACTGCATCTCTCTATTTCCAAAGCCGGGATAGGCGCCATGCTGCCCTATATTATGGCGATGCTTGGGGTGCTCTGTGGCGGTACGCTAAGCGACATGCTGCTGAAAAAAGGAAAATCCCGAACGCTGGCACGAAAATTACCCGTTATGGCTGGCCTGTGCGTTACCATGATTATTGGCCTGGTCAATTTCTTTGAAAACCAGCCGGTTATTGCGATTGTCATTCTGTCTGTTGCGTTCTTTGCCAACGCCTTTTCAAACCTGGGCTGGGTGGTCTGGAGCGATGTAATTCCCCGTAATTTTCTCGGCACTATGGGTGGCTTTTTAAATATTTGCGGCAACCTTTCGGGGATCGTTAGCCCAATTGTTATTGGGGTTATTCTCCAGCGCACGCAAAACTTCCAGTATGCCATGTGGTATATCGCAGGCGTCGCCGGACTGGGCTTATTAGCCTACATATTCCTGGTGGGCAAAATTGAAGTGATCCTGCCTGAAAAAAAGAATGCCGACACTGTGGATAAGAATGCCATTAACCCGGCAACTGCCAACAAATAATGAGGTCATTATCAAAATGGAAAAAATAACCTGTAACGCTTGTCTGGCCCATGCGGAAAAAGACGTACGCTTTGAATCACGTGAAATCGAGCACAGTGAACATGACGTCGTCGTGAAGGTCGCCTGCGGCGGCATCTGTGGCTCTGATATTCACTACTATCAGCATGGCCGCGCGGGGATGTCTGTCCTCAAGCATCCGATGGTGATTGGCCATGAGTTTGTTGGCGTGATCAGCAAAGTGCCAGCAGGCAGCGACCTGAAAGTGGGCCAGACGGTTGCGGTGAACCCGTCCAGCCCCTGCAATCAGTGCGAGATGTGCCTTTCCGGCCATCAAAATCTGTGCGGCTCCATGCGCTTTATGGGCAGCGCGCAGTTCAATCCGCATGTGAATGGCGGTTTTTCTGAATACGTGGTGGTAAAACCGGAGCAATGCATTCCTTATGACAGGCGCGTGCCCGCAAACGTGATGGCCTTTTCGGAACCGCTGGCGGTCGCCATTCATGCAGTAAAAAAGGCGGGCCAGTTGACCGGCAAACGCGTACTGGTGATTGGCGCAGGCCCCATTGGTTGTCTGATCCTCGCGGCGGCACGCAGTGCCGGAGCATCTGAACTGGTAGCATCCGATCTCAGCCCACGCTGTCTGGAACTGGCACGCCAAATGGGGGCCACAGCGGTGATGGATCCGCGCAATGAAGAACAGGTTGCCCATTATCAGCAGCATAAAGGCTACTTTGATGTCGTGTTTGAGGCCTCCGGCGCGCCGATTGCCGTGGCATCCACCGTCGACTTCACCCGCCCTGCCGGCACCATCGTTCAGGTGGGGATGGGCGCCAGCCCGGTAAGCTGGCCGGTGTCAACGATGCTGGTTAAAGAACTCAACTGGGTCGGCTCATTCCGTTTTATCGGTGAGTTCATCACCGCGGTACGCTGGCTGGAAGATGGGCGCGTCGATCCTCGCCCGCTTATCAGCGCCGAGTTCCCGCCCCAGCAAATTGAAGACGCGCTGATTACCGCCACAGACAAAAATGTCTCTGCTAAGGTACTCATTCGTTTCGATTAACGGTGAAAAGCGCCCGGCCGGGCGCTTTGTTCTTAAAAGAGAATTGTTATATAATAAAGCACTTCGGCGACATCTTAACGGATACCCATCTTGAGCATAAAATCCATTCAAAAACAGAATGTTGTAAATGAAATTTATGATCAGATAAGCAGCAAACTGCTGGACGGCAGTTGGGCGCCGGGTAGCCGTTTGCCCTCAGAAGCGGAGCTGACCACCTCATTTAACGTCAGCCGGGTCAGCGTTCGCAGCGCAGTACAGCGTTTTCGTGACCTGGGGATTGTGGTGACGCGTCAGGGCAGCGGCAGCTACGTGAGCGAAAACTTCACCCCGCAGATGTTGAGTAACGATCCCCGCCCAATCATGCACCTTAGCCGCGAAGAGTTTCACGATATGATGATTTTTCGTCAAACCGTGGAGTTCAAATGCGTGGAGCTCGCCGTCACACACGCCACCGATGATGACATTCGCCAGCTCGAGGAAGCATTGAACAACATGCTGATCCACAAAGGTGATTATAAAAAATACTCGGAAGCGGACTACGAGTTCCATCTGGCGATTGTCAGGGCATCGCACAACAGCGTGTTCTACAACGTGATGAGCTCGATTAAAGACATCTATTACTACTATCTTGAAGAGCTTAACCGTGCGCTGGGTATTACCCTTGAAAGTGTGGAAGCCCATATCAAGGTCTACATGTCGATAAAGAATCGCGATGCCAGCACGGCCGTCGAAGTGCTCAATGAAGCGATGTCAGGCAATATTATTGCGATCGAAAAAATCAAATCTACAGAGACATCAGGGACAAAATAACCGTTGGTTACAAGCTCAAGTAGTAGAAAAATTTAACATATCTGAATCCGAAATAGTTGCCATCAACTATTTAGTGACATAGTCCCACTTTAAAATCGTGGCAGTGCGGCCTGAAATCAGCGAAGCTTCAAATAGCCAATCCCCCTTAACATACAATAATTTTCATCATCATTCCCTTTATTGCTTAACCGCTTCTGCCTGGATTTTTATATCGACAACTTTCGTCATCCCCATATCGACCAGATAATCTACCCCCCACTGGGTGCGATCTATTTGCGTGACAAAATCACCACCGCAAACCTGCGCCTTGAATATCGGGCTCATATAACAGCCAAACTTGGTGGTGGTTAAGGTGACGGGCTTAGTTACTCCCTTCATTGTTAACAAACCGTCAATAGAAACTGGTTTATTATCGTCAAAATGCCATTTTGTCGATTTAAATACTATTTCTGGATATTTTTCCGCATCCAGAATATCGCTACTGCGAATATGGTTATCAAACGCATCCACCCCGGTATTTAAGGCGCTCACGGGAATCGTCACACGCATCTCTGCGACTTGCTTTTCCGGCTGATATTTCAGTTCGCCGCTAATAGTATAAAACCCGCCATGATTGGTTGAGGTCTGGAAATGATCGATATTAAATACGGCATTGGTATGCGTATTATCAAATTTATATACATCTGCATGAGCAGCACTTAATAAACCCAGAGACAGGACAGCACCAAGAAAACTCTTTTTCATTATATTCACTTTATATCTTAAATAAGGTGAAGTTATCTTAATGTTCCCTGTCCGCAGGATCGAGAGGGATACACAGGAAGGACTGTTGCAAAAATAGAACGATGAAAAGGCCGTGTCACAAAAACAGCAGCTCACGAATGAGTTTATGTCAGGGCTATTTCCGCAACCTGTACCGCCTTTGTGGCGGTACAGAAGGCAAACTGACTAACGCATGATACGATCGTCGACATAACGGCGCTTATCCGGCGCGGGCGGGAAATACTGATACAGCCAGGTTTCGCTGATAGCCTCCCCCTGGCAGCGCAGGAACATACGCATATCCACCGGTGCCGTAGAATCCGAGGTCGGATACCAGTCAAACTGGATACGATAACCGTCGAAAGGCTCAACGTAGAGGATCTCAATCTGCTTCGCCTCACCGCTGGAGAGCGTAATTACCGGCTCAATGCCTTTTGGCGCGGCCGCTTTCAGATCGCCGCCGACAAAATCAATAGCAAAACGGCGCGCCCATTTATCCGGGTAATGTTCGCCCGGCGCCCAACCTTCGGGAAAGCCTCCCATCCCGGTACGGGTCGCCATGACCCGCGCAAGCGGCGATTGTACCGGCGGCTGCGCGCTCCAGTACAAACGATAATTAAACGCCAGCGTATCCCCGGCTTTGATCGCTTTTTCCGGCTGCCAGAAACAGACCACATTATCCAGAGTTTCACCAGTGGTTGGGATCTCCATCAGGCTAACCGCGCCTTTCCCCCACTTACTGCGCGGCTCCACCCACAGGCTCGGACGTTTGTTGTACCAACCCATCACATCCTGATAATGCGAGAAATCGCGATCGAGTTGCAGCAGGCCGAACCCTTTTGGGTTATCGTCCATATATGCATTGAACTGCAATTTCTGCGGATTATTCAGCGGGCGGCAAATCCACTCGCCGTTACCCCGCCACATCGCCAGCCGATCGGAATCGTGAATTTGCGGATGAATGGTGTCGCATACCCGGCGTTCATTATTCCCACAGCTAAACATACTGGTCATCGGCGCAATGCCAAGTTGCTTAATATCTTTACGGGCGTAGAGATGGTTTTCTACATCCATGATCACCTGCGATTTTTCGCAATGGATCACAAATTTATACGCGCCCGTCACGCTGGCGCTGTCCAGCAGAGCGTAAACGGTAAACGTAGTATCGCCCGGCTTCGCGGTGTCAAACCAGAATGCGGTGAAGTCAGGGAACTCTTCCTGACCGTCAGTATAGGTATCTATCGCCAGCCCGCGAGCCGACAGGCCATACTGATAAGTATCATCTACCGCCCGGAAATAACTGGCGCCCAGGAAGGAGACGACATCGCGCCGCGCCAGTTCCGGCGCTTTAAAGACACGGAAACCGGCGAAACCGAGATCGCTCTGCCCTTCCAGTTGCGTCGTGTCGACGCCGGCATCGTTGTATTTAAACAGTTCCGGGCGAAAATGAATCTCGCGAGCAAGATGCGTCGTCGTATCAACGGAAAACATGCGTACGCGACGACGAAAGCCCATCCCTACGTGGAAAAACTGAATATCGAGCTGCCGGTTGGCAACACCGTTCCAGAGTGAATGCGCCGCGTCATACTGAATGCTGTTATAGGCCTGCGGCGTCAGATTGGCGAGCGTATCCGGCAAGGGTCCCGGCGCGCCGCCCCAGGGCTTTTTCGCTAACGCCTGGGCCATTGATTGCAGACCAGCAAAATCAAAACGGACAATTTTACCATCCGCAATATCGGATTCCGCGGCAAACGCCGCCTGAGAAAAGAGGGAAGCAATACCGCTGGAACCGCACACGGCGGCCATTGCCATTGAACCTTTAATAAATCGTCTACGATTCATACCTGAAAATGAGTCCTTCTGGTCTTGTGAATGGTCCCGCGCTGGTTTTTTCAGCAGCAAGAATGTGCCCGTTTCTGACCGCTCACTCTAGACAAAATTCATTAATAATCCAATTGTTGGTCGCCTGGAAACTGTGCAAAAGCGTAAATATTTTATGTCGATAAGAACCGACCTAATCGGATGTAAACCTCACGCAGCATTCTTCAGGTTATGAAAAGTTTATTCCAGACTAACGTGATGTTTCATGACTCGTTTAAACAGCGCCAGACGCGCACGCATAAATCGGTTTTCCACTTTAAAACCGGCAAGTTTGTTCAGCCCAATCCGCAACAGACGATCTCGCCCCCGAATGCTGGCGGGCCAGCGAACCGGGCCGTGCAGCACGTCGCGCGTGCGGCTGGCATGACGAGCGAAATTCACCCAGTAATCCGCCACCTGCGAGGCAAAGGCCAGGTCATTCTCATTCACATAATGGCATGTGGGCTCAGCCCGCGTTAACGTATCGAATACATACGGTATTTCATTGCCATGACAGGCACCATTCGCGTAAGTGTTATGCTCCGCTTCGGCGACATAATCAAACCAGTAACGCCAGCACGGTTCGCCGATCCGCTGCTGCGCTTGCATGACGACATAACCCAACGTGGTAAATACCATATCCCGACAGACCTGCCGCCCTAGCGCTTCGTCGCCTTTCACTCCAGGATAAAGCAGCCGGATTAACCCCAGACCAACACGCCGCTCACGGCGCATTTTTTGAATTTGACCGGCAATATCGACGCCAAAAACTGCCAATACGCTGGCTTCATCGCTATTCGAGCCGATCATCACCGGTATGGGATGCTGTTTCGCCGCAAAGAAGGTTTCCAGCATCGGATGCGGCAGCACGACGTCGCCGGAAATCGGCGTCGGCGCAATTTTAAAAGGCGCGTCCAGCGGCCAAAACGTCTCTGCCGGTAAAGCGCGTAGCTGTTCGGCAGTGGCATGGGCTAAGCCAAGATGTTCTGCCAGCGCAACGCCTTTTTTTAGCGCCACCTCGCGGGGCGTATCCGGCAGCGTATAACCACTCTGAATAATCGCTTTATGAAAAAGCCCCTTCGCCAACGGCGAAGCCATCAACGACAGCACGCTGCGGGCGCCGGCGGATTCGCCAAATAACGTCACATTCTGCGTATCGCCGCCAAACGCGGCAATATTGTCCTGCACCCAACGCAGCGCAGCGATTTGATCGAGTAAAGCGAAATTATGAATACACTCCGCCTCTTCGCCTTCCAGCGCCGGATGCGCGAAAAAGCCCAGATGGCCAAGCCGATAATTGACCGTCACCACGATCGCGCCGCGCTTCGCCAGCGCTTGACCGTCATAGGGCGGCAAACTCCCCGCGCCAATGGTGTAACCGCCGCCGTGTAGCCAGACCATGACCGGCAACGGTTCATGACGCACGGCGGGAGCCCAGACGTTCAGATAGAGACAGTCTTCGGAAAAATTTCCCGGATCGCCGCCGCCGAGTTCGCGACACCAGGTAATATCCTGCCAACTGGCGCAGGAGAAACAATCCGCCTGGCGCACATCCTGCCAGGGCGTAACAGGCTGCGGCGCACGCCAGCGTAGCTCCCCTGTTGGCGGCGCGGCATAAGGTATACCGCGCCAGATATGGATTTCTTCCTGTACGACGCCCACGATTTTACCGTGACGCGTCGCCACCAGCGGGATGGAGGGATTCAACATAACGCCTTCCTTTTACAGTATCCTCACAGCCTGTGAAGCTTACCGCTTTTAAAGCAGACCGCAACGGCGTTTACTGCGTTCTTCCGCTTCCTGATATAACGAAAATTCATCCCGTACTGCACATCCCAGCGCCTGTTCAAAGGCGTCGCGGCTGGCATTGCCGTGGCTTCTGGCCAGCGTTTCATCTCCCAAATTCGACTGAAAAATGCCGGCTGCGCTGACCGGAAGAAAATCTTCATAGGTAATCGGCTGCGCGATCACCCAACCGCGCTCAATAAGCGGCTGCGGATCGTCGCCAGGATGGATCGCCTGACGATGCGCCTCGCCGGATGGCGTTAAGCGATAGCGGAACCAGGCAAGCCCCTGCTGGCGAAGCAGAAATTCGCTATCCGGAAAGGCGTTAAAGACCTCCCGCAAATGGAGTTGATGCGTGAAGTTATCCTTACCCGTTCCCGCCTTGTGCAACAGTTCGTCATATAATCGACGACCTTTTGGCGTCAGCGCGACGCCACGTTGCTCAATTTCGCCGAAGCGCGCCGTGTGCGTACCCTGCTTTTCATCAACGAAGAGCACCTGCTCTTCCAGGGCTTTGAAACTGGTTTGCCGCAACAGAATAGGCACTTCGCGGCGAGGCGGACCTTCGATAAGAATTTTAGGCGTAATGCCGCACTCCGGCATCATGGCCTGTACCCGGTCGATATCCAGAGTACGCGGCGTCAGATGGTTAATGTGACATCCCGGGAAACAGACCACGTCGGCAATTAAACGATGCTCACGATGCAGGCTGCGGTACGTTTCTTCATCAACGGTAGCCTGACGATGCCAGCGAAAAGTCTCCAGCGTTTCACGGACGAACTCTTCGGCCTGAGCAGCACTAAAACCGCCCTGCTCGTCGTACTCATCCAGCAATTGTCGGCAGCGCGATGTAAAAATATCCCGCTGCGATAAGATTTCCGCCGCCCGTTGGCGTAATGCCGCGTTTTCAATGAGCTCCAGGCGTAATAGCGAAGTGAACATGCGAAAGGGATTACGCGAGAGCGAAGCCTCGTCAATGGGACGAAATGCCGTGGAGTGCACAGGCACGCCCGCCTGAGAGAGATCGTAATAACTTACTGGGTACATCCCCATGATGGCGAATATCCGACGCAAGGTAGAAAGTTCTTCTGCGCTGCCAACACGAATGGCGCCATGCCGTTCCACGTTCAATCGCGCCAGTTCATCGGCATTAGCCAACTGCTCATGCAGTTTGGGATTATTTTCCAGCACCGCCAGATTCACGTCAGCCACAAGTTCCAGTAACGTACCGTACTGCGGAACTTCCTGCTGGTACATTGCCGACATTGCCTGCGAAAAGTGTTCCCGAATCTCATCTGCCGTGATGGTGTTCGCCATAATGTCATGCCTCCAGTGAATGTTACCTGGAGTGTAGAAAACCTCATCCATTCCGGGGAGAAGAATTTATAAAGTGTGATCCGGTCTGAATTCATTATGCAGAACGGATTGACATGAGCTGGCATATCCCCGACCAGATCGCGGCTTAACACGCTTAACGGCAGTTGAATCATCAGTAAAATAAAACAGTTGTAACTTGAAATGGTAAAATGTTAATAATATTTTGCTATCAGGTTATCAAAAACAAACAACTTTACTTGTCACCCGCACGGCTCTGTTTTTAACATCGCTTATGGAAAAAAATGGTCTGTTTAGTCAGCGCATTCGGTTGCGCCACCTTCATACATTTGTCGCCGTTGCGCAACAGGGAACTCTGGGGCGCGCGGCTGAAACCCTTAACCTGAGCCAGCCAGCGCTTTCTAAAACGCTGAACGAACTGGAACAACTCACCGGAACCCGTCTGTTTGAACGCGGGCGACTGGGCGCGCAATTAACGGTTCCTGGCGAACAATTTTTGACTCATGCGGTAAAAGTATTAGATGCATTGAATACCGCCGGGCAGGCGCTGAATCGCAAAGAGGACGCCAGCGCCGATGTGGTGCGTGTTGGCGCGCTCCCCACCGCTGCGCTGGGTATACTCCCGGCGGCTATTGGGCGGTTCCATCAACAGCAAAAATCGACCTCGTTACAGGTCGCGACCATGAACAATACGATGTTGCTTGCAGGTCTGAAATCAGGCGAGATCGATCTGGGTATTGGCCGCATGTCAGACCCGGAATTAATGGGCGGTTTAAATTACGAACTGCTGTTTTTAGAATCGCTTAAATTAGTGGTACGCCCCGGTCATCCCCTGTTACAGGAGACGATCACGCTCAGTCGGGTTATGGAGTGGCCGGTAGTCGTCTCGCCAAAAGGCACGGTACCGCGCCAGAATGCGGAAGCCCTGTTGCAAAGCCAGGGGTGTAAAATGCCTGCCGGATGTATCGAAACGCTATCCGCATCGTTATCACGACAACTGACCGTAGATTACGATTACGTCTGGTTCGTCCCCTCTGGCGCGGTTAAAGAAGATCTTCGCCAGGCGACGCTGGTCTCATTACCCGTGCCGACCCAGAGCGCAGGCGAACCGATAGGTATTCTTACGCGAGTTGATATCCCGCTCTCAACCGGGGCGCAAATGCTGATTGCGGCAATCCGTAAATCGATGCCGCTGTGATAGCGGCTGTCGGACATTAAACGCGCCCGCGGCTAAAATAGCCCGCTGGCGCGACGCTTATTAAAGGAAGGATGATCGCATCGTCGCGCCAGTATCCTGTAAACGAAACGCATCAACAGCTTGCGTCAAGCGGGCGGCCTGTTCTTCAAGCGAAGCCGCCGCCGCGGACGCCTCTTCGACCAGCGACGCGTTTTGTTGCGTAACCTTGTCCATCTCAGAAATCGCCTGACTGACCTGAACAATACCGCGACTTTGCTCATCAGAGGCTGCCGCGATGTCGAGCATAATATCGGTGACGCGTTTGACGGCATCCACAATCTCATTCATGGTGCTCCCCGCAGCGATAACCTCTTCAGAGCCTTGTTCAATCAGGCTGACCGATGCGCCGATCAAGCCTTCAATCTCTTTTGCCGCCTGCGCGCTGCGACTGGCGAGGGTACGAACCTCACTGGCGACCACCGCAAAACCGCGTCCTTGTTCCCCGGCGCGTGCCGCCTCGACCGCCGCGTTCAGCGCCAGGATGTTGGTCTGGAAAGCGATACTGTTAATGACGGCGGTAATTTCCGAGATTTTTTTCGAGCTGGTGGAAATATTCCCCATCGTTTGTACGACCCCGGAAACCATCTGGCCTCCGCGGCTGGCTTTACCGGAAGCATCTTCCGCCAGTTTGCTGGCGTGATGCGCATTATCCGCATTCTGCTTAACGGTTGCCGTCAACTGTTCCATACTGGCCGCGGTCTGTTCAATGGCGGCAGCCTGCTGTTCAGTACGAGAAGATAAATCCGTATTACCGGCGGTAATTTCGCTGGTGCCTCGATAAATTTCCTCCGCCCCCTGACGCACCGCCCCTACCGTTTGTTGCAACGCATGCTGCATCTGCTGAAGATGATGACTCAGGCGACCAATTTCACTGCGCCCTGTGGGCTCGTCAGCCATGGTCAGATCGCCCGCCGCAATGCGTTCGATACGTGACGCAGACTGCTGCAAGGGTCGTATCACCGTGCGACGCAGCGCCATGAAGGTCATTAACGTCAATACCAGCGCCAGCGTAAATGCGCCAATCATAAACATCATACCGAGCCGGGTACGTTGGTAAGCCTGCTCGCTAAGTAGTCTTGCCCGCTCGGTGCGCAGTTCAATCGCTTTCAACAGGACATGGTTATATGCTGCATCCAGTTGTTTTGCCTGCTCGTTTTCATGATTAATGATCGCTTCGAACATGCCATTTTTGGCAAATTTCAGCATCGGTTGCAGGCCGTTGATATAGGCGGTGTAGCGGGCGTTTAACTCGTTATCTAACGCGTCATCGGCGGGTGTTTTCACCGCTCTGGACATATAAGCGTTAAAGCCGTCCTGAGACTGCTTGATCCGCGTTTCCGCAGCGGCAATATTGGCTTTCATTTCATCCATTTCAGCAATCCGGCTCGCCGCGCCAGCGTGGATCATATTGATACGTGCGGTACGTAAGTGGTTAGCGCTGTTGGATAATCCCATCCGTACCTGAATCTCGTCCGTGACATCACGCTGATCGCGATCGGCCTGTAACAGAAAATAGCCTGCCAGCCCGGCGCTCAAAGCAAAAAGAAGAAGGATGCCACCGAGAATGGAGGAAAACAGCGGAACCAGCCGAATATGATGCAGGAAGCCCAGTTTATGCGAGGCTTGCATCGAGAATGTGTTGCCCATGACCGTCGACTCTCTTGTAGGTTTTATGCGTAAAACACGCCCGTTAGATAGTCATCGGCACTTCGTGACGTTTGCTTATCGCGAAAAGCATCGCCTTCGTCACATTTTCACAACATTCATTCCAGAAAATTCAGAAAAGCGCCAGCGGAAAATCCGCTGGCGGATGAATCAGTTATCGCCAAAGTGGATAACAGTACGGATGGATTTACCCTGATGCATCAGTTCAAAGGCATCGTTAATCTGCTCCAGCGGCAGGCGGTGAGTAATAAAAGGATCTAAACGGATTTTACCGTTCATCGCATCTTCGACCATCCCTGGCAGCTGCGTGCGCCCTTTCACGCCGCCAAAGGCGGAGCCACGCCAGACGCGACCGGTCACTAGCTGGAAGGGACGGGTTTTGATTTCCTGCCCTGCCCCCGCTACGCCAATAATAATGCTTTCGCCCCAGCCTTTATGACAACATTCCAGCGCTGCTCGCATCACGTTAACGTTGCCGATACATTCAAAACTGAAATCTACGCCGCCATCAGTAAGCTCAACAATAACGTCCTGGATCGGTTTGTCGTAATCATTCGGATTAATAAAGTCCGTGGCCCCCATTTCGCCCGCCAGCGTAAATTTTTCCGGATTCGTGTCGACAGCTAAAATACGCCCGGCTTTAGCCTGAACCGCGCCCTGAATAACCGCCAGCCCAATACCGCCTAAACCAAAAACGGCAACGGTGTCGCCCGCTTTCACTTTAGCGGTGTTATGGACGGCGCCAATACCAGTCGTCACGCCACAGCCCAACAGACACACTTTATCCAGCGGCGCCTGCGGGTTCACTTTCGCCAGAGAAATTTCCGCGCAAACGGTATATTCGCTGAACGTGCTGGTTCCCATATAGTGATAAACGGGTTCGCCGTTATAAGAAAAGCGGGTAGTGCCATCCGGCATCAGCCCTTTTCCCTGAGTGGCGCGTACGGCCTGACAAAGGTTAGTTTTACCGGACTTACAGAACTTACACTCGCCGCATTCCGCCGTATACAGTGGAATAACATGATCGCCGGGTTTCAGGCTGGTGACCCCCTCGCCGACCTCGACTACCACGCCGCCGCCTTCGTGACCCAGGACTGCCGGGAATACGCCTTCCGGATCATCGCCGGAAAGGGTAAAAGCATCGGTATGGCAAACGCCGGTATGAGTGATTTTGACCAGAACTTCGCCTTTTTTCGGCGGCGCAACGTCAATCTCGACAATTTTTAACGGCTGACCGGGACCAAAAGCAACTGCTGCACGTGATTTCATATATCTCTTCCTGTTACGGTGAGGGAAATTGTTATTTTAGATAAGCGCGAAGAAGATGGCCGATTTCCGCCATCCGAACCGCGCGCTGATCTGGCGTGGTCTCCCCGCTGACCAGCTCATCTTTCAGATGGATTTCAACCATTTCACTCATCAGGCCATTAGACGCGCCGCGCACGGCGGCAATCTGTTGCAGAATCGCCAGACAAGGTTCGCCAGACTCAAGCGCCCGCTCCAGCGCTTCGACCTGCCCGCGTATGCGACGAACACGGGTAAGGATACGTTTTTTATCTTCAGGTGAATGCGGCATTCGACCTCCATATACTATAGGGGGGTATACTATCAGAATTTAATGTTTATGTAATTGTAAAATTACACACAATATAAAAATCAAGCGCTTATAACCTACCGGCATAGGTCATCAAGAATCAGTTCACATTCAGCATATTCAGCTCACGGGAACTTTTTCTGGCCACAGACAATAAACGCCAAAGCTTCCTTTCTAAGCTGCAATGTTCTGCCCGACTAGGGCACAGAGGTAATGCCGTGTGAATCCAGTCCCATTACCCAGAAGTAAATATTTGCTCAATAGTTTTTATATAATCATCAGGTGGTAATGAATAAAGGTTATGATATGCAGATGTCAGTCTTGTAAAAACGTAACATCACAACTGCGATACACCGCCGACGGGTAGCGAAAATATCTCAACCCTGTATCTTTCCAGATTTAGTCAATGTGGACAAAAAATCAAATGAGCGTTATTTGAAAGTTTTTTAATACCCAAAAGCGTCATCATTATTGTTAATTTGAAATCAATCTCAGGTAATAATCCATGCCTATTTCGATTTGTACACATGGTGCCCCTTTTGTTGTTCAACATGAAAATCGGTATAGTTCCGGGGCAAGTCAGTCATCATCACTTTCAAAATCAATCCGCCATATTAGCAACTCTCATGAGGCAATAAAATTTATAAGTTGCTATAGTGCAAATGGAGCCTGTTTTTCCAATGCACAGATGCTAGCCAATGCCTCAGGGAGGCCTGTTATAGGCTACTTTGGGAAAATAAATAAGTTAACAGCCAGTCTGGATAATAGCGGTCGTATATTTCGCCCACAGCATAAGCTTGCGGCCAATATTTGTTATGTAGGTAATCGGCTTCTGAGCGCTCCAGTTCAACTTGGGTTTGGCCTGAAACATCTGCTAACCTGTCACTCAAATGGTAATGTCAGATAAAGTGTCATGCCATGTCCTTCCCGGCATTGCTATTCCACAGCCTACAGATATGGGCGCTCAGTTCTTTCCTCAATCGTTGCTATGGGAAGTTCTGCCGTCATTTCACGCTCTTGCCAACCAGTATTTCATTAAAGTCTGACTTTTACCAGGGTAATTTCATAAGAGTGTCCATCTTCTGGTCTAAAAATAATAAATCTATTGTTATTTTTAGTAAAGGATTTCGACAAAATAAAACTATCATGATACCTGGCCAGGACGTAGTACCAGCCTCCATCATACAATATCATTTCGTATTCTTTCTTTAATTGTGGTTTATAGATCCCAACAAAAAAAGAAAATATAAAAAAATATATAATAAAACCAAGCATAACTATAGTGAAACAATGCCTTCGCACCCAACTGAGTTGCGTAAAACAAATCACTGGCATCAATTTACTATAAAAACGCATCCCCACCGATAAGCATAAAGCCACCAGTAAAATGATAAAAAAAAGCTCCCACAAAAACGATTCTGTTAAGAGAGAAAACTCGATAACAATTGGAATAAAGAACAAAACCGCTGCCAAAAAAAGACGTAAAAAGCTAAGGTCGTGGATACGTGCTTTTTGCTTTACTAGAAAAAATAATAGAATACCCACTCCCCACGCTATTATGAATATAGCCATCAGGCTAATCGCATGGAATAGACTTCGGGCAATGTTGTCAGGGCCGACGCCTACATACCACCACGGGAAACCATAGTACGCGGAGACGCCCCAGCCATAAAAATAGGCGCTTCCCCATCCCAAACCACCTAAATAGGCCAAAAGCATCGAAGAGTTTTTAATAATTGAATCATCATTCATTATAGTTAACTCACTTAAGAAATATTTAATATGAAAATAGAAATCAAAATGTCACATAAAACACTAGCACTTTAGCAATAATAGTCGGATGATAAGTTTGTCTGTTTTTCCTGAGTATCAAGCCAGCTCATACTCACGCCAGCACACTAAAATCAGGAGTGGCTTCTTTTTTAGATCTTTGCCTTAGCCAGGCGCATACTCAATAATGATAGCAGTCAGATAATATGTACCCGGTATTAACCTCACGTTGTTGATGATGTATTTACTTCGCTGAAAAATAATAAACACTGCATACATTTTATTGACGGCGACAAACTGTGAAAAAGGCGCAATTCCATATACACCATTTACCTGATTACTTTTCTTGCTAATATTTGCTAATTAATGCTTTGCTAAAGCGTGTTTAATAAAGTAAGGAGGACACTATGCCATTGAGTGTTGGACAGGGTTATTTCACATCATCTATCAGTTCTGAAAAATTTAATGCGATAAAAGAAAGCGTACGCCTTCCGGAATTAAGTTTATGGGAGAAAATCAAAGCATATTTCTTTACCACCCACCATGCAGAGGCGCTCGAATGTATCTTTAATCTTTACCACCATCAGGAACTGAATCTAACACCGGTACAGGTTCGCGGAGCCTACATCAAACTTCGAGCCTTAGCGTCTCAGGGATGTAAAGAACAGTTTATTATAGAATCACAGGAACACGCCGATAAGTTGATTATTAAAGATGATAATGGTGAAAATATTTTATCTATTGAGGTTGAATGTCATCCGGAAGCTTTTGGTCTTGCCAAAGAAATCAATAAATCACATCCCAAGCCCAAAAATATTTCTTTGGGTGATATTACCAGACTGGTATTTTTTGGCGACAGCTTGTCTGACTCCTTAGGGCGTATGTTTGAAAAAACACATCATATCTTACCCTCCTATGGTCAATACTTTGGCGGAAGGTTTACTAATGGATTTACCTGGACTGAGTTTTTATCATCTCCACACTTCTTAGGTAAAGAGATGCTTAATTTTGCTGAAGGGGGAAGTACATCGGCAAGCTATTCCTGCTTTAATTGCATCGGTGACTTTGTATCAAATACGGACAGACAAGTCGCATCTTACACCCCTTCTCACCAGGACCTGGCGATATTTTTATTGGGGGCTAATGACTATATGACACTACACAAAGATAATGTAATAATGGTCGTTGAGCAACAAATTGATGATATTGAAAAAATAATTTCCGGTGGAGTTAATAATGTTCTGGTCATGGGGATTCCCGATTTGTCTTTAACACCCTATGGCAAGCATTCTGATGAAAAAAGAAAACTTAAGGATGAAAGCATCGCTCACAATGCCCTGCTAAAAACTAATGTTGAAGAATTAAAAGAAAAATACCCCCAGCATAAAATATGCTATTACGAGACTGCCGATGCATTTAAGGTGATAATGGAGGCGGCCAGTAATATTGGTTATGATACGGAAAACCCTTATACTCACCACGGCTATGTACATGTTCCCGGGGCTAAAGACCCTCAGCTAGATATATGTCCGCAATACGTCTTCAACGACCTTGTCCATCCAACCCAGGAAGTCCATCATTGTTTTGCCATAATGTTAGAAAGTTTTATAGCTCATCATTATTCCACTGAATAAAGTTCCATCGGCTGCGGTGCGTCTTGAGCAAAACACAGCTCAATATCATAGTGCCGGTGGCATGAAAATATGATGCTATCTTTGCTGCCGATTGGTCAATAAGTGATACATAGTCTATGTTCAGTAAGACAAAAATGGATAGAGTCGATAGATCGCCACCGTAACTACAATACTCACTATCACACTGACGATAAAGTATGTTTTGAATGGCTGCTTTTGCGTTTTATGACGGAAGAGTTGTTGACCAACAATCGCCCCAGGCCACCCACCGACAGCCCCAAACACCAACAAAGTAGATTCCGGCACTCTGCGCCAGGTTTTACGTGCCGCCGTTTTGTCTATACCGTAGATCGCCAGCGTTAGCACATTGGCGAGCAGGAACCACATCGCGACGGGATGCGATGTAAAAATGCTTCCGACCGCAGCGGAGATCAGGAGTAAATAACAAAAGCGGTTAAGATACATATCATTATGTCATAGCAATAATTAGGGGCATCGGAGCCCATTATACGCGATACATGCGCCTATGTGATGTAGAATTTTTTTCACTCAGCCAACGAGTCATTAAGGATTCATTTTTAATTACCATGGTAATCATAAGGTAATTAACGGCTGTGAACACGATTAAAATGGGTAAAGCCACCGAAAATTTTACCACCTTAACCGTTGCCAGGATAACTTAATGAAGAACCCTCTTTATTGCTGTTTGTTATCCGGTTGGCAGTCTCAGTTTTGGATTTATTAATCGTATTTATATTTATTACATAAGATGTACGATGTTAATTTGAGAATTTTATCTCAACAACCGTATATATTCAGATATTTCTGAATTAAGATTATCATCGATTAAAACAAGTTAACGTTTTGATAAACATAACAACATCGTCAGAAATCCTGATTTGTTGTCGTTTGTTCATGAGACAAATAATTTATATGCTTGCAAATATAGATAGCACGCAAATCAACTTAGCTCAAAAAATGTATTTGACAAGAAAAGATAAGTCTTTATATTGGCCCTGGATAGAGTGGTAAGATGATAATTAGAGACATGAAAGGCACCGTCACTGAAGCATTTATCTGCTTATCATGTAAATATGTATGCGTAAATGGAGCATAAACTATGTCCAGTATACTAATGTCTATGGTATCTTTACATTTTCACCTTTCATGGTGTCGCTGCACTCATATCCAGTTGATATCTCATGGTATATTCAATCCATTCCCTTTGATGATTCCTGTCAAACCTCCTGATTAAATTAGTTAACAGCGATGGAATACATAACGTTAAGTACTTTACGCCTGCAAATGTCAGGCTCACGCCCTAATGCTTAATTTATAATACGCATTACCTTACTACAGGAAATAGATAGCATGTTATCCAAAAAATTTGGCTTATCGATGATAGTGTTGGGAATAATGTCGTCTTCAGCGTTTGCTGATAGCATCGTTGAAGGGAGAACACTCAATGTCGCAGTATCACCAGCCTCTCCCCCTATGTTATTTAAAAGTGCTGATGGCAAATTGCAGGGGATAGATCTGGAGCTTTTTTCGTCTTACTGTCAGTCACGGCATTGTAAGCTAAACATCACCGAATATGCCTGGGATGGAATGCTTGGCGCAGTGGCGAGTGGTCAGGCAGATGTAGCATTTTCGGGAATTTCAATCACAGATAAACGTAAGAAAGTTATTGATTTCTCTGAACCTTATTACATCAACTCTTTTTATCTGGTCAGTATGGCCAATCATAAAATAACGCTCAATAACCTCAATGAATTAAATAAATATTCTATTGGATACCCTCGAGGAATGGCTTACTCCGACCTTATCAAAAACGATCTGGAGCCCAAAGGATACTACTCGTTAAGTAAAGTAAAATTGTATCCAACCTATAATGAGACGATGGCTGATCTAAAAAATGGCAATCTTGATCTGGCTTTTATAGAAGAGCCGGTTTATTTTACCTTCAAAAATAAGAAAAAGATGCCGATAGAAAGTCGTTATGTTTTCAAGAATGTTGATCAACTTGGCATTGCCTTTAAGAAAGGCTCTCCCGTGCGCGATGATTTTAACTTATGGCTTAAAGAGCAAGGGCCACAAAAAATATCTGGCATCGCCGATAACTGGATGAAATAGTAAGCTATGTCATCAGGTAATATGCTGGCTATCTTTTATTTCCTATTGGAAGGGATTGGTAATACGCTGCTTGTAACATTTACCTGTTTTCTCTCAGCGTTTTTGACCGGGCTTACAGTCGCCGTATTACGGCGACTATCCCCTCTTCCACTACAGAAGATACTCGACGTACTGGTCTTTATTCTTCGGGGAATTCCAATACTTATTGCTGTTTTTCTTGTTTATTTTGGATTACCATCGATTGGCATATATGTTTCACCACTGGTGGCCATGAACCTCAGCGTCGGCTTAATCAGCGGGAGTTATCTTGCCGAGGTGTTCAGAGGGGCGCTTAAATTAGTTGAGCCATTCGAAATAACGGTAGCGAAAGTAGCAGGAATGCGTCAATTACAGGTTATAATAAATATTGAACTGCCACAGATGTTGCGATTTTCTGTGCCCGGTATTATCAATGAGTTTTCTTCTGTATTAAAAGCGACGCCCTTTGCTTATACTGTAGGCATCGCTGAAATAACGAAGCAGGCAATGTCACTGACAGCCATCACGCTGAACGGGTTACAGATCTATACCCTTGCCGGGGTATTATATTTCATTATTTATAAAGTATTTACTCTTCTGGCCGGAGTGTTTGAGAAAAAATATCGCATCAGTTGAAGCATAAAAATAGAGGTGATACTCATGGCTTTACTGGAACTAAAAGAGATAAGTAAGGAATATTCAGGAAAAAAGGTTCTTGATACGGTTAGTCTGAAAATTAATTCGGGAGACATGAAAGTAGTCATGGGGCCATCGGGTTGTGGAAAAACGACGCTTTTACGCTGTCTGCTTCGATTAGAAGAGCCTGATTATGGTGATATTTATTTTCACGGGGGAAATATTTATGACAAGGAATTTACTATTCTTGAGTTCAGAAAAAAAGTCGGTTGTGTCTTCCAGAATTACGCTTTGTATCGCCATCTTAACGTCATGGATAACATTACCCTTGCCCTATGTAAAGTGTTTGGCATGCCGGGACAACTAGCTCGGGAGAAAGCCTTACATGAGCTACAAAAACTTGATATGGTCTCGCATAGCGCGAAATACCCTTCGCAATTATCGGGAGGGCAGCAACAGCGCGTCGCCCTGGCCCGTACAATGGTCACCGACCCAGAACTCATTATTTTTGATGAGCCGACGTCTGCACTTGATCCGCTCATGACTCGTGAAGTCGGAATGTTGATCAAGCAACTTCATGACAATGGCGTCACTATATTATGCGTCACTCATGATATTCGCCTCGCCAGATTACTAAGCGATAACGTAACGTTTCTTAATCATGGCAAAATTCGTGCAGAAGGCGCTTTTACCGATCTTGCCTTACGAGAAACGGATCCAGATATCCACTGTTTTTTTAGCGAGGCACAACGATGATCGCTGGCTGGTCTCTTTTCTTTAATGACCTGACTGAACAACTGCCACTTGTTGTGGACGGTATTAAAGAAACCTGTAAACTTGCGCTGATTGTTTCCATCACCGGTTTTTTGTGGGGAATTATTATTTTCTTTCTGAGCCTGAGCCATCGCCCCGTGGTAAAAGCCATAACTCGACTGTACATGGATTTCTTTATCGGTACGCCACTCATTCTTATTCTATTTGTTATCTATTATGGTTTACCTCAATCTGGCATTCACCTGTCCTCTTTTACCGTGGCGGTTACAGGTTTTACCTTGAATGTCGGCGCATATAATGCCGCGTACATGACAACGGCCTATAACGCATTGAATAAGTATGAAACGGAGGCAGCAGTCGTTCAGGGGTTGAACAAACGGCAGGTCTTTTTGTGGATTATACTGCCTCAGGTATTGCTGTCTTCCATTCCAGCCTTAACGAATCAGGTGATTAATAACCTTAAAGACAGCACCATCGTTTTTCTTATCCAATATACTGAGTTTTTCGCGCGAATTCAGGAGGTTGCTGCAACCAGCTTTAAATTCTTCCATGCTTACCTTTTTGCCGCCATAGTGTATCTTATTGGCGTTACCTTTATCGTCGGTTTGACCCGGTTTTTAGAGCATAGACTGCTTCGCCATTACGGTCAAGATTACTGAGTTGTACTGCACTATTCTGATTAATTCACCGCTGACATTATCAAAGTTATTTTTATTTAGTGTTGGTTAAGATTTTAACCTTCATTATTGCGTTAGGTGTCCATTCTGGTCTAAGTCTTACTCCATTGAGGATATTATGGCGCTACCACAACTATCAATATGGCAGCCCGGCGATGGGTTAAGAAAAATAAAGTATAAATATCATGTTTGTCTCATTGTCATATTCTCCGTCCTTATACGGTTGCTGTTTTTAACTGACCGCTACCTTTGGTGTGACGAAGCGTCCAGCGTGCTGATTAGTCGACATAGCGTAGATAATCTGCTCTTCCATGCCGCTTTTGACGTGCATCCCCCGCTTTATTATCTGTTACTGCATGACTGGATCATATTATTGGGTGATAGCATTGCAGCGGTGCGCTCTCTCAGTCTACTCTTTGGGATCCTGACAGTTGTGCTGGTTATCGTGCTTACGCGATGGCTGGCAAATGAACGTACAGCCTTATTGGCGGGATGGTTCGCCGCCCTGATGCCGATGGCAGTTCATTACAGTCAAGAAACGCGCATGTACGCGTTAATGGGAATGCTAACGCTCGCTGCCGCGTTAGCATTGATGATGTGGATAAAAACACCCACCCATAATCGCTATCTTGTCGCGTATGCTTTACTTATGACGTTCAGCTTTTACACCCATTATTTCACCCTATTTACACTTATTGCCCACTGGATCGCAGTAACAATATTATCCTGCCAAAGCCATAAAACGGCCTGCTACCTTAAACTTCCTGGCTGGTGGTTTGCTAACCTGGCGATTGCTGTCGCTTATCTCCCCTGGTTGCCCGTATTGTTTAATTTACTGACTCATCTGGCGCAGTTGAGAGCCGGTAATGATATCGGTTGGATTCCCCCCGTAACATGGCGTGACCTGCCTGCGATGTATTGGCATTTTTTTACCGGAAACAACGGACAGGGTTTTCCGTCGTTCATTCTGTGGCTGGCTGTGGGAGGTTTTATCGGTACTGTGGGGCGAATATCTTTATGCAACGGAGAATATGAAAGATATCAGCTGATATTATTTTGTAATCTGGTCATCCCTGTAATGCTGGTCTTCATCATTTCCTGGTGGATGCCGTTATTTATCGATCGTTATTTCTTCTTCTCATCGCTGAGCATTCCTCCCCTGCTCGCGGTATTACTTACCCGCGCAAAAAAAGCGGTTTGTGGCTTCTGGTTTATCTTATTCACCTTATTATTCGGCTATGGTTCATATCATAATAACCCTGAGCACATAGACGAGTTTAAACCACTGGTAAACTATATTAATACCCGTCACCAGCCTAATGATGCCGTGGTAGTCAGTAAAATGTTCGATTATTTAAGTTATGTGTATTATAATAAGCAAGATTATCGTACGTTTCTTTATACACCGCCTAACGCACACGGAACATCAGGCAGACCGAATGCCTATGGCTTTGGTTCACTGTTTTATGCGCAAGCCGATCAGACATATATTGATACTCTGACAACGCTTTCAAAAAGTTACCATCGTGTCTGGTTGGTAAGCGGCGGTAACTTTAGTCAGGATTACCCCTTGCCGTCAGAATGGCAAAATATCGCAAAATTCAGAAGTGGTAGATTTCAGGTACAATTATTTGTAATACCAACTCAACAGGCGCGTCAAATGCAATGATTACCGTTTTCTATCCAGTGCAGTGATAAACAGTACTGCCACTGCCAGACCGCCTAAAAGTAAGGTCCAGCCAAACGCTTCAAAAACCTCAATCATATCGCCTCCAGGTAGGTGATATTAAATAAAGATGGCTATCTCAGCGTAACATTTAAAATATCAATTAATGTGCAATAATCGCTTTATGTGTTTGAATAAATATTATTCTTCCTGCATTTAATTGCATTGTTATTATCAAAGGGCTTAATACGCGTACATCAACGATTATTAATTATCAGCTTATAATAATATGACTGTTCAATTCATTTATCAGCTATTATTATCCTCTATATTCTTTAAGATAACCGCTTAATTCATAATATCGCCTTTATTCGTCGCATTAAATTACTCACTCACCTGATTAATGCTTGCCTAACGATTGCTTCGTTGTTTTAATTCCAGCGCGAAATTATTTAGTGAGAGAACAATGAAGCATACACAACAATCAGGCGCAAAAGTCTATAACCCATTCACGCTTAGCTTATATGACTGGTGGGTACTCAATATCTCAAACAAATATGCATGGAAGTGTCCTACTGATACGCGACTACTTCCTTTCTTCCTGCATCACATGGGCGAGACTCACCTGGATATTGGCGTAGGTACAGGTTATTACCTGAAACATGCACCTGCGACTCATGCCATTTCGCTGATGGATTTAAATCCGGATAGCCTGAAAATAGCCGCCAGCCGAGTGGGTAATACGAAAATCCGCGCCACACTACAACACGATGTTTTCGACACGTTCCCGGCGGACTGGCACGGGCGCTTCGATTCCGTTTCGATGTACTATCTTCTGCACTGCTTACCTGGTGAGATGACAACAAAAGCGAAGGCAATTAAAAATGCCGGTATGGCGCTTAAACCCGGCGGCACACTTTTTGGCGCCACGATTCTGGGCAAAGAGGTTTCTCACAATGCTTTTGGTAAGAAATTAATGGCTGTTTATAACAAGAAAGGAATATTCAGTAATACCAATGATTCAGCCGATACGTTACGCAGCGTGTTGGACGAACATTTCGCTAAGGTGGCTTTGGAGCAACATGGCGCCGTTGCGCTATTTTCCGCCACTATGCCACGTTCATTGTAAGTGTAGGCACTTCCGGGCGGTCGGCAGCGCGATCATGTGGGTTTAACCCGTTGATTAAACATTGGATTACGGAATAGTAATTGTTTATTTTATTTGTCATACAAATAAGTATAATACCCGCTTCCGATGTAGACCCGTCCTCCTTCGCCTGCGTCACGGGTCCTGGTTAGACGCAGGCGTTTTCTGTATGGAATACGCCATCCCCTCTGATAGATGCCTTGTTTGCCTGAAGCAGTTAACCCCACCTGCGACAAACGTCATACAGGACGGTCAGTCACGCTTACGCGGCATCATCCGTAACAGCGTATTGTCTTTCCAGAAATAGTGATGCATCAAAGCAGCGATGGCATGAAGTCCAATAACAAAATAGCCCAGATTCGCCAGCGTGACGTGCCAGGATTTCAGCATATCTACGCGTTCAAAGTTAGCTTCGGCGGCATGCGGCATAGTAATGCCAAATGCGACCCAGGGATTGCCGCGGTTATACATCATGACCAGACCAATAACAGGCAGCGCGATAAATAACAGGTAAATCACCAGATGTCCCAAATGCGCCATTCCGGTCATCATCGGTTTTGGACGAGGAACAATGGGCGGCGTGGGATATTTCAGCCGAATAATCAAGCGCGCCACCATTAAAAGCAAAATAGTGATGCCACATGAAACATGCGTCATATTAAACCAGGGCCGATAACTACGCGGCGCAAAACCGCGTAGCTCCATCGCGGCGTAAGCCACAATAACCAGAAAAAAGACTAACCAGTGAATACCAATTTGCAGGCCGGAATACTTATTGCCCATAGCGCGTCCTGAATGAAAACCGTAAAGCGACAACATAACCAGCTTTTATAAATAATTCATCAAATTTATGAGTTGGTGGTCGCACTTGCCCGTTCACCCTCGCAAACGGGCGATTTTTAGCGTAAAGCTCTCTGTTCTAACGCACTGCGCAACGTAGTATCTGCCTGCAATACCTGCCATGCCTTTTCAATATCGCGTGGGATATCAACGTGAATGATAAAATCTTTACCACGCGGTCCATACCCTGTTTCATCGTCACGCAAACGTGGCAGCTCGCCGGCAATCAGAGACAGATAACGCTCCACCGTCCAGATGCCCTCTTCAACGTTGGCAAAACGTGTACCGCCGTTAAGGTGGCGCAGTACCGGAACAAAACCAGGAAAACTCAGCCAGCGCGGCGCATCGGTGTCGTCGTTTGTCACGCGCCGAAACGCCGCGATAGTGCGCCGCTGCATGGTGGGGTCTTGCACAACGATAGCCGTGTTAATGTTTTCTTTCGCCTGACGGATCAGTGCGCAGGAGAAACGGGCATTTTCGCCGCAATTAGTTGACCGATCTTCCAGCCAAATTTTCTCAGCCGGAATATGCCAGAACTGGTTCGCGATATCCGCGAGGATAGCGGCTTCAGCGCGTCCGGTTGTGCGAATAGTATGGTAGCGCGGATGCCGGGCAATCACGGCGTACAAAAACGGCGTCGAATGACCTATACCGCCGCTAATCAGTAAAGGAACGCCTTGCGCTTTGGCGATGCGACAGGCCGCGTCGATAGTGGGGATCACCGCATTGCCCGCCAGGACGACGCAATCCGACGAATAAGGTTGTTCGCCGGAAAAATCATTTTGCGCCAGCCACTGTCCGACGGTATTCACCGCCAGCAATGTTTCCGCAGAGAGCGCCGGAAATGGCGTTGTATTCATAATTCCTCCTTTTTGTTCCGAACTTGTACCGGATCTCTTTGAAAGACATCGTCGCCTGGCTTTTTAGGCCGTAATCTGATCCATGGCCTGTAAAATACGCTTATCGGAAATAGGATAAGGCGTACCGAGCTGTTGGGCGAAATAACTGACACGCAGTTCTTCAATCATCCAACGGATCTCTTTAACATCATCATCTTCGCGACGCGCTGGAGGCAATTTATTTATCCATTGTTGCCACGCCTGCTGGACGCTTTCGACTTTCAGCATTTGCGCCCGATCGCGGTGCGGATCGACAGCCAGTTTCTCCAGCCGCTTTTCAATTGCCTGCAGATAACGCAGCGTATCGCCGAGACGTTTAAAGCCGTTGCCAGTCACAAAACCACGGTATACCAGACCGCTCATCTGCGCCTTGATATCGGAAAGCCCCAACGCCATGCTCATATCCACCCGCCCTTTCAGACGCTTATTGATATTGAATACGGTCGTCAGGATCCGCTCGACCTGCTTCGCGATATCCACCACAGTATCATTCAGCTCGGCGCGTACCTTTTCGTGCAGCGCGGTGAAACCTGCTTCGCTCCACACCGGTCCGCCGTTGGCATCTATCAGCTTATCTACCCCGCAGGCGATACAGTCATCAATCAACTCCAGTACTTTGCCGTACGGGTTAAAGTACAGCCCCAGCTTGGCTTTATTCGGCAATTTCTCATGCAGATACTTAATCGGTGAAGGAATATTGAGCAACAGCAGACGGCGTAAACCGCACCACATCGCCTGTTGTTGTTCCAGCGGATTATCAAACAATTTGATAGCGACGCTGTCACGCTCATCCACTAACGCCGGCCACGCCTTCACTTTATAATTACCGCGTTTCTGTTCGTAGCTTTCCGGCAGCTCGCCGAAACTCCAGATATGCAGCCCGCTCTGCTCAATGCCGTCATCCGCTACCGCCGAGAGCGTCTCCTGCACTTTACCTTTCAGCGCATTTTTAAGCTCGGCGAGCGAACGCCCTTCCTGCAGTTTCTTGTTTTTGTCATTCACCACGCGAAACGTGATTTTCAGATGCTCGGGCACCTGATCCCAATGCCAGTCTTCCCGGTCGACCGTGACGCCGGTCATCCGGCGCAGTTCACGCTCCAGAGCGTCCAGCAGCGGCAGCTCCAGCGGCGTTACGCGACCTAAAAACGCTTCAGCATAGTTTGGCGCTGGAACAAAGTTGCGACGTACCGGTTTTGGCAACGATTTAATCAGCGCAATAACTAATTCACGGCGCAGCCCTGGGATCTGCCATTCAAAACCGCTCTCGTCAACCTGGTTAAGTAGCGGCAACGGAATATGGACGGTCACGCCGTCAGCATCCGCGCCCGGTTCAAACTGATAGCTCAAACGCAGCTTAAGATTGCCCTGGTGCCAGAAATTCGGGTAATCCAGTTTGCTGATTTTTTCCGCGCCTTCTTTAATCAGCATACTTTTTTCAAAGTTGAGCAGATCCGGCGTCTCGCGGCTGATTTTTTTCCACCAACTATCAAAGTGGCGGGCGGAAATAACGTCATGGCTAATACGCTGGTCATAAAACTCAAACAGGGTATCGTCATCCACCAGGATATCGCGGCGGCGAGATTTGTGCTCAAGTTCCTCGACTTCCGCACGCAATTTTAGATTCTCACGGAAGAAGGCGTGACGGGTTTGCCAGTCCCCCTCCACCAGCGCATGGCGGATAAACAACTCGCGACACAACGCCGGGTCAATCTGGCTGTAATTCACCTTGCGCGCGGCGACAATCGGCAGACCGTAGACAGTAACCTTTTCCGTCGCCATCACCGCGCCTTGCGCCCGCTCCCAGTGCGGTTCGCTATATGAACGTTTAATCAGGTGCTGGGCTACCGGTTCCACCCATTCTGGCTCAATGCGGGCAGCGATGCGCCCCCACAGGCGGCTGGTCTCCACCAGTTCTGCGACCATTGTCCATTTCGGCGGTTTTTTGAATAAACCGGAACCGGGGAAAATAGAGAATCGGGCGTTACGCGCGCCGGTGTACTCTTGTTTATCGGCATCTTTCATCCCGATATGCGACAACAGCCCCGTTAACAACGCAACGTGAATTTCCCGGTATTCTGCGGGTTCGCTGTTTACCGGAATCCCCAGTTCTTTTACCACCTGACGCAGTTGGGTATAGATATCCTGCCACTCACGCACGCGTAAATAGTTCAGATAGTCGGTGCGACACAGACGGCGGAATTGATTCGACGACAGGGCCTTTTGTTGCTCGCCGAGGTAATTCCACAGGTTAACAAACGCCAGAAAATCGGACTCCTTATCATGGAAACGCCGGTGTTTCTCATCGGAAGCCTGCTGCTTATCCACTGGGCGCTCGCGCGGATCCTGAATAGAGAGTGCGGAAGTAATGATCATCGCTTCGCGCACACAGCCATGTTTTTGCGCTTCCAGAACCATACGCGCCAGGCGCGGGTCGACCGGCAGCTGAGATAATTGTCGGCCCAGCGGCGTCAGCTTATATGCCGTTTGCTGTTCGTCGGCGGTAATCGCCCCCAGCTCTTCCAACAAACGCACGCCATCCTGAATATTGCGCTTATCCGGCGCTTCGACAAACGGGAAGGCGGCGATGTCACCCAGCCCCAGGGCGGTCATCTGCAAAATAACCGACGCCAGGTTGGTACGTAGAATTTCCGGGTCGGTAAATTCCGGACGTGACAAAAAGTCATCTTCCGAATACAGACGAATGCAAATCCCTTCCGATACGCGCCCGCAACGCCCTTTACGCTGGTTGGCGGAAGCCTGTGAGATCGGTTCAATCGGCAGGCGCTGCACTTTAGTGCGGTAGCTGTAGCGGCTGATGCGCGCAGTGCCAGGATCGATCACATACTTGATACCCGGCACCGTCAGCGACGTTTCCGCCACGTTAGTTGCCAGCACGATACGGCGTCCGCTGTGCGACTGGAAAACGCGGTTCTGTTCGCTGTTCGACAAGCGTGCATACAGCGGCAACACTTCGGTATGCCGTAAGTTCAGCTTGTTCAGGGCGTCAGCGGTATCGCGGATTTCCCGCTCTCCGCTCATAAAAATCAGAATATCGCCGGGACTTTCACGCCCCAGTTCATCAACAGCGTCGAAAATTGCCTGTAGCTGATCGCGTTCAGTGTCGTCAGCCTCTTCCACGATGGGGCGATAACGAACTTCTACGGGATACGTTCGGCCAGAGACTTCGATAATCGGCGCGTTATTAAAGTGGCGCGAGAAGCGTTCCGGGTCGATGGTCGCAGAGGTAATAATCACTTTCAGATCGGGGCGACGCGGCAGAAGCTCTTTCAGATAGCCGAGCAAGAAGTCAATATTCAGGCTGCGTTCATGCGCTTCATCAATAATGATGGTGTCATACTGCATCAATAGCCTGTCCTGCTGGATTTCCGCCAGCAGGATACCGTCCGTCATCAGTTTGACCATGGTGTTGCTACTGACATGATCGCTGAAACGAACTTTATAGCCGATGCAGCCGCCTGGCTCCGTTTGCAACTCTTCGGCAATGCGGTTAGCGACGGTGCGCGCCGCCAGGCGACGCGGTTGAGTATGTCCAATAAGTCCTTTAATTCCGCGTCCCAGTTCCATACAAATTTTCGGCAACTGGGTGGTTTTACCGGAACCGGTTTCCCCTGCCACGATCACTACCTGATGATCGCGGATCGCTTCCAGAATGTCCTGTTTCTTCTGGCTAACAGGCAGATTTTGCGGATAAGTGATTGAGGGACGCGCCGCTTCGCGGAGAGCGACCTGCGTCGCAGCCTGTTCAATTTCTTTCGCCATCGTCTGGAAAATGGCCTGTTGCGCATCAGGATTTTTTACTTTCTTTACGCCATGCAGGCGGCGCGCAAAGCGCTGTTTGTCGCGCAGCATCAGTGCATCCAGCCGCTGCTGTAACACCTGAAGCGTCAACATAGATTGTTCAGTCATAAAGCTCTTGGGCAGCATTCTGCCTGTTTAAAATCGTTTTAAATGATAGGTATAGAGTACCACATTGGGGCTTTTTTTGCGTTGTTCAATAATTTCGAACAAAGGGTTCGATATATTGCGCTATCCCTGCGACATATTTGTGAATAAAGTGTCAACAAGCAACGGGGCACGCCCCTTCAAACACATAAAAGGAAACACCCATGAGCAAGGTATTAGTTCTTAAATCCAGTATTCTGGCAGGGTACTCTCAGTCTGGTCAGTTGACTGACTATTTTATTGAACAATGGCGCGAAAAACACGTCGCAGATGAAATTACTGTCCGCGATCTGGCGGCCAACCCTGTTCCGGTGCTGGATGGCGAGCTGGTGGGCGCGATGCGTCCGGGCGATGCGCCTTTAACGCCACGTCAGCAGGACGCTCTGGCGCTGTCTGATGAACTCATTGCTGAACTGAAAGCCCACGACGTCATCGTTATTGCGGCACCGATGTACAATTTCAATATCCCGACGCAGCTGAAAAACTACTTTGATCTGATTGCCCGCGCCGGTATCACTTTCCGCTATACCGAAAAAGGCCCGGAAGGTCTGGTAACCGGTAAACGCGCGGTGGTTCTCTCCAGTCGCGGCGGTATCCATAAAGACACCCCGACGGATTTGATTGCGCCTTACCTGAAAGTGTTCCTTGGTTTTATCGGTATTACCGACGTGAATTTTGTCTTTGCCGAAGGCATCGCCTACGGGCCGGAAGTGGCGGCTAAAGCTCAGGCCGATGCAAAAGCTGCGATTGACAGCGTAGTGGCCGCTTAAATATTTTTGCCTCCCGTTTCGACGGGAGGTGACTTCTTAGGTTCGTAGCGCAAATATCCTACCACGCCGCTACTGCCGCCATCGCTGGGATGCGTTACCCCATCATTGACTTCAACGCAGGCGAAATCAAAAGGCGACACATTTTCGATGCACGCCACATTGACCCCATATTGATCGGGATTGGATCGGCGCTGATGAAAAGTATATATCCCGCATACCGAACAGAAAAAATGCACCGCCTTGCCCGTATTGAAGCGATATTCGGTAAGCTTATCCTGCCCTTTTAGCACTTTAATACCCGACAGCGGCGCAGACACTGCCACTGCTCCGCGCATCCGGCAAAAGGAACAGTTGCAGCGCCTGGCGGTATGAAAGCCATCGCTAAGTTGAACGGTAAACACGACGCTGCCACAATGGCAGGCAGCAGATAATTTTTCAGACGTCATACCTGGTTACTCTCGCGAATAATGATACCAGCCAACAGTATAGAAATAGCCTTCCGGTTCGCCTAATGTAAATACGACCTTCGTATTCAGAAATTACCCATATAAAAATGCATTTTGCGGTAAAAAAATTGTCGGGAAGCGGTTATTTACGCATCCATTTGCCATTAATTCCCTGGACATATTCTCCCGGCCTGGCGCGCTCAACCAGTTTTTGCCCTGCCATCTTCGCCACCTCGTCCACGGGAAGATGATTGCTATCCGCTAACTGCTGATAACTGGCGCGGCGGGCATGATTAATATCAAGCACCAGTTTCTGGGTTTCGGCATCATTCTTTAAGGCCACCAGATAGCCATTCAGCGTTTCCCCTACCCGGCCCTGCGTGCGCGCTTCGTCCAGGGTTAAGGCCCACACAGAAGGTGTGAGCAAGCTCAGCGTCAGCACCCATAGCATTAAATACTTTTTCATTATGGCCTCAGAATAGATCGCTGCGTGATTTCAGGAGTTCTTCAACATCTTTATCGACTTTGATATGTATTTCATGCTCGATCTTTACATTCATGTTGATGGTAATCGGCTGTTCCGGCGCGGCGACTTCAATACGTGGCGTGCAGCCCACCACGATAAATGACGCAAGCGCTGACAGCATGGCAATACTCATTTTCATTATTTATCCTCACAGTCCTTGTCTTTCCGACAAGGAGGTTGCGGCAATGCTGTATTTTGTTCAAGCCATGCCTGTAAATTGTCGCCAAAACGCAAACTGCGCCACAGCGTAAACACATTTTCTTCATGGGTATAGTTCAAGTTAACGATCGCGGTTTTACCATCTACCCGGCTTTTGCCGGTAATGGCCGCCTGCATCGTTAGTACGCCCAGGTTATCAACGTTAATTTTCGTCCACGAATGCGTAATCTCCATATAACGTAGCCAGTTAATCGCCGAGCCTGCCGTAACATTATCCTTCACCACCGCATCCGCAGTATCTTTATCGATGCGCAACGTCATTGGCCCAGGATTCGTAAGCCAGCCATCTTTGATTATCCATTTTTCATTGTTCAGCCACAGCGGCAGCGCGCCGCTAACCGGACCAGACATGGCGAATTGCTTTGGATTTATGGCGCTAATCAATTCGCTGGATGAAATATTTTGCACCCGTAAAAGCGCCGGGTCGTGCTGCGGCATTCGCAACTGTTTCATAATGATTTGACCGCCCAGCACGTCTACGCTGACATCGCTTAGCAGTAATGGATTCGACTCGCTCCAGGGATAACCGCCCTGTAAATCAGCGGTGATATTTTTCGCCGTGACCTGGTTAACTATCCCGGCAATACGCAGCGAGACGGGCCCGCGCGTCCCCAATTGCCACGCGCCGTTGTGGAAGCGAAATGGCAGAATGAAATCGACGCCGTTGATTTTGTTATCCGGCATCCAGGCACTGCCGCCTTTTAACACGCCGTGTCCACCTGCTTCAAACCCCTGCCCCTGTGCGGCGGAAAAAGCCACCTGCGCATACAGTGAGCCTTCGCGCAGCGTCATTTTCCAGTCTGGTGGAAGCAACGGCTGGAAAACGATAAGCGACTGCTTCGGCCACCAGGCCTGTCCGCGAAGGCGTTCGCCATCCCAGCGCCCATTCAGCCGTACCGGCCCTATCGCCCCCGCCCGAAGGTCGCCTTTAAACTGGAACAGGGTTGGCTCGCGCCCTTCAACGCTAAAATTAATGGTAGAAGGCGGCAGCACGCTCCCGCTGGTAAATACGGTTTTTCCCGCCTCCAGAGACAGCGCGCCCTGTAGCGACGGCGTTGTGGCGTCGCGAACCCAGACAATAGGTTTATTCAGCGCCAGTCTTGGCGATGTGACGGTCATTGCGCCATAGTGCAACTGATCAAAACCGGTGGACAAACTGGTCAACCTGATGGTGTTATCATGCCATTCGCCCTGTCCGGCAATATCCCAGCGGGCGCGCATTGGCGTAAAGCTTCCTTGCCCCCAATAGCGCCACCGCCAGCGACCAGCATCAGGGAGAAAATCATTCGCCAGGCCATCAAGATGAAGAACGAAATCGCCCATCTCATTTTCGTGCGCCCGTAAAATAGCCTGTAATCGGCCATCAACGCCGCGCGGCGTCACCTTAACGCCCGCCAGCGGCCAACGAATTTCATCAATATCTAACGCATCAATCACCCGTCCGCGCGAGCGTAGCAATGCGCCAGGTGCAAAGGTGAGCTGCGGATCGGCCAGACTGCCGCGGAACATAGCGGGCAATACGGCATAAAAGATTAAATCCTTCTGTTTAGCCTCGCCGGTAAGCTGTAGAGGCATCTCACTGCTATCCATGCTGAGTTTTCCCGGGCCGATAGTCAGTACAGCGTTCGCTTTACCGGCATCGCCCTGGGTCAGAATATTCAGGCGTCCGCTGACTCGCGCATTATCCGGCCCGGCTTGCCAGTTATCGATATTAAAAGCCAGACGTCCGCTCAAGGGAAATCCCTGATATGGCCAGTTCCAGCGGCCATCGCTGATGGTAAGCCGCTGACGCGTTACCGCCCAGGGGAGATCGAGAATCGGGTCAGGATTACCTCGCGCCATCACGATGAGCTGTCCGGCGTTATCACGCCACTCCAGTTCCGCATCCACCAGCGACGGTTCCTGCGGCAGACGCAAGGTCGCTGCCGCATGACCGCTGACCGGCAGGCCATCCGGTACCAGCGGCAACATAAACTTCCCCGCCAGGCTAACGGGAGGCTGGTTGGCCAGCGCGGCGATCTCCAGTTGGCTCACCGTCAATGCCTGACCGCGTAGCTGCCCTTGAAATTTTACTTTTTCGCCCTGATAACGTATCTGCTGAATGACCGGCGTCATGGAGATCGCCAGCTTGCCCTGCCATTCCGACCAGGGCGCGAGAATGACATTATCGATGTTAATCCAGGTATTGGGCAGCATTGACTGCCACTGCGCCAGCGTACGCGGCGCGGCGGGAGAGGCTTCTGTAGCAGGCAGTTTCGCCAGGCACGCGGCATCCAGTTTGAGGCTTTTAATATTCAGCAACCAACGGCTGGGATGCGTCAGTTTCGCCTGGGTAATATGCGCTAACGAACAATCATTGACCAGATAGCGAAGATCGGGAATCACTAACCCATGACGTGTCAGGCGTGGACTTTGTTCCAGAGCGATACGGGTACCGACGGGTAGCCAAATTCCCGCCAGAGTGGGAACCCACAGCCCGAGGGTCATCAGTAGCGTCAGAGGGACAAGAATCAGCAGTAACAGTAGCGCAAGGGCGGCTTTATATTTACCCTTCATGGGCCATTAATTTCCTGATTTAACGAAAAATTCAGTTGGCTATCTCTTTATTTTGGCATGATTGCCCGTACATAGCCTAATAGTTCATGTTGCAAGCGGGTGATGCGTTATGCCTGTTGCAGGGGCGCCCTCCGGCTATTTGAGGCGTTGTGGAGAATGATAACCTAAAATTATTCATTATATGTATGACTATCAATTATTTTTGATTTTTTGTAAGATAATTTTAAGCATATTTGTGTGATTCTAACATCACTGGAGAAGGTCATATGAAACTCGCCGTCTATAGTACCAAACAGTATGACAAGAAATATCTACAGCAAGTGAACGAAGCGTTCGGTTTTGAACTGGAGTTTTTTGATTTTCTGCTGACCGAGAAAACGGCGAAAACCGCCAATGGATGTGAAGCAGTTTGTATCTTCGTGAATGACGACGGGAGCCGACCGGTACTGGAAGAGCTGAAAAAACATGGCGTGAAATACATCGCGCTGCGTTGCGCCGGATTTAATAATGTCGACCTGGATGCCGCTAAAGAGCTCGGTTTGCAGGTGGTCCGCGTGCCGGCTTATTCTCCGGAAGCCGTCGCTGAACATGCGATTGGCATGATGATGACATTGAACCGCCGTATTCACCGCGCTTATCAACGCACCCGCGACGCTAACTTTTCCCTTGAGGGACTGACCGGCTTTACCATGCACGGAAAAACCGCTGGCGTCATTGGTACCGGTAAAATCGGCGTCGCCGCGCTGCGTATCCTGAAAGGCTTTGGAATGCGTTTACTGGCGTTTGATCCCTATCCCAGCACCGCCGCGCTTGATCTCGGCGTCGAGTATGTGGATCTGCAAACGTTGTTTGCCGAATCGGATGTCATTTCCCTGCACTGCCCGCTCACGCCGGAAAACTACCATTTACTGAACCATGCGGCATTCGACCAAATGAAAAATGGCGTTATGGTCATTAATACCAGTCGTGGCGCGCTGATTGATTCCCAGGCGGCTATCGAAGCTCTGAAGAATCAGAAAATCGGCTCGCTGGGGATGGATGTGTATGAAAACGAACGCGACCTGTTCTTTGAAGATAAGTCAAACGATGTTATCCAGGATGATGTTTTCCGCCGTCTGTCGGCCTGCCATAACGTACTGTTTACGGGGCACCAGGCATTCCTGACCGCAGAAGCGCTGATCAGCATCTCTGAAACCACGTTACAAAACTTAAGCCAGCTTGAGAAGGGCGAAGCCTGCCCGAACGCGCTGTTCTAATCCTGTCGCTCCCCTGCGCTCAGGGGAGCATTTTCGGATAACCCCTGAAGATCTATCCGGTCATATCATTACTATAGTCAGTGTTAACTATCAGATTACAGAGAATATCAATGAAGAAAATCGTCACGCTGGTCGCCCTGAGCATCATAATGACAGGGTGTGTGAGCAGTGGAAAAGTGTCCGTCAAACGCGAGCAACTGGAGCACCACCGCTTTGTTCTGGAAAGCGTAAACGGTAAAACGGTCACCGGCCCGGAGCTCAGCTTTGGCGAGGACATGACGGTATCCGGCAAAATGTGCAATCAATTCACCGGCGAAGGAAAACTATCGGACGGCGAATTAAAAGTGAAAAATTTAGCGATGACCCGAATGATGTGCGCCGATCCGCAGCTTAATGCGCTGGACGGCACCCTCAGCGAGCTCTTCAGCAAAGGAGCGCAGGTCGATTTAACTGCGAACCAATTAACGCTGGCGACGGCAGAAACAACGCTAATGTATAAACTGGCGGATTTAGCGCACTAAGCCATTAAGTGAAAAGTTATACGCGTCAGGCGAAACGCCGCGCTTAGTAACTCCCGCAGTTTCCGGCGGCAAGCGACTGTTCGCTACAACGTTTGCCGTTGGGTAGCGCGCACATACCAATTACTGAACCATCAAGCTGCCGGGCCGCTGAAAGCGAACCGCCAATCATAGCGCAATTCGCTTCGCCGGCGCTGGACATCGCCGCTTTCATCCCTGGCGAAACATGTGCCGCGGTTGCCTGCTGAACAGGTTCGCTACTGCAAGCCGACAATAATAACGCGGCACATCCCACCCAAAACGCTGCGCGCATTTCTCTCCCCTCTGTTTATTCATCCAAACGACACCGCCCTAAATAATAGGCAGCAGAAACTGACGCGTCGAGAGGCAAAGCGCGCATTTATGCGCTTCATTAACATTTATTGGCAATTTTTTACGTCTTTTCGGCAAGAAATCGTCATTCTCCTCCCGCCAGGGACACAAAAGCGAAAATGGGGCTTGAAGGGCTTTGCTAAAATAAAAGGATAACTACAGGATGCGCTCACGATTATGCGTGTCCCTCTTTTTTGCGCAATGTAAGGGTGTCATATGCAAACAATTGACGGTAATGGCGCAGTAGCGTCGGTGGCGTTCCGTACCAGCGAGGTTATCGCCATTTACCCGATTACGCCCAGTTCAACAATGGCTGAACAAGCGGATGCCTGGGCCGGCAATGGGCTTAAAAATGTCTGGGGCGATACGCCGCGTGTGGTAGAGATGCAGTCGGAAGGCGGCGCGATCGCCGCCGTTCACGGTGCGTTACAAACCGGTTCGCTTTCTACGTCATTTACATCATCGCAGGGGCTGCTGCTGATGATTCCAACGCTGTATAAACTGGCGGGGCAGCTCACGCCGTTTGTACTGCACGTTGCCGCGCGCACTGTCGCCACACACGCGCTTTCTATTTTTGGCGACCATTCCGATGTGATGGCGGTCCGCCAGACAGGCTGCGCGATGTTATGCGCCGCCAGCGTTCAGGAAGCGCAGGATTTTGCGCTGATCGCACACAGGGCTACGCTGAAAAGCCGCGTTCCGTTTATTCATTTTTTTGATGGCTTCCGTACATCGCATGAAATCAACAAAATTATACCGCTAACGGATGAAACCATTCTGAACCTGATGCCGCAGGCGGAGATCGACGCTCACCGCGCCCGCGCGCTGAATCCGGAACATCCGGTGATTCGTGGAACTTCAGCGAATCCGGATACCTACTTCCAGTCTCGCGAAGCGACCAACCCGTGGTACAACGCCGTTTATGATCATGTTGAAGAGGCGATGAAGGCATTTGGCGACGCTACGGGCCGTCAGTACCAGCCATTTGAATATTATGGCCATCCCCAGGCTGAACGCGTCATCATAATGATGGGCTCCGCCCTCGGCACCTGCGAAGAGGTCGTGGACGAGCTACTGATACGCGGAGAAAAGGTCGGCGTTCTGAAAGTCCGTCTGTTCCGCCCCTTCTCCGCCAAACATTTGTTACAGGCATTACCGGAAACCGTTCGCGCTATCGCCGTGCTGGATCGCACCAAAGAGCCTGGCGCGCAGGCCGAGCCGCTTTATCTGGACGTGATGACCGCACTGGCGGAAGCCTTTAATAATGGCGAGCGCGAAACGTTGCCGCGCACCATTGGCGGCCGTTATGGGCTATCATCCAAAGAGTTCGGCCCGGCGTGCGTACTGGCGGTCTTTAATGAACTCAGCCGCGCGAAACCCAAACCACGGTTTACGGTGGGCATTTATGATGACGTTACTAACCTCTCGCTGCCATTACCGGAAAATACCCTGCCCGGCAGCGCTAAACTTGAAGCGTTATTTTACGGCCTGGGAAGCGACGGCAGCGTATCCGCCACGAAAAATAATATTAAAATTATCGGTAATTCTACGCCGTGGTATGCGCAAGGTTATTTCGTTTATGACTCTAAAAAAGCTGGCGGGCTCACGGTATCGCACCTGCGCGTCAGCGAAAAACCCATTCGTTCCGCTTACTTAATTGCTCAGGCGGATTTTGTCGGCTGCCATCAATTACAGTTTATCGATAAATATCAGATGGCGGAGCGTCTGAAGCCCGGCGGTATCTTTCTGCTTAATACGCCGTACAGCGCCGACGAGGTCTGGTCGCGTCTGCCGCAAGAAGTTCAGGCGGTGTTGAATCAGAAAAAGGCGCGTTTTTACGTGGTTAACGCGGCGAAAATCGCCCGCGAATGTGGACTTGGCGCCCGCATCAATACCGTCATGCAAATGGCTTTCTTCCACCTGACGCATATTCTTCCGGGCGATAGCGCCCTGGTTGAGCTGCAGGGCGCGATTGCCAAAAGCTATAGCAGCAAAGGTCAGGATCTGGTTGAGCGTAACTGGCAGGCATTGGCTCTGGCGCAGGAATCGCTGGCGGAAGTGCCGTTGCAGGCGGTTAATCCGCACAGCGCGCATCGCCCGCCGGTCGTCTCCGACGCCGCGCCGGATTTCGTGAAAACCGTTACCGCCGCCATGTTGGCGGGCCTTGGCGACGCACTGCCTGTTTCCGCGCTGCCGCCGGACGGAACATGGCCAATGGGCACCACCCGCTGGGAAAAACGCAATATCGCCGAAGAGATTCCTGTCTGGAAAGAGGAACTGTGTACACAATGTAATCACTGCGTCGCCGCCTGCCCTCACTCGGCGATTCGTGCGAAAGTCGTTTCCCCGCAGGCGATGGAGAACGCGCCAGCCAGTCTGCATTCGCTGGACGTGAAGTCCCGCGATATGCGCGGCCAGAAATATGTGCTGCAGGTCGCGCCGGAAGACTGTACTGGCTGTAATTTATGCGTAGAGGTCTGCCCGGCTAAAGATCGGCAAAATCCACAGATCAAGGCGATTAACATGATGTCGCGCCTTGAGCATGTGGAAGAAGAGAAAGTGAATTATGACTTCTTCCTCGACTTGCCGGAAATCGATCGCAGCAAACTGGAACGAATTGATATCCGCACATCGCAGCTTATTACGCCGCTGTTTGAGTATTCCGGCGCCTGTTCCGGCTGTGGTGAAACGCCGTATATTAAGCTGCTGACTCAGTTATATGGCGACAGAATGTTAATCGCTAACGCCACGGGGTGTTCCTCTATTTACGGCGGTAACTTACCCTCTACGCCTTATACCACCGATGCCAACGGACGCGGCCCGGCGTGGGCGAATTCGCTATTTGAAGATAACGCGGAATTTGGCCTCGGTTTCCGTCTGAGCGTGGATCAGCACCGGGCGCGCGTCATGCGTTTACTGGCGCAATTCGCCGATCGCATCCCGGCGGAATTAAACAATGCGCTGCATGCCGAAGCAACGCCTGACGTTCGGCGTGAGCAGGTCGCCGCATTACGCCAACATCTGAAATCGGTTGCAGGCGCAGAGGAACTGTTAAAGGATGCTGATGCGCTGGTAGAAAAATCAATCTGGCTGATTGGCGGCGATGGTTGGGCATACGACATCGGCTTTGGCGGTTTAGACCATGTGTTAAGCCTGACGGAGAATGTCAATATTCTGGTTCTGGATACGCAGTGTTACTCCAATACTGGCGGCCAGGCATCGAAGGCGACGCCGCTTGGCGCCGTCACTAAGTTTGGCGAACATGGCAAGCGTAAAGCCCGTAAAGATCTTGGTGTCAGCATGATGATGTATGGTCATGTTTATGTCGCGCAAATCTCGCTGGGCGCGCAGTTAAACCAGACGGTGAAAGCCATCCAGGAGGCCGAAGCCTGGCCAGGACCGTCGCTGATCATTGCCTATAGCCCCTGTGAGGAACATGGCTACGATCTGGCGCTAAGCCATGACCAGATGCGCCAGTTAACGGCGACCGGTTTCTGGCCGTTATACCGCTTTGATCCCCGCCGTGCGGATGAAGGCAAGCCGCCGCTGGCGCTGGACTCTCGGCCACCGTCTGATGCCCTGGCGGAAACGTTGCTTAATGAACAGCGTTTCCGTCGCCTGAATGCGCAACAGCCTGAAGTAGCTGAACAATTATGGCGAGATGCCGCATTGGATTTGCAAAAACGCTATGACTTTCTTGCCTTGCTGGCAGGAAAAGCGGAAAAACCCGGCGCAGATTAAAAAATATTCTAAGGATTAACCTGGAAACAATAAATATCCTCCGGCATAGCCGGAGGTTTTTCAGATGCGCCTGTAAGGCTCTCTTACCAGCCGCGCCCTAACAGGCGCATACGATCTGACATTTGCATCAAACTTCGTTACTTACGGCCCGTAAACGGGCTG
>NZ_JBGDVI010000030.1:0-41460 GCF_046551895.1 Salmonella sp. SAL03688
CTGAATCAGATCGGCCTTCGTGCCAGATACTTTCAACGGCGACGATTTTTGCGCTTCCTGAGCGACCAGGTCAGGGTTGATTATTGCCAGTTGCTCCAGCAGCGCGTCACGGCTGCCGCTGGTTTTAACCGGCGCGGGCAGGGTGGCGTTGTACTCTTTGATGCAGGCTTTCATCGCCGTGGCTGTATGTTTGGTGCCGTTTTCAATGCGCTGGAATTCTTCGGGAAGCTGCTCATACGATGCATAGGTTTCATCTACCGAAGCTCCAAGCGGCATCTGCGACGGCAGGGTGGCGTTGTACTCTTCCTGCAGCGCTTTGATATCATCAGCACTCAGCAGCGCTGGCAGGCTGGCGTTGTGCGCGTCGATGAACTCGCGCAGGGTGGCGGTGGTGGTGAAAGCACCCTCAGGGATCTCCGGCTCTACGCTGAACTCCGCTTCGAGGTTTTCCGGCTGTAGAGCCAGAACATGTACCAGGTTGCCCATATCAAGCACTGGAGAGCGCTCTTTGACGATAGTCTTCTCTACGTGACGCGCGTTAAAGTACATCAGCGACACGCGAGCATCTTTCACCTGAGTTGAGCTGATCCCGTTGGCGGCGTGGTAAACCTCGTTTGGTACACCTTCATAGCGGCCCGGCTCGAAGTATTCCGGCCAGGCTGCTTCTGGCTCTTCTTGTTGCGATTCCGGTACGTTTTGTTGCGCCTCAGGTTCAGATTGGCTCACAGAATCGTTGTTCTGGTGCGTCTCAGCCTGATTCTGGTTCTCTACGGTAACTGCTTCTTTACCAGTACCCAGATCGCCTTCGCCTGCCTGCACCGCATCACCAGCCTGTTTTTCATCACTGTCAGCTTTTTGAACCTGCACATTGCTGGTGGTCTCCGGATTCGTTTCTGTGCCATGAGTTGATGAGTTCTGCATTAAAGCGGACACGTCGAAAATACCGTTGCCAACATTTTTAACCAGTTCAGGTTCGGTGGTCGGCTGGCTTGTCCCGGTCTTCACCCATTTTGGGTCGTTCGGGTCGCTGATGCCTTCCACATATTCACCGCGCGCGGCGGCAAGCTGTCGGTTGGCTTCTTCTACCGCGTCTTTTTCCGGAGTGTGTCGGGCAGCCGTGAGAGCTTCCTCGGTGGGGTTCTCGTGATCAGTCTCCGTTAAGTTGGCGTTGATATACCCCTGAAGGCGTCCGGGGTAGTGATAAAACTCAGGGTGTGCGCTTCGGATCAGCGCGAAAATAGCGGCGCGGGAATAATCCAGGATACCGGGCGTTGCGCGAAGTGCTGCGGACCATTCTTTGAACGGACTTTCCTTTTTCTTTACGATTTCTTTTGCGCGACGGTAAACGCTGCCAGGTAGCTCATAGATATTAAAGTCCATAGGCAAAGTGGCCATTGCAATCTCTACGTCCAGAGTATCAAGAGTGTGTTCGTAATCAGGGTTACGGTCAGTCTTATTGCCACCGCCAGCGTTGGCGCCGCTTTCAGTGCGTTGAATAGCCGATACACTGTTGCCTTTCGCCCACTCCTTAACGAGCAAACCGCGATCGATATGCTCCGTCTCGAACCATGTTTTAAGGAACTGGATAACAGTCGCCAGTTCAGGAGTTTTTCCATCGACAGGGAATACTTTTTTAACGGCATTCACTATTTTGTGAATGTCATGTTCAATGGCTTTCTTGAACGCTTCAACATTCTCGGCGGCAAGCAGCAGGTTCTGGACATATGAATTATCGGTGTCCATTTCGAGACGCAGAATTTCTTTTTTCTGGGAGGCGTCGACGTGATAAAGATACTCACCTTCACCTATGTACTGAGCAAGAACGCGGTGACGGAGAGGCATAGTTGCGACAACAGTCAGCTCGTGGGCTGGGGCTGTTGCCTGGGCAGGGCTGTTGCTTTCGTTACCAAAATTTTCGGTGTGGTCTTCCAGCACTTCGCCTGTTTCGGTATCAACACCGTCAACGATGTGCTGGCGGGCCACGGTGGCGGCTTCAGATGATGGCAGGGTGACGCCGGGGATTTGTTCCCAAGTCATGCCATCTTCACCGAGGCGATAATAATTAGTGAAGGTAAAACTTATTTCACCTTCCGGCGGCAGCTCGTTGACTACCGGAAAATTGGTGCGGATCGGCCTTGCATAATCCTTACCGCGGCCGGTTTCAATTTCAGCATCTTCCAGAACGACATCCAGCATAAGGTTGGCGCGCGCTTCTGATTTTGCAGTGAACCAGACCGTCGCATCTTGCTTTCCGGATTTCTGCGTAGCTTTTACTACATAGAAAAATTCCATGTGAGATCCTCTTTTTTAGATGTAAGATCCCCGGGCCAGAGATAGCGCCCATTGGGTGAACTTTGGTTTTTTGTGTAGTTTTCCGGTGGTACTTTGGTCGGTGTCACCGGACGTATGGGCCGCCTTGCGCGGCTTTTACGTTAACTTTCGTGCGCCATCTGGTCGTATGAGGCACAGCGTACAGAGCAGTAATCGCGCTCTTCATGTGTCAGCTGCGCGCCGCGAATCAGCGTCAGCTCGTTTTTTACTTCTTTGCCTTGCTCAATCGGCTTTCCACACAGGTGGTAAGCGCATGTCTTTTGGTTATGCATCCGGATCTCCTTTCTGCGCCAGCAGGTAACAGAGGCGGCGGATTAAAACCTCAATCCGGTTGAGCGGGACGGCCTGCTGTCGAGCTGGTTTACGTGCGAAATCAATCATTCTCACCCTCGTTTGCCTTATCGCCGGCCAGCGGAACGTTTTACACCTGACAACGATGCGCTTGTTGTCGATGAAACTAACAATAAAACCAAAGGTTCGATTTGTAAAGCAAAAAGTGCAACTAAAAGTTCTATCTTGGAGCATAAAAATAGCACCTAAAGAGGTGCTACCTGTATGGATGAGTTCTTTGGTTCTATTTTTTGAGGTCGTTAATTAGATCAAAAACGTTGTTCTTCAGCAGATCCATCTCTTGGAGGACTGCTTTTGTATGGAGGATAACACGCAGTTTCTCTGCTTCCGGGAGTTGATTGAAAAGAGAAAGCAATGTTTCTTCTTTTTCATCAAGGACTCTGGGTTTAGGTTCAGCCCTTTCGCCTTCACTTTCATCCCCTGGCTCCATGAAGAACCAATATTCAGGCCTTCCGGTCACCGCCGATAACCTTTTCAAGCGCTCTCCGCTGGCTACAGACGTGCCAGAGGCCCACTTTCTCACAGATGTGTGAGAAAGCATTACGCGCCGTGAGAGGTCAGCCATAGACCAGCCGTTCTCATCCAGAACTTGCTGGATACGCTTGGCGAAAATGGGATGAAGATTTTTGTTCATATTCACATTTTACAACCTTCAGTTTCTTTATTCATTGGAACTATTAGATTGATTTTTGTTGGAACCTAAAGTTTTACGTGATAATCTCCAGCTACCAACTCGTAGAACTGGAGAGCCAAATGGACAACCAATTAAAAATCAAAATCAGTAACCACATGACTCAAATGAGCATCGGCGAACATTTTGGTATCTCGTCTCAAGCTGTAGGCAAGTGGCTGAGAAAAGGAGTAATTCCTCCCCGTCGCATCCTGCCGTTATGTGAAATTCTTGAATGGAAAGTCACTCCTCACGAGATTGACCCAGCAGCATACCCAAACCCAACCGATGGCTTACCAAGCCAAGAGGCATCAGCCAAATAACCATAGAGGATATTTACCCATGGAGAACGCAATTGCACGAAAGTTAGACCCACCAGAAATCAACCCGATTGAGATAGAGAGCGTCCTGCTCAACCGGCTTGCATCAGTAGGGCAGAAATCATACGCCGAGCATATGGGCATCAGCGAGTCGACAGTCAGCAGGCGTAAAGCTGAGGGATATTTCTGCAACATGGCGAAAGAGCTGGCTTTTCTTGGGATTCAGGCCGCGCCACCGGAAGCGGTACTGGTATCCAGAAACTATCTCACAGCAGTAGAGATTCTCGCTGATGCCGGGCTAAAGGCTGAACGAGCCAGGCCGGATGCGCTGGGGTGGGACTGAAAATGGCAGCAACTAAAAAGGCGAAAGCCGCGGTGAGGGGTCACCAACGGCTTTCTGGTGCAAAAACGGTAGGTAATTGCGGAGATGAGTATGTCAAATACCGCTGAAATATACAAATTCCCTGCGCCGATACCGACGCAACAGGAGTGCCGTATGGCTGATCTGGAAAATGGCTATTTACGTTTAGCTAATCAGATCCAGGACGCCTTGTGTATCGTTGAACTATCGGGGCGTGAGTTCCGTGTTTTGAATGCGATTATCCGGCTGACTTATGGCTGGTCGAAAAAATCAGATCGTATTGCCAACAGCCTCATTGCAGATAAGACAACACTGAAGGTAAAGCATGTATCCGAAGCGGTGCTGAGTCTTGCCTATCGTAACATCATTATCCTGCGCCGTATTGGTCAAACAAGATACATAGGGATTAATACAAACCTGGATAAATGGGCTTATTCCAAGCCACATTGCTCAAAATGTCCGGTGTCTTTTCCTGATGATGAAATTGCCACATGGATTATTTCTGTACCTGAAACCAGGGATAGTTATCCCCGAAAAGAGGGAAGGGCATCCCCGAAAACAGGGAACACCAAAGACATTATTCCAAAGACAAATATAAAAGATCTAACCCCCTTTAATCCCCCTAAGGGAAAAGTGAAGTTTGATCCGTTGAGTATTCCTGTTCCCGAATGGCTGAATGCTGCGTCGTGGAACGAATGGGTCACATACCGCCAGCAATCCGGAAAGCCCATAAAAACCGAACTGACGGTAACAAAAGCTTTCAGGCTTCTGAAGGAGTGCCTGGATGAAGGCCACGATCCGGTAAACGTCATCAACACAAGCATTGCCAACGGCTACCAGGGACTATTCAAACCGAAGTTCGCTCTCAACGACCGAAGAGCTGGCAGAGATGTGAACCACATTTCTGCGCCAGACAAAACCATTCCTACCGGATTCAGGGGGTAACGATGAAAAACGTAATCGGTACTGGCAGTGCGCTTGATCGCCTGAAAAGAATTATCCCAGCCAGTGTGCAGCCGAAATTCTCGACTGCTGATGAGTGGCGGGCATGGCAGGAAGCCGAAGGGCGTAAACGCAGTGAAGAGCTTGACAGGATGAATCAGAAATCCCGCACCGAGAAGATTTTCGGGCGATCTGGCATTCAGGATCTCCATCGTAGCTGTACGTTTGCTAACTACGAAGTAAGCGGGGAGGGGCAGCGAAAAGCGTACACGATGGCAAAAAGTTATGCCCAGAACTTCGGTAGTGGATTTGCGAGCTTTGTGTTCAGCGGTGGTCCGGGAACCGGGAAAAACCATCTTGCGGCGGCAATCGGAAATCATCTGCTGGCCGGCGGTCATAGCGTTCTGGTGGTAACTATTCCTGACCTGATGCTCAGGGTTCGTGAGTGCTACGACGGTGGGCAATCAGAAGCGTCCCTGCTTGATGACCTTTGTAAAGTTGACCTGCTGGTACTGGATGAAGTCGGTATTCAGCGCGGAAGCAGTGGTGAGAAGGTCATTCTCAATCAGGTTATCGATCGCCGTCTCTCATCGATGCGACCTGTTGGCGTTCTGACGAATCTTAACCACGAGGGGCTGTTGGATTCACTGGGCGCGAGGGTTATCGATCGCCTCCAGATGGACGGAGGGATGTGGGTGAATTTTGACTGGGAAAGCTACCGGAAAAACGTTAGCCACCTCCGGATTGTGAAATAAGGGGTTAAAAATGGCCCGACCTAAAACACAAAGCGAACGGATGATTATTCTTGAGCGGATTATCGGTCTGGTGAAAGAGCAGGGGCGCATCACGACGAACGACGTCGTTGCGATTTTTGGCGTGCACCGAACCACGGCGGAGAAATATCTGCGTATCGCGCTGGAGCGAGGCGGCTTCATTCGTCATGGCCGCTGCGGCATTTTCCGAGACCAGCGTGCGGTGATTGATTATGACCTCAGGCGATACAGCAGTAGTCAGGTAACGGGATTTTCAGCGCTGCCGGTGCTGGAGAAAAGCCCGGTAATGCAGGTTTATGGAGCATCCAAAATGAGCATCAACAAGGGGGGAGCCCAATGAGCAACATCGACAAACGGGCGCTTCGTGAAGTGGCTGAGAGGGCTACGCCGGGGAATTGGCGCCGCACCTCATCACTGTTCAATGGCATCACGGTAACGCCATTTTCTCTTTGCGGTGAAGAAGTGACGTTGGCCCATACTGTTGAGAAACGTGACGCGGAATTTATTGCCGCCGCTAACCCCGCCACCGTGCTGGCGCTGCTTGACGTGCTCTATGAGTTTGGAGAGGATGAGGTGGCCATCTCTGAATACGTCACAAATCTTGAAGATGCTTTGCGAGTTGCGGCAGCACCTCAGCAGGAGGAATGATAGCTGGTTAAATCCACAGCAGAAAGCAAAAGCATTATTAGGTACAATCACACTAACTTTTTGTTGTTAATTATTTGATGAATTACGAGGATAAGCTCATGTATCAGCGAATGATTTTTGAAGAAGGAAAAGAGCCAAGGTTGTATTCAAGCCAACATGACTCCAAGTTTATCCCAATAAGTAATAACAATGGAAAAGTTCAAAAGGTTCCTGTTATGGAGTTCAAGGATACCAGAGGAGATGTTTTTTATGCTTACAACTATGCTTATTCTGGTAAAAAACCATCAAATGACGAAATCTATAAGGCTATTGATGAGCTAAAGCCAATCGGTGAAAAATTCGAAATGTCTAAGACTATAAGCGATTAGATAAATCTGTTTTCAACATTGCAGCAAAATCACAGGAAGATCGAGACAAAGTTAGCATGGCGATATATGGAAATGTCGGAGCAGAACACCAAGAAGTAAGCGTAATTTGAATGAATGTGAACCCGCCGAGTACGGGTTTTCTTTTATCTGAACCCGCTGCGGCGGGTTTTTTGCCTAAAATGTGATATGAAACAACACACTAGCCTTTGCAAAAAGTGCTATTCACCCCTTGAATATTCTTTCTAACAGGTATACTGTGTTTATATACAGTGGTTGAATGTAGAGGGAATTATGAGAATTGAACTTGTTATCAGCCGGGCAAAACAGCTTCCGGAAGGTGCCGTTCCTGCGCTTGAAAAAGAATTAATTACCCGTCTCCAGAATCAGTATGAAAACTGCAACTTAACCATCCGTCGAGGCAGTCAGGATGGTCTGAGTATCGTCGGTGCTGCTGATGGCGATAAAAAACGTATACAGAGCATTCTGCAGGAAACGTGGGAAAGCGCTGACGACTGGTTTTATTAACATTGCGCTTAATGCTGGCGCGCATTTTTCAGAATATCGCAATTTGCGTATCCCTTTGATGCTGCTGCCGACAATTTTTAACCGCGTCCGTGTGTCGCTCAGGGGGGTTACGTGGCAGAGGGAGTCCTATCAGATCTTGCTGATAATTTGCGGGTGACTATAACTGATGCTAAGGGAATAGAACTTTTGTCTTTTAGACTTGCATCAGGTGATCGCTATATCCTATCAACCCAAAACGGTTCTGTAACAAACCGAAAGCTATCAAGAGATGATTTGTACTGGTCTAAGGATACCATTATGGAAGTTGTCAGAGAGATGGGCTCTAATAATTGACTTAACAATAAGCACGCAATCATAATTATCGCACTGGCCTGAACAACCAGTAACCTGACAATTATGCGCCACGGAGAATACCATGGCGCACGAATTACAACTCATCAAGCAGTCATCTGGAATTCTGATCCCCGCTACGCCGGAGACCAGCGAAATTCTGCAGTCAAAAATTAAACTCGGTGCCGTGCTGGTGGCTGAGTTCCGTCAGGTTAGGAATCCTGCATTCCATCGCCGCTTTTTCGCGTTGCTTAATCTTGGGTTTGAATACTGGGAACCCACCGGCGGCACCATTTCTGCCAATGAACGCAAACTGGTAAACGGTTATGCAAAGTTTCTCGCTGCATATGGCGGGAATGAGAGCGCATTACTGGATGCGGCTGAACAGTATCTGGAACAGATTGCAAACCGCCGGGTAACAAACGGAATTAGCCTCTGTAAATCTTTCGATGCATACCGCGCATGGGTGACGGTTGAGGCTGGCCACTATGACGCCATCCAGTTACCGGACGGCACCCTTCGCAAACATCCCCGCAGCATCGCTTTTTCCAGCATGGATGAGGTCGAATTTCAGCAGTTGTATAAATCCGCGCTTGATGTGCTCTGGCGGTGGATTTTATCACGTACATTTCGTACTCAGCGCGAGGCGGAGAACGCCGCCGCCCAGCTAATGAGCTTTGCGGGGTGATGGCGATGAAATACTCCTGGTTCCATCATCACGACTGCACAACCGAGCAGGCCGACACGCTGATATCGGATTATCAGAAGCGGGGCGTAAGGACAGAAAAGAGCCTGAACCCTGACTTCATTACCTGGACTGTCAGCGCGAAATTACCTGAATATGCACACCGGGTGCGGACGCCAAAATCCTTACGCCAAAAGGTCTGGGGGTGAACATGGCTAAATTACCGCGCCGTAAGTGCGCAAACAAAGAATGCCGCCAGTGGTTTCACCCGATACGCGAGGGGCAGATCGTTTGCTCGTACCAGTGCGCCAGCGCCGTCGGCAAAGAACAGACCAGAAAAGCTCGCGAAGCCGCGCAACGTAAGGCGCAATCCCTTCAGCGCGCCGCTGAGAAAAAAGAACGCGCCGCCTGGCGCCAGCGGAAAGCCGCGGTTAAGCCGCTGAAACACTGGATTGACTTGACGCAGCGCGCCGTAAATGACATTTGCCGCGAAACCGAACTGGCAGAAGGACTCGGTTGCATCTCCTGTGGAACGAAGACGGCATTCGCATGGCATGCAGGCCATTACAGGAGTACGGCCGCCGCCGGGCATCTGCGCTTCACTCGCTTCAACATCCATCTTCAGTGTGATGTCTGCAACGTCTACAAATCAGGGAACATCGAAGCATATCGTACCGCGCTGGTTGAGCGTTACGGGGAGGCGGCGGTGCTGGCACTCGAGAACAATAACACCCCGCACCGCTGGACGGTCGAGGAGCTGAAGGAAATCAGGCTCGCGGCACTGGCGGATCTGCGTGCGCTAAAAAAGCTGGAGGCCGCATGAAACCAGAACTGATCGAGATACTCCGCATGCGCTGGTTGCGTCTCCGAATTTATCGATACCGGGGATCTTTTCCTGTGGCATATCGCATTCTTCGTAATTACGTCCGCATTGAAGCAAAACGGGAGCATCGAAATGAATCTTGAGTCCTTACCGAAATATTTTTCACCTAAATCCATGATGCCCGGCGCAGTACCATGCGGAATAACGTCTGATACGCTGACTATTACTGACGTAATGGCATCTCTCGGGCTACTTACTGCAAAAGCCGCAGTGGGTATTGAATTGTATCTGGCAAAAGCCGGGGTTTTATCTTCTGAAAATATCATCGCCTACATCAGGCAATTAGCAGAGCAGCGTGCAGAACGGCATGGGGCATTACGGAAAATGGAAAAGGGTAAGCGCTCAAAATTTCTCGACACTATGGCGCGTTATGTATTTCGCGATTATTCCCTCAGTGCGGCCAGCTTGGTGACGTGCAGTAGCTGTCATGGTGCTAAATTAATTGATGCTGAGGTTTTCACGAACAAGGTTACTTACCCGGATGGTAAGCCACCAAAATGGGTAAAAGATACGAAAGGTATTTCTCCGTCCGACTGGGAGGTGTGGAAATCAGTTCGTGAGCAGGTGCGCGTAGTGTGTAAGGCGTGTGATGGCAAAGGCCATGTGAAAAATGAATGTCGTTGCCGGGGACGCGGAGAAATTCTCGATAAGAAAAAATCTGAGTTGCAGGGCGTGCCGGTTTATAAAAAATGCCCAAGATGCAAGGGAAGAGGCTACCCACGTCTCAAAGATACCGAGATTTTTAAAGTACTAGGAGTAACGGAAATGGTATGGCGGTACAACTATAAACTGTTTTTCGATCGGCTGGTGGAGCATTGCCATATTGAGGAATCGTATGCAGAAAAGGTTCTGGGAAACGTGACTCGATGACCAAAATAATTTAGCTATTGCAAAATTAACGGAAAATGGCTAATCTGATTCCAACGATGGGTTATTATGCCTGTGACGTTACAAGAATTAAGAACCTCGCCTCGGCGGGGTTTTTGTTTTTTTTGGTGGTATATTCCCTTGGTGTCAAATCACAGGGGGGGCGATATGGGGTTCTATTACGTTTTTCAATACAAGCCGAAAGGGATGTCGTCGGGTAAGCATTTAAATGTTTCCGAGGAGTTTTCGGACCGGAATGAGGCAAAGAGAGCGAAGTCCAGGCACATGATTAATGATCCAGATTGTGTCTTCTCGGGAATCGTGCAGGCTGATTCGCCGGCAGCGGTACTTCAAGAAGTACAGGCTGAATCTCTTAATAGGCTTTAACGGATTTAACTTGGCAGTATCCACATTACCAATTTCATTAGGTCGCTTCGGCGGCCTTTTTCTTTTTCAGGCACCGGGCATCATCCGCTACGTGCTTGGTTGATAAATCCAGCCCGTGAAGCCTGCCCCTTTCATCACACACTGCGCCATCCGAGCTATCGGAGGTGAGGCTTATGAAAATGCACAACGATCCCCATTCAATGGACTCACAATCTATTTTTGCTGGCTCACAATTACTGCCAATGGAAAAAACTTCTCATTTGGCTCTGAGCGTCGGATTTCGCTCTCACTTAGCGTGAGTCCACGTCCGATTTCAGTTGCAGTTATTGTGAGCCAAAATTTGCGCTGATTGCGAGTCTGACTTTTTTCGATTGTGAGTCGTTACAGATAGCCGCCGGGCCAGACACCACAACGGTACCAGGTGGCGTTATGTGCTAGAAACCGAAATTCTTGAACATCTCATTACTACTCATATCGTTGGCTGGCGCACGGTTCATCGACTCCATCTGCTTAATCAACCCTATGCTAGCACCAACAGGCCCCCCGACGCTGAAACCGACGCTGCTGGAGCGGGTTTTGCTGGTGCTACTGCTGTGGGTTTGACTACGGGTGTTACAGTTGCTTTGGTGTGTCCGTGTGAGACCATTTTCGTTGAGCTGGCTATCTTCACTTTGGGTGCAGTTTCCCTGTGACTGGCTGTGACTGTCTCCTGTGGTGTGGTTGCGGCTATCCGTGTGCCACTCGCTATAGCCTCCCGCCGGCGCAATGATTCCGACCGATGTACCGTGGGTGGCATAGGGAGGCATGACCATGCCACTACAGCCACCGAGCAGTAACGCGGTGCCGACGATAAAAATGAACTTACCCAGAGCGGTGTTTTTCATTAGTTCCTACCTATTTCTTCTCGTTGGTTATTTCTATGCCCTGCCTTGGCAGGGCTCGCTATTATTCATTCTTCAACTGTGAGATCAAGTTATTTTAATTAAATCGGTATTATTCTTAATTGTGTTCTTTATGAATAAATATCCTCCGGCTATGCCGGAGGATATTTATTATTTCCCCTCATAACTGAGAGGCCCCACACAACCAGAGGGGGATGAATGTCCGAATCGATTTCTGGTACTGGGTTAGCAGGTGGCATCCTGACAGGAGCCAGTGTCTATGGACTGCTGACCTGTATTAGCTCAGACCTGAACTGGTTACTGTGTTGTAGCATCGTGGGATTTTGCATTTTTTGATGAGTGTCAATTACTAAATTCGTAGGCGATTCTTGGTGGTGATGTGTGACCCATCTCTTTTAAAATGATATTGGTATACTCGACTACCGGGCCTCTTGGATTACTGTCTTCTTTGTCCTGAAGGTGAGTCAACGCGTGTACAACTTCATGAATAAATGAGCGTGTTGTATCAAATTGTTGTGGGCCATCATTACTTTCATAGTACTCTGGTATTGAATCATCGTCTGTATCATCCAGGTTGAGGGCAATCACTTTTCTGCCTTCTGAACTCTCCAGGTCCTCATCAGTTACGGTAGTACCAAAGTTTTCTCCGGCTCCCAGCAACCAGCGTTGTTCTACATCATGCAATTCCTGGTCGTAGGCATAATTCATCAGTCTGCGGAATGTCCCGCTTTGAGTGTATGCATCTTCAAGTATGCGTGATAGCACCTCACGGCATTCATCATAGGTATCATCATCAATTTCGATATCAGGATCCATTCCTCCTGGTCCAGAGATAAGGTATTCAGCAAGACACATTGGTTCCAGCCTGGCTTTATCATCGGTAGCAAGACCATCATGTTGGAGGCGTAATTGAGAAGGATTATCTTGGTGTTCTGGAAGGTCTGGAAATACCTTGCTGTCATGAGGATGGGATAATCCATATGTTGACATCATATTATTGATAAATATTGGTTTAATTCCCGTTGGCATGATGAGTTACACATCCTTTTTATTACATGGAATTAACATTCTATAAATAGCATGTTTTTGTCAAACAGAATTCACTCAGCACGCAATCAATTAAGCTAAAAGCTAAATTTGCAGTATTTGTGCCTCACCTCCATTAAAATTGTACTCTGCGTGATTTTACTTTCAGATTCTGCAACCACAGGCAATCCTGTTTTACAAGATATTAAACCCTGCAACCCAACCATTTCACTCACTCTAGTTACCATCCGAAATCATCGGAGGTGAGGCTTATGAAAATGAATGACAAGACTCCTGAATTCTGGGCTGCGGTTTTGACCGGACTCAAAAATGCGTGGCCCCAGATACTTGGGGCGTTAATGGCCGGACTCATTGCCTACGGCCGACTGATATACGACGGCGCCACCCGTAAAAATAAATGGCTTGAGGGCGTCCTGTGTGGCGCTCTTTCCTTATGTGTCACCAGTGCGCTTGATGTGGTAGGCCTGCCGGTTTCCATTTCGCCTTTCGTTGGCGGAATTATTGGCTTTGTCGGTGTGGACAAGCTGCGCGAAATCGCAATTAGCGCACTCAAAAAACGTGCAGGGGTTAATGATGAGAATCAGTGAAAAAGGCATTACCCTAATCAAAGAGTTTGAAGGTTGTAGCCTGACAGCTTATCCGGACCCGGGAACGGGGGGAGATCCCTGGACGATTGGTTATGGCTGGACCCACTCTGTTGACGGTAAGCCAGTTAAGCCCGGAATGATGATTGACGAGGCTACTGCCGAGCGCTTGCTTAAAACTGGTTTAGTCGGTTATGAAAATGATGTGTCCAGACTGGTTAAGGTCAAGTTGACGCAAGGCCAGTTTGATGCGCTGGTGTCGTTCGCGTACAACCTCGGCGCCCGGACATTATCCACATCAACTCTGCTGCGGAAGCTAAACGCTGGTGATTACGCTGGTGCCGCTGATGAGTTCCTGCGCTGGAATAAGGCTGGTGGGAAAGCCCTGAACGGGCTTACCCGTCGGCGTGAGGCGGAGCGTGCTCTGTTCCTGTCATGATGTTCAACTGGAAAACGATGTTTGTTGGCCTGTTGCTCGTCTCGCTAATTGTTGCCGGTCTGCTGGCAAATCACTACCGAAATAATGCCATCGCCTACAAAGAGCAGCGCGACACCGTTACTCATAGGCTGACGCTGGCGAACGCGACAATTACCGACATGACTAAGCGCCAGCGTGACGTTGCCGCCCTCGATGAAAAATACACGAAGGAATTAGCCGATGCGAAAGCTGAGAATGATGCTTTGCGCGATGATGTTGCCGCTGGCCGCCGTCGCCTGTACGTCAACGCAACATGCCCCGCAGTGCCGACAGGTAAATCCACCTCCACCGCCCGCATGGATAATGCAGCCAGCCCCAGACTGGCAGACTCCGCTCAACGGGATTATTTCGCCCTCAAAGAGCGAGTGAAGACGATGCAAAAGCAACTGGAAGGGGCGCAGGCGTACATTCGCACCCAATGCCACGGTAATGCAGGAAAAACTAGTAACCAATGGTGACTGTATTAAAAAGGTACTCCCGGGCAGGGGGCGCCACGGGTGGCTTCGGGCTCGCGGGAATCGGCTGATTTTTGATTTTTTAGTCTCTGTCAGCACTGAAAAATAACCTTAAAAATCAATACATTTACTGTTTTCAGTGTCGAAGTGGTACGTTTTTTGTTCGACACTGAACGCCATTTTCACCGTATACAGGAAAAGAGCACGACTGTGGATCAGGAAATTAAAAGCCTCGAATTAAACATCACACAGCTTTCGGCCATCACTGGTGCACACCGACAGACCATCGCCAGCAGGCTGAAGGGCGTAAAAACCTCAGGTGGGAACGGTAGTAACCTGAAAATCTACCGGCTGGTGGATATTCTGACCGCCATGATGACGATGCCGGCTGTTACCGGGGAGAATGACCCCAATAAGATGAAACCCTCAGATCGACGGGCATGGTTTCAGTCGGAAATGACGCGTATTGAGCTGGAAAAGGAGATGAGAACTCTGATCCCGGCCAGCGAGGTGCTGAGCGTTTATGCTGTCATGGCAAAAACGGTCGTCAAGACACTGGAGATACTGCCGGACTTACTGGAAAGGGATGCGGCATTGCCGCCTGATGCGCTGGAAATGACACAAAAAATTATTGATCAACTCAGGGAAGATCTGGCCAGCATGACATACCAGGCCTGCGCGGATGCTATAAACGGAGATGATGATGACAACGGTGACGAAGGGCAAGAGGAAGAGCAGGAATAGTTTAGCCTCTGCCGTTGTTGCCGGATGTGATATCTCATCGATGTTCAGGCCGCCGCGCAGGATGAAAATATCGGATGCGGTCAGAAAATATATGCGCGTACCACGCGATGCGGGAAATTCTGTGGCATGGGAATCCACCCTGACCCCCTATGTGGTGGAAGCCATGAACTGCCTGTCATCACGCAGCTACGATGCCGTGGTATTTGTCGCCCCGGCAAGAACCGGTAAGACGCTGGGGCTGATTGACGGCTGGATTTCCTACAATATTGTCTGCGATCCGTCTGACATGCTGGTGGTTCAGATGACTCAGGACAAGGCGCAGGAGCACTCAAAGCGGCGTCTGGCAAAGATGTTTCGCCACAGTCCGGCGATAGCAAGAAGACTCAGCCCTCACCGTAACGATAATAATGTGCATGATAAAACGTTTCGTGATGGCTCGTTTCTGAAAATTGGCTGGCCATCAATCAATGTTTTTTCGTCTTCGGATTTTAAATGTGTGGCGCTGACTGACTACGATCGGTTCCCCGAAGATGTTGATGGTGAGGGGGATGCATTCTCGCTGGCGTCGAAGCGTACCACAACGTTTATGTCGCTGGGTATGACACTGGTGGAGAGCTCGCCGGGGCGGGAAATTACCGATACCAGATGGAAACCGTCATCACCGCACGAAGCACCGCCGACCACAGGAATACTTTCCCTGTACAACCGTGGCGATCGTCGTCGCTGGTACTGGCCGTGTCCGCATTGTGGCGAATATTTTCAGCCATCAATGGCGAATATGACCGGCTATCGCCATATTGCCGACCCTATGGAGGCCAGTGAAGCAGCGCGGATTCAGTGCCCACACTGCCATAAGTTGACTGAACCACAGCAGAAGCGTGAGCTGAATAATCGTGGCGTCTGGTTGCGGGAAGGTCAGCACATTGACCGCGACGGCAATATTACCGGCGAAGCCCGCCGCTCACGTATCGCCAGTTTCTGGATGGAGGGACCGGCGGCGGCTTATCAGACCTGGGCGCAACTGGTTTACAAGCTGCTGACCGCCGAAGAGGAATACGAACGAACCGGCAGCGAGGAAACCCTGAAAGCCGTCATCAATACGGACTGGGGATTACCCTATCAGTCCCGTCGCTCGCTGGAGGCACGCAGCGGTGACGCGCTGATGGCACGCGCTGAGGACGTATCAAAACGTACCGTTTCTGACGGGGTGCGTTTTATTGTGGCAACCGTTGACGTACAGGGCGGTAAAAAGCGGCGCTTTGTGGTCCAGGTAGTGGGCTATGGCGCATATGGTGAACGCTGGATCATTGACCGCTACAACATCCGTTATTCCCTGAGAGTGAATGAGGATGGCGAAAGCCAGCCTGTCAATCCGGCTGCAAGACCGGAAGACTGGGATTTGCTGAAAACGGATGTGCTGGAAAAGACGTATCCGCTGGCGGCAGATCCTGAACAGTTTATGCCGGTACTGGCAATGGCGGTGGACTCAGGTGGTGAAGACGGTGTTACCGATAATGCCTACGCGTTCTGGCGAAGGTGTAAGCGAAAAGGCGTTGCCGGGCGCGTTTATCTGTTCAAGGGAGACAGTACCCGACGCGAGAAGCTGATCACCAAAACCTATCCCGATAACACCGAACGCTCAGAACGTCGGGCAAAAGCCAGGGGGGATGTGCCGTTGTATCTGTTACAGACCAATGCCCTGAAAGACAGGGTAGCTGCCGCACTGGAGCGTGAGGAGCCGGGGGCGAATTACATTCATTTTCCTGACTGGCTGGGGCCGTGGTTCTACGAGGAACTGACCTATGAAGAGCGCAGCGCAGACGGAAAGTGGAAAAAACCGGGACGCGGTAATAACGAGGCGCTCGATCTGATGTGTTACGCCCACGCGCTGGCTATTCTCCGTGGCTATGAGCGAATCAACTGGGAAAAACCACCAGGATGGGCTCGCTTACCGGAAAAAGACGCCGCAAAAACCACGCAGCCTGTTGAGGTTCGCCAGCAGGAGCAACACGAAGGAGGAGAGAAAGCCGTGAAAGCCAGGAAGAAAAAAATTTTACCCGCCTGGGGCGGTGGTTCCGGAGGAGGGTGGTTATGACCAGGGCAGGGCTACAGGAGTTGTACAACGCCTATCTGGAGGCCGAGCTTGCTGTACTGAAAGGCAAGTCCATCATGCTTAACGGTCAGTCAATGACAATGGAAAGCCTGGAGGAAATCAGGAAGGGGCGCCGCGAGATTGAAGACAGGTTACAGCGGTTAAATAATCCGCGACGGCTTTTCACCCGGGCGAGGTTGTCATGAATTTTATCGATAAAGCTATCAGCATGATGTCGCCGGGATGGGCTGTATCAAGACTCCGATCGCGGGCAGTAATAAAAGCTTACGAGGCTGCAATACCCACCCGGACACATAAAATTAAGCGTGAAAACCGCAACGCCAATCAACTAAACCAGATTGCCGGAAAGTCCCTGCGGGAGCAGGCCCGCTGGTTCGATAACAATCACGATCTGGTGGTGGGGGCGCTCGATAAGATGGAAGAGCGCGTTATCGGGGCTAAGGGGATCATCGTTGAGCCACAACCACTGACGGTGGCCGGAACGCTGAATAACGCGCTGGCGGAACAAATCCGCGCCAGATGGGCAGAGTGGTCCGTGTCGCCGGACGTGACCGGACAATATACGCGCCCGGTACTGGAGCGCCTTTTGTTACGCACATGGTTGCGGGACGGGGAGGTGTTCTCCCAGATGGTGGCGGGAAAAATGCCGGGGCTTGAGCCGGTGGCGGGCGTACCGTTCTGGCTTGAGGCGATGGAACCGGATTATGTCCCGATGGAACAGACGGACAGTACAAATAATCTGATTCAGGGGATCTATTTTAACGACTGGCAAAGGCCAAAAAGTTACATCGTCTGTAAATCCTGGCCGGGATTTGCCACCGCTATGGTGGCCACCAAGCTTATCGATGCAGAAAATATGCTGCATCTTAAATTCACCCGTCGCCTGAATCAGGCGCGGGGCGTCACGCTGCTGGCGCCGGTTATTATCCGGCTGCTGGATCTGAAGGAGTATGAGGACAGTGAAAGGCTGGCCGCGCGTATTTCGGCGGCTTTTGCCATGTTTATCCGGCGCAGTGACGCAATGGTACAGGATGGTGACGCGCCAGATTATGCGGATAAAGACCGCGATCTGGATATTGAACCCGGCACCATTCTGAAAGACCTGTTGCCGGGAGAGGATATCGGCACCATCAAATCTGACAGGCCAAATGCCAACCTGGAGTCTTTCCGTATGGGGCAACTGCGGGCGGTTGCCGCAGGTGTACGCGGAAGTTTTTCTTCTATTGCCAGAAACTACGACGGCACCTACAGCGCTCAGCGTCAGGAGCTGGTGGAGGCGCAGGAGGGATACGCCATTCTGCAGGATAATTTTATTGCTGCCGTCAGTCGCCCGGTTTACCGGCGATGGCTGGCGACGGCGATTACGGCGGGTGTGATAGATGTGCCGCCGGACACGGACATGGCGACCCTGTTTAATGCCGTGTATTCCGGTCCGGTTATGCCTTGGATAGATCCGCTGAAAGAGGCGAATGCCTGGAGGATACTGATACGCGGCGGGGCGGCAACAGAGAGTGACTGGGTGCGTGCCCGTGGCGGCGCACCTGCTGAAGTGAAACGCCGCCGTAAGGCGGAAATTGACGAAAACCGTAAGCTGGGACTGGTATTTGATACTGACCCGGCACATGACCCGGGGGAACAGGATAATGCCGGAAGTGAAGACAACAGTGGCGGCGATAAAAATGCCGCCGGTGATGACAGCAGGGAACGGACGCGGGGAGGGAAGCAGTAATAGCTGGTATTCCATCAGGGCTGCAGCCAATAACACGGCGGAAGTCCGCATTTATGACGAGATTGGTGGATGGGGAATTTCGGCTCGCTGGTTTGCAGAAGAACTGGCTGCACTGGGACAGATTAACCGGATAAATCTGCATATTCATTCACCTGGCGGAGCAGTACTGGACGGAATAGCCATTTATAACCTCCTGAAAAATCATCCGGCGCAAAAAACGGTGTATATCGATGGAATGGCCTGCTCAATGGCATCCGCTATTGCGATGGTAGGTAATCCCATCATTATGCCGGAAAACGCCATGATGATGATTCATAAGCCGCGCGGAGTGGCGGGGGGGGAGGCGGAGGATATCCGGGAATATGCTGACCTGCTTGACAAGATCGAAAGCGTCATTATCCCCATCTATACCGAAAAAACTGGAAAAATGCCTGAAGATATTGCTGCCATGCTGGCAAAGGAGACCTGGATGAGCGGCGCGGAGTGCGTCAGTGAAGGGTTTGCCGACAAACTGATACAGCCTGTAAAAGCAATGGCCTGTATTCATTCAAAACGTGTTGAGGAGTTTGAGCATATGCCACAGAGCATTAAAGGTATGATTATCGCCCCGCAGGGCAATGCAGGCGCGCAACCGCAGCCACAGGCAAAAGCCCCTGAGTCACAGATTCAGTCGCAGGCTCAGTCGCCGGTGACTGTAGATGAAAATGCCATTCGCGCACGCCTGCAGGAAGAACAGCGTAACCGTATCACCGGCATTCAGAATGTGTTTTCACTTTCCGGCGATCGTTATGCCTCGCTGATGGCAAAGTGCATTGCTGATGTGGATTGCTCTCTGGAAATGGCGAAGGACAGACTGTTGGCCGAGATGGCGAAAGGTATTACGCCGACTAACCAGCTGAATGGTCCGCAGAATCGCGCAGAGTTTCATGCCGGGATGTATACCGGAAACGGTAATATTACCGGCGACGCCGTTCGCGCTGCCGTGATGGCCCGCGCAGGCTATGAAGAAGCGCAGAAGGATAACCCGTACAACTGTATGACCCTGCGTGAACTGGCGCGAATTTCGCTGGTGGCGAGGGGTACAGGCGTGTCCAGCATGAATCCCATGCAGATGATCGGCATGGCATTTACGCACAGCACCTCCGATTTCGGTAACATTCTGCTGGATGTTGCAAACAAGTCCATTCTGCAGGGCTGGCAGGAAGCGCCGGAAACCTTCGATGCCTGGACCAAAAAAGGACAGTTGTCTGATTTCAGGATTGCGCACCGTGTGGGTATGGGGGGATTCAGTTCACTGCGTCAGGTTCGTGAAGGAGCGGAATACAAATACGTCACCACAGGGGATAAACAGGCGACCATTGCGCTCGCTACCTATGGGGAGCTGTTCAGCATTACCCGCCAGGCCATCATCAATGATGATATGAATATGCTGACGGATGTCCCGATGAAGCTGGGACGTGCGGCAAAAGCCACCATTGCCGATCTGGTTTATGACGTTCTCATCAGTAACCAGAAACTGTCCAGTGATAATGTGGCGCTGTTTGACAAGACGAAACACGCAAACGTCCTTGAAAAAGCCGTTATGGATGTGGCGTCCCTGGATAAAGCGCGCCAGCTAATGCGGATGCAGAAAGAGGGCGATCGCCACCTCAATATCCGTCCGGCATTTGTACTGGTGCCGACGGCGATGGAGTCTGTTTCAAATCAGGTGATTAAATCTGTCAGTGTCAAGGGGGCGGATATTAACGCCGGGATCATTAACCCGGTGAAAGATTTCGCCACGGTGATCGCGGAGCCTCGTCTTGATGACGCCAGTCAGTCCACTTTCTATCTTACTGCAGCAAAAGGCAGCGATACCGTTGAGGTGGCTTACCTTAACGGCGTGGATGAGCCGTATATCGACCAGCAGGAAGGATTCACGGTGGATGGCGTAACCACGAAAGTTCGTATTGATGCGGGCGTTGCGCCGGTGGATTATCGCGGCATGGTGAAATGCACCGTATAACCCACTAAAAGCAGACATTAAGCGATACGGCCCTGACGGGCTTTTTTTATACCTGAAATCCGGCACGGCGTGCCGGAAAGGAGAATAACCGTGGCTAAGAATTACGTGGAAGACGGCAAAACGATTGAAATTGTGGCGACCACGTCACTAAAGAGCGGAGATCTGGTACAGGTCGGCGATATGTTCGCTGTGGCTGTTACCGATATTGCCGCCGGGAGCGCCGGAGCCGGCATCGCAGAAGGGGTATTCAGCATACCAAAACTGACAACAGAGGATATTGCCGTCGGGAAAAAAGTGTATCTGAAGGATAACGTGGTTCAGACGGATGCAACCGGCAGCCTGCCGTATGTCGGGGTGGTATGGGCGCCAGCGGCAAACGGTGATGAAACCGTTCCGGTAAAAATTAATGGCTGACCTTTTTGACGGGATGAAAAGGCGCATGGATGCACTTATCGCAGAACGCTTCGGCATGAAGGTCAACATCAACGGGACTGACTGCATAGTGGTGGAGTCTGATTTTCTGGCTGAACTGGGGCCTGTTGAAGGAAACGGAAAAAACGTAGTGGTGTTTTCAGGCAACGTTATCCCGCGCCGGGGAGACAGGGTGGTACTGCGGGGCAGTGAGTTTACCGTGACCCGTATCCGGCGTTTTAACGGTAAGCCACAACTGACTCTGGAGGAGAACAATGGAGGTAAAGGGGCTTAAAGAGGCCATTTCAGTACTTAAAGAAATTGATCGTGGATATGTGACCCGGGCAAAAATTCGGGCCATTAACCGGGTGGCAAAACGGGTGGTCAGCGTGTCAGTTCGCAGTGCTGCTGCTTTGGTGGTGGCCGGAGACAACCGACGGCAGGGTATTCCCGTCAGAACGGTAAGACGTCGCGCCAGAGTCAGGCTGGCCAGAGCGGACAAGCCTTTTGCCAACATTTATGTGAACTGTGATCCGCTGACTGCCATCAGGTTACTGAGTTCGCCACCATCAACCCCGATGAGGGGGAGAAAAGGTAAGCCGCTACGTATAGGAAAATACCGTTTTGACCGGGGGTTTATTGCGCAGGCTCCGAACGGATGGTGGCAGGTATTTGAGCGTTCCGGTGCCGGAAGATACCCACTTAATGTGGTGAAAATCCCGGTTGCTGATGCATTGCGCCATGCGTTCAACACGCAGGTTGTTTTACAGATGAAAACGGAGATGCCCAAAGAGCTGAAGCATGAAATCAGTTATGAACTGAGGAGATTCACTAAAAAATGACCCGACACAGTGCAGTACGGCAGGCCATTATTGCCGCATTAAAAAAGACCGATGATGGCTCCACCACGTTTTTTGACGGTCGTCCGGTCGTGGTGGAGGAGGATGAGTTACCTGCGGTGGCGGTGTACCTGAGTGATGCTCAGTATACCGGTACTGAGGTGGACGGTGATATCTGGAGCGCGGTGCTACATGTGGAAGTATTTCTGAAAGCCACTGCACCGGACAGCGCCCTGGATGAACAGATGGAGAACAGGGTGTATCCGGCACTGGGGAGCGTGGCGGGACTGGGTGACATCATCCGGACAATGTCGGCGCAGGGGTATAACTATCAGCGAGACGATGAAATGGCGATGTGGGGGTCAGCCGATCTGAGTTACGACATCACCTATTCCATGTAGAGGAAAAGAGAATGACAGACACGACAATTCCTAATCCACTTGCGCCGGTAAAAGGCGCAAATACCACATTCTGGATGTACAACAGCGAGGGTGATCCGTTCGCCAGCCCGCTCAGTGATAATAACTGGCTGAGGCTGGCAAACGTAAAAGACCTGCAGCCGGGAGAACTGACGGCAGATGCAGAAGATAATAACTATCTTGATGACGAGAACGCTGACTGGAAAAGTACCACACAGGGACAGAAGTCTGCCGGGGATACTTCTGTGACGCTGGCGTGGAAGCCAGGTGAGGACGTACAGAAAAAGCTTATTCAACTGTTCACGACCGGGCAGAAGCGCGGATTCCGGATCAAGTATCCGAACGGCACTGTTGATGTGTTCAGAGGCTGGGTGAGCTCGCTGGGGAAAACGGTGCAGAGTAAGGATGAGATCGCCCGTACAGTAAAAATTACCAGTGTGGGCCGTCCGTACATGGCTGAAGAGGATGCACCGGAAGTGGTTAGTGTTACCGGACTGACAGTGGAACCGACAAATGCCACCGTGAAGGTCGGCGCCACAACAGCGGTTACGTTCACGGTGAAACCGGATAACGTGACAGATAAATCACTGCGTATCGCAACGTCAGATCCGACTACAGCCACCGTCACGCAGGCGGAAAATATTGCCACTGTAAAAGGTGTTAAGGCAGGTACAGTGAAAATTATTGGCATGACAACAGACGGTAATTTTACCGCTATTGCGGATATTACTGTTCAGGCATAACCCACCTCTCGTCCTGTTTTGGGGCATTTTTTTCAGGAATAAATCATGTTTTTAAAGAAAGAGACGTTTACCCGGGGGGATGCGTCGGTGGCATTGTTCGAGTTATCCGGCCTGCAACGTATTGAGTACCTGGAGTTCATCCAGAAACGTACTGCGAAATATGACACGGATATGGATGGTACGACGGAAGCGGATAAGCGCGTGGCTTATATGCAAATGGCACTGGAAATTAATGCCTGGCTGGTATCCCGCTCGCTTCTGAATGGTGATTCTTCTCAGGATGCAGACACGCTTTATCAGTCAGTACAGGCGAAGTGGTCGTATGAGGCGCTGGACGCAGGCGCAGAAAGTGTTCTGATGCTCAGCGGGCTGTCTGCGGATAAGAAAGATAACGCCAGTGATTCAGGTAATGAATCAGAGGACATGACGCCGGAAAAGTCCTGAATAATGAGCTTCATTTTGTCCGGCAACTGGCCCGGGAGTTCCGGCGGCCTGACTGGCGCCGGATGCTGGACGAAATGAGTTCAACTGAACTTAGTGAGTGGGCTGATTTCTTTCGGGAAAACAGTTTCAGTGATGCCCTGCTGGATGCGGAGTTTTCCACGCTGAAAGCGCAGGTGTTCATGCTGGTGACGGGGAAAGAAATCGATGCAGCGGACTTCAGTTTGCTGACATTACCCGGAGCGGTACAGAGCATGACGGAGCAGGATCTGCTTGAAGTGGCAGTCGGTATTCCGGGAGGAGTGAGATTTGAGCCAGAAAGTCGGTGATATCGTCATCAACATGGATGTTGATACAGCTAAAGTTGCCGCCGGTCTTCAGACTGCCAGTAACGGGCTGGGGAAGCTGGTGGACAGCAGTGATCTCGTTGAAAAACGCATCAAGCGATGTATGGAGTCCAGCGCCAGAAGTGTGGCGGCATCGGCAAAAAGTATCAGTGCCGCTATGGCGCAATCACAGGTTGCCACACGCACACAGAGTGACGCTATGGCACAACTGGCGCGTGAGGCGAACGAGGCCAGAGAAAGGGCTGTCGACCTGAATCAGAAGTTAAGGGCGGAAGCTGCGCAGGCAGCGGTGGTTGCACAGGCTCAGGATGCAGCCGCAGCGGCATTTTACCGTCAGATTGACAGTGTAAAACAGTTAAGCGGTGGTCTGCAGGAGTTACAGCGTATCCAGGCGCAGGTACGACAGGCGAAAGGACGCGGAGATATTTCACAGGGCGATTATCTGGCGCTGGTGTCTGAAGCTGCTGCAAAGACACGCGAACTTACCGATGCGGAGGCGCTGGCCACGCAGAAAAAAGCACAGTTTATACGTCGACTGAAAGAGCAGACGGCGGTACAGGGCCTCTCCCGTACTGAGTTGCTGCGGGTGAAGGCGGCTGAACTGGGGGTTAGCAGTGCCGCCGATGTCTATATCCGCAAACTGGATACCGCAACAAAATCCACTCATGCACTGGGACTGAAATCAGCAATGGCGCGCCGCGAGATAGGCGTACTGATTGGTGAACTGGCACGGGGAAATTTTGGCGCCCTTCGCGGTTCCGGTATCACGCTGGCCAACCGGGCCGGGTGGATTGAGCAACTGATGTCGCCGAAGGGCATGATGCTCGGCGGGCTGGTTGGCGGTGTGGCTGCGGCGGTTTACGGACTGGGTAAGGCGTACTATGAGGGGGCGAAAGAAAGTGAGGAGTTCAATAAACAGCTTATTCTGACCGGAAGTTACGCCGGAAAAACCACAGGCAAGCTTAATGAAATGGCGAAGTCGCTCGCCGGAAATGGCGTCACGCAGCACGACGCGGCAGGAGTACTGACCCAGGTGGTCGGTAGCGGAGCGTTTACCGGGCAGGCAGTGGCAATGGTATCCCGTACCGCGGCCAGAATGCAGGAAAACGTGGGGCAGTCAGTGGATGAAACCATCCGCCAGTTTAAACGGCTGCAGGATGATCCGGTGAACGCGGCGAAAGAACTGGACAGGGCACTGCATTTTCTGACTGCCACCCAGCTTGAACAAATCAGGGTGCTCGGTGAGCAGGGAAGAACGGCTGATGCTGCGAAAATTGCCATGTCCGCGTATTCGGAAGAGATGAATAAACGGGCGGGTGACGTACATGATAATCTGGGCTGGATCGAGAAGGCATGGAATGCCGTGGGTGATGCGGCGAAGTGGGCGTGGGATCGGATGCTGGATATCGGGCGGGAAGATACGCTCGATGAAAAAATCGCGACACTGCAGGAAAAAATCGCGCGCGCCAGAAAAACGCCATGGACAGTGTCTTCCTCCCAGACTGAATATGATCAGCAGCAACTGAACGAACTTCAGGAACAGAAACGCCAGAAGGACCTGCTGGATGCGAAGGCGCAGGCAGAGCGTAATTATCAGAAGACTCAGAAGCGCCGGAACGAGCAGAACGCCGCGCTGAACCGGGATAATGAAACTGAATCCCTGCGGCATCAACGGGAGGTGGCGCGCATTACCGCCATGCAGTATGCCGATGCAGCGGTACGCAATGCCGCGCTGGAGCGTGAAAACGAACGCCATAAAAAAGCAATGGCACGGCAGAAGGAAAAGCCAAAGGCTTACTACAACGACGAGGCCGGGCGACTGCTTTTGCAGTACAGCCAGCAACAGGCGCAGACTGAAGGGCTGATTGCCGCCGCGAAGCTTTCCACGACCGAAAAAATGACGGAAGCGCATAAGCAGCTTTTGTCATTTCAGCAGCGCATCGCTGATTTGTCCGGTAAAAAACTGACGGCGGATGAACAAAGCGTACTGGCACATAAGGATGAAATAGCGCTTGCGCTACAGAAGCTGGATATCTCACAACAGGATTTGCAACACCAGAATGCCTTTAATGAACTGAAGAAAAAGACGCTCACATTAACCAGCCAGCTCGCTGACGAAGAATCCCGCGTCAGGCAGCAGCACGCACTGGCGCTGGCCACAATGGGTATGGGCGATCAGCAACGTGGCCGGTACGAAGAGCATCTGAAAATTCAACAGCACTACCAGGAACAACTGGAGCAGCTTAAGCGCGACAGCAAGGCAAAAGGGACATACGGTTCTGACGAATACCGTCAGGCGGAGCAGGAACTTCAGGCCAGTCTCGATCGCCGACTGGCTGAGTGGGCGGATTATAACGCGAAAGTGGATGCTGCGCAGGGAGACTGGACGCAGGGCGCGTCGCGGGCGCTGGATAACTTTCTGGCGCAGGGGGGCAACGTGGCAGGCATGACGGAGAATGTTTTCACAAACGCATTTAACGGCATGGCGGACAGTATCGCGAATTTTGCCGTGACCGGAAAGGGCAGTTTCCGGAGCCTGACGGTCTCCATCCTGGCTGACCTGGCAAAAATGGAGGCACGTATTGCGGCTTCTAAACTGTTGGGTTCAGTACTGGGTATGTTCGTCTTTGGCGCATCAGCAGGCGGAAGTACACCATCCGGGGCATACAGTTCAGCGGCGCTGTCGGTCATTCCAAATGCGGACGGCGGCGTGTACCGCTCAGCAGGACTCAGTCAGTACAGCGGCAGTATTGTTAACAGACCGACGTTCTTTGCATTTGCCAGAGGGGCGGCAGTAATGGGAGAGGCCGGTCCGGAGGCTATACTGCCGCTTCGTCGCGGTACTGACGGTAAGCTGGGGGTTGTGGCAGCAGGTTCCGGAGGGATGGCGATGTTTGCACCGCAGTATCATATTGCAATCAGCAACACGGGGCCGGAACTGACGCCGCAGGCGCTGAAGGCGGTTTATGATCTGGGTAAAAAGGCGGCGGCTGATTTCGTGCAGCAGCAGGGGCGTGACGGCGGCAGGCTGAGCGGGGCATATCGATGATGAAAACCTTTCACTGGAAAGTTGACCCGGACATGGGGGTGGATTCGGAACCACAGGTGTCGGTGGTGAGGTTCGGTGATGGCTACGAGCAGCGGCGTGCATCCGGGATCAATAATGACCTGAAAAAATACAGTGTGACTATCCGCGTTGACCGGGAGGATGGTCCGGCACTGGAGGGCTTTTTGTCACAGCATAACGGTGTGAAGGCGTTTTTGTGGACTCCGCCTTACGGATACCGGCAGATTAAGGTTGTCTGCCGGAAATGGAGTGTGAAAGCGGGATTGCTGAAAACAACATTCACCGCGACATTTGAGCAGGTTATTTCTTAGTATTTTTGATCGAAACGATCGATAAATATGATTGAACTTTCTAACCTGCTGCTGTTTCACTGAGCCCGCACAGTCAATAATCAAAAAAAGGAAATGTTATGAAAAAGATTGTCGTGGCGGTTTTAGTTGGTCTGGCGTTAGGTAGCATCGGCGTGGCTAACGCAGCAGGGTATAAAAATACCGTTTCAATTGGATATGCCTACACAGATTTAAGCGGCTGGCTTTCCGGTAATGCGAACGGTGCCAACATCAAATATAACTGGGAAGATCTGGACAGTGGATTCGGGGCGATGGGTTCAGTTACATACACCTCGGCTGATGTTAATAACTATGGGTATAAGGTAGGTGATGCTGATTATACCTCCCTTCTTGTTGGTCCTTCATACCGTTTTAACGACTATCTGAATGCTTACGTGATGATTGGTGCAGCAAACGGACATATTAAGGATAACTGGGGAAATTCTGACAATAAAACCGCCTTTGCTTATGGGGCAGGTATTCAGCTTAACCCGGTTGAAAATATTGCCGTTAATGCGTCTTATGAGCATACAAGTTTTTCCACTGATGCTGACAGTGACGTCAAAGCTGGAACCTAGGTGCTTGGCGTAGGTTACAGCTTCTGACCTTTAACATCGATACAGATTTAATGCCCTCCAGTGAGAGGGCTTTTTTATGGGTAAAACGAAATTATGACGATATGGCTATGTTGCTGTTATTTCTCAATGACACCACAGGCAAAACGTGCACCGCCACCACCCAGTGGAGCAGGTTTATCGGAGTAATTGTCACCGCCTTTATGGATCATCAATGAGTGACCTTTCAGTTCTGACAGTGATTTAAGGCGTGGTGCCAGTAACGGATACGTGGCTGTACCATCTGCATTGACAACCAGTCCAGGCAGATCCCCCAAATGCCCTTTGTCATTATATGGGCCAAGATGTTTCCCGGTTTTTTCGGGGTCAAGATGTCCTCCGGCCATGAGCGCCGGAACCTCTTTACCGTCTTTCATTCCCGGCATACAGCTTGGGTTTGTGTGGACATGGAAGCCGTGAATTCCTGGCGTAAGACCATTTAGGTGAGGAGTGAAAAGCAGACCGTAAGGTGTCTCTGAAACTGTGATTTCACCTATGTTTTCTCCTGTTCCGCTGGACAGGGCATCGTTCATCTTTACAGTCAGGGTATTCTCTGCCATTGCTGAACAACTGATGAGCGCACCAGCTACCAGCGACAATATTGTGTATTTCATTAGTTACCTCGTTTTTTGGTTGTATCGTAAATACCATTAATAAAAGCAGGTATATTTTTGCAAGATAAATAATAAAGGATCTCTCATATATGCAGGATATACCACAGGAAACCCTGAGCGAGACCACCAAAGCGGAGCAGTCCGCGAAGGTGGATTTGTGGGAATTTGATTTAACCGCGATTGGCGGTGAGCGCTTTTTCTTCTGTAACGAACCGAACGAAAAAGGCGAGCCGTTAACCTGGCAGGGGAGGCAGTACGAACCGTACCCGATACAGGTACAGGATTTTGAGATGAACGGGAAAGGCGCATCTCCCCGCCCGAACCTCGTTGTTGCCAATCTCTTTGGTCTGGTCACGGGGATGGCGGAGGATTTGCAAAGTCTCGTCGGCGCGTCAGTGGTAAGGCATCAGGTTTACAGCAAGTTTCTTGATGCGGTGAATTTCAGTAACGGCAATCCGGGCGCTGACCCGGAGCAGGAGGCGGTAGCGCGCTATAACGTGGAGCAGTTGTCAGAACTGGATTCATCAACTGCTACCATTATTCTGGCATCACCGGCAGAAACCGACGGTTCTGTGGTGCCGGGGCGTACCATGCTGGCGGACTCCTGTCCGTGGGATTACCGGGATGAAAACTGCGGATACGACGGCCCGCCCGTGGCCGATGAGTTCGATAAGCCCACCTCAGACCCGAAAAAGGATAAATGCAGCCACTGCATGAAAGGCTGTGAAATGCGTAACAATCTGGTGAATGCCGGATTTTTCGCTTCCATCAACAAACTGTCTTAACAGGTTCCCATGATTAACGATGACATTCTGGCACATGCCCGACAGTGTGCGCCTGCGGAATCGTGCGGTTATGTGGTCAGAACGGCACAGGGAGAGCGGTATTTTCCGTGTGAAAATCTGTCTGCTGAACCCACGATGTATTTTCGTATATCCCCGGAGGATTACCTGAATGCCCGGAACCGCGGCGACATCGTGGCGCTGGTACACAGCCATCCTGACGGTAAGCCCTGTCTCAGCAGTGCGGATCGTACCCTCCAGATACAAAGCGGGCTGGACTGGTGGCTGGTCTGTGATAACAGGATACATCAGTTCCGCTGCGTGCCACACCTGACCGGGCGGCAGTTTGAGCATGGCGTGACGGACTGCTACACGCTGTTTCGTGATGCCTACCATCTGGCCGGGATTGATATGCCGGATTTCGATAGGGAAGATGACTGGTGGAGTCAGGGTAAAAGCCTCTATCTGGATCACCTGGAGGCGGCGGGATTTTACCGGGTGAATCCGGAGGATGCGCAGCCCGGCGACGTGCTGATTTGCTGTTTTGGTTCACCGACGCCCAATCATGCGGCGATTTACTGCGGCAACGGTGAACTGTTGCACCATATTCCGGAGCAGTTGAGTAAACGAGAGGGGTATAACGACAAATGGCAACGACGGACACACTCAATATGGCGGCACCGGCAATGGTGCGAATCTGCCTTTACGGGGATTTACAACGATTTGGAAAGCGCATCAGCCTCAGCATAAAGACAGCGGCGGAAGGCATACATGCGCTGGCGATACAACTCCCCGGATTCCGGCAGCGAATGAATGAGGGCTGGTATCAGGTCCGGATTGCCGGGAGCGATATGGCGCCGGATACCCTTACTGCCAGACTGAACGAATCGTTACCGCCGGGGGCAGTGGTTCATATTGTACCGCGTATGGCGGGAGCGAAAAACGGTATCTGGCAGGTGGTAGCCGGGGCAGCGCTGATTGGCGCGTCATTTATTCCCGGTCTGAATGCTGTAGCGGCGGCAGTATTGTTTTCCGCAGGAACCAGTATGGCGCTGGGTGGTGTGGCGCAGATGCTGACACCTGTACCCAAAACACCGACGGTGGGTCAGACAGATAACGGGAAACAGAACACGTACTTTTCTTCCCTGGAAAATATGGTGGCCCAGGGGAACCCGGTGCCGGTGTTGTACGGTGAAATGAAAATCGGGTCACGGGTGATATCGCAGATGATGAGTACCCGGGATGAGAGCACGTCGGGAAAAGTTGTGGTGATCGGCTCCCCGTTACAGGCAAACACCACGTCGCGGCAGGACGGCGGGATTACCAGACCGTCTGTCGTCATCCGGCAGTGATAATCATGACAACATGAGCTGATACACATGACCGCCATTACGGCGGTTTTGTTATTTATGGAGCCAGGAGAATGAGCAAAGGTGGAGGGAAGGGGCATACACCACGTGAGGCGAAGGACGATCTGAAGTCCACACAACAACTGAGCGTGATTGATGCCCTCAGTGAGGGACCGATAGTCGGCCCGGTGAACGGTCTGCAGAGCGTGCTGATTAATAACACGCCGGTGGTGGACGCGGACGGTAACAGTAATATTCACGGCGTGACCGTGGTATATCAGGTGGGGGAGACACCACAGGCACCGCTGGAAGGTTTTGAGGCTTCCGGCGCGGAAACGGTGCTGGGTGTGGAAGTGAAACACGATAATCCCGTTACCCGTACTGTTGTCTCAGAGAATGTCGACCGGCTACGCTTCACCTTTGGTGTACAGATGCTGCAGGAGACCACGGACAAGGGGGACCGTAACCCGTCCTCCGTGAATCTGCTGATACAGTTTCAGCGTAGCGGGATCTGGAACACAGAATTTGATATCACTATTAACGGCAAGATCACAACACAATATCTGGCATCGGTAGTGGCTGATAATTTACCGCCGCGCCCGTTCAGTGTCCGCATGGTCAGGGTGACACCGGACAGCACCACCGACAGGCTTCAGAACAAAACGCTGTGGTCGTCGTATACGGAAATCATCGATATCCGGCAGGGTTATCCTGGCACAGCGGTTGCCGGTCTGCTGGTGGATGCGGAACAGTTCGGCAGCCAGCAGGTCACGCGTAACTACCACCTGCGCGGACGTATTTTTCAGGTCCCCTCAAACTATGACCCGGATACCCGCACATATACCGGCCTGTGGGACGGGGCGTTTAAACCGGCGTACACGAATAACCCGGCGTGGTGCACGATGGATAAACTGACCCACCCCCGTTACGGGCTGGGCAGGCGTATCGGGGGGGCGGATGTGGATAAATGGGCGCTGTACGCCATCGCGCAGTACTGCGATCAACCGGTGCCGGACGGATTTGGCGGCACGGAACCCCGCATGACGCTTAATGCGTATATTACCACCCAGCGTAAGGCGTATGACGTTCTGGCGGATTTCTGCTCGGTGATGCGTTGTATGCCGGTATGGAATGGCCGCAAAATGACCTTCATCCAGGACCGCCCCTCCGATAAAGCATGGACCTACACCAACGGTAACGTGGTGGGCGGGCGCTTTAAATACAGCTTCAGTGCCCTGAAAGACCGCCATAACGCGATAGAAGTGAGATACACCGATCCGCTGAATGGCTGGCAAACCTCCACGGAGCTGGTGGAAGACCATGCCTCACAGGCCCGTTATGGACGCAATCTGCTGAAAATGGACGCGTTCGGCTGTACCTCACGTGGACAGGCGCACCGGACGGGGTTGTGGGTGATGATGACGGAGCTGCTGGAAACGCAGACCGTGGATTTTTCTGTCGGTGCGGAAGGTCTGCGTCATACACCGGGCGATATTATTGAGGTCTGCGACAACGATTACGCCGGGGCGTCGGTCGGTGGGCGTATCACTGACCTGGATATTTCCACCCGCACGCTGACGCTTGACCGGGAAATAACACTACCGGAAAGCGGCGCCACCACGCTGAATATTGTCGGGCCTGACGGTAAGCCGTTCAGTACGGAGATTCAGTCGCAGCCCGCACCGGATCGGGTGGTAACGAAAGTCCTGCCGGAAACCGTGCAGCCATACAGTATCTGGGGGCTGAAACTGCCCTCCCTGAAGCGCCGCCTTTTCCGTTGCGTGCGTATTAAGGAGAATGACGACGGCACATACGCCATCACTGCCTTGCAGCACGTTCCGGAAAAAGAGTCCATCGTGGACAACGGGGCGCACTTTGACCCGTTACCGGGGACCACCAACAGCATTATTCCGCCCGCTGTGCAGCATCTGACAGTCAGCACGGATAACGACAGTACCCTGTATCAGGCCAAAGCGAAGTGGGGCACGCCGCGGGTGGTAAAAGATGTGCGTTTTGTGGTGAGGCTGACCACAGGCAGTGGGAACGAGGGCGATCCGGTTCGTCTGGTGACAACGGCGACGACCAGCGAAACGGAGTACGCCTTCCACGAACTGCCACTGGGTGACTACACGCTGACAGTCAGGGCAATAAACGGTTACGGGCAGCAGGGTGAACCGGCGTCCGTGGCATTCAGTATTCAGGCACCGGAAGCGCCATCCACGATTGAGATGACGCCGGGTTATTTTCAGATAACGGTGACGCCGCACCAGACTGTCTACGATGCCAGTGTGCAGTATGAGTTCTGGTACTCCGCCACGCAACTGGCGACTGCCGCCGATATTCAGTCAAAAGCACAGTATCTGGGCGTCGGGTCATTCTGGATAAAGGATGGACTGAAACCACTGCATGATGCCTGGTTTTACGTGCGCAGTGTAAATCTGGCTGGAAAATCAGTATTTGCGGAAGCATCCGGACGTCCGGGGGATGACGCGAAAGGGTATCTGGATTTTTTTAAGGGACTGATTACGGAGACGTATCTTGGTACGGAGTTGCTGAAAAAAATTGACCTGACGGAGGATAACGCCAGCAAACTGCAGCAGTTTTCGAAGGAGTGGCAGGACGCTAACGATAAATGGAACGCCATGTGGGGCGTCAAAATAGAGCAGACCAAAGACGGCAAATATTATGTGGCCGGACTTGGACTGAGCATGGAAGACACGCCTGACGGGAAGATAAGCCAGTTCCTGGTGGCGGCGGATCGCATTGCTTATATTAACCCGGCAAACGGAAACGAGACGCCCGGATTCGTCATGCAGGGCGACCAGATAATCATGAACGAGGCGTTCCTGAAATACCTGAGCGCGCCGACCATTACCAGTGGCGGGAATCCTCCGGCATTTTCCCTGACGCCGGATGGAAAGCTGACTGCGAAAAATGCGGATATCAGCGGCCATATCAACGCTGTATCTGGCTCGTTTACGGGAGAAATCAATGCCACCTCCGGTAAGTTTTCTGGCGTGATAGAAGCAAGAGAGTTTGTCGGTGATATCTGCGGCTCAAAAGTCATGCAGGGCGTGAGCATCAGGGCGACGAACGACGAACGCAGCACCTCAACACGGTATACCGACAGCGCCACCTATCAGATTGGGAAAACCATCACGGTGATGGCTAACTGTGAGCGTAATGGTGGCTCCGGTGCCATCACCGTCACGATAAATATTAACGGCCAGGTGAAAACGGCGGAGGTTATGCCGTATACCGCAGGTATTCCGGCCATGTATCAGACCGTCGTCTTTTCGGTCTACACCACTTCACCTGTCGTGGATATCAGCGTCTCTCTGAGGGTTCGTGGGCAGTACACCACGTCTGCTTCCGTCTGGCCGCTGGTGATGGTTTCCCGGTCGGGGAACAACTTCACAAACTGACCGGATTTCCGGTCCCTTTCGTTTAACAAGGAACAGATATGACTATGTCGCGCTTAATTTCGCTGGCGGCAGGGGTTTCCCTGTCCGTTTTATTCTCCACTGCTGCCGTTGCCGATAACGGAAGAGGAAGCGGCAACAGCAATATTGAAAACCAGACCCGGATTTATACCGGCACCGACCGTGGGCAGAAACAGCACCGCGAGGCAAAGGGAAAAACAATCACGCGGAGCGTCCAGTGTTCTCTGCCGGCATATTTACGTGACCCGGATAATCAGTGCTGAGATGTGAATGAATCTGAAGCCTGCCTGCGGGCGGGCTTTTTTATGGAGGTAATATGCCAGTACTTATTTCCGGCGTACTGAAAGATGCTACGGGAACGCCGGTACAGAACTGCACCATTCAGCTGAAGGCCTGCCGGACCAGTACGACGGTGGTCGTGAATACGGTGGCATCGGAAAATCCGGATGACGCCGGGCGCTACAGCATGGATGTGGAGCAGGGGCAGTACACTGTCACGCTCCTGGTGGAAGGGTATCCCCCGTCACATGCCGGAGTTATTACGGTTTACGATGATTCAAAGCCGGGCACCCTGAATGATTTTCTGGGGGCCATGACGGAAGACGACGTCCGCCCGGAGGCGCTGCGGCGTTTTGAGGCGATGGTGGAAGAAGTTGCCCGCCAGGCATCGGAGGCATCGCGGAATGCCACCGCCGCAGGGCAGGCATCTGAACAGGCGCAGACATCAGCAGGTCAGGCATCGGAAAGCGCCACGGCAGCAGTGAATGCAGCCGGAGCGGCAGAAGTATCAGCCATACAGGCAGCCTCATCCGCAGCATCTGCGGAGAGCAGCGCAGGTACGGCGACCACAAAAGCCGGGGAGGCATCAGCCAGCGCGGCGTCGGCTGACACAGCCAGAACGGCGGCAGCCGCATCGGCAGCCGCATCGAAAACATCTGAAGCGAATGCAGATGCCTCCCGTACTGCCGCCGGAGATTCAGCTGCTGCCGCAGCCGCCAGCGCGACGGCGGCGCAGACATCAGCAGCGCGCGCCGGAGCATCCGAAACCGCCGCGAAGACGTCAGAAACGCAGGCGGCTTCCAGTGCCGGTGATGCAGGTGCGTCAGCCACTGCGGCGGCAGCGTCGGAAAAGGCGGCAGCCGCATCGGCAGCCGAAGCAAAAACATCTGAGACAAACGCAGCAACGTCAGCAAGTACATCAGCGGCCAGCGCAACAGCCGCCTCGTCATCAGCATCGGAGGCATCCACTCACGCCGCCGCATCTGATACCAGCGCATCACTGGCGGCGCAAAGCAGTACTGCTGCCGGAGCAGCAGCCACCAGAGCAGAAGATGCCGCAAAACGGGCAGAAGATATCGCGGACGTGATTTCCCTGGAAGATGCCAGCCTGACGAAAAAAGGTATCGTTAAGTTAAGCAGCGCCACGGACAGTGACAGCGAAGCGCTGGCAGCCACGCCAAAGGCGGTCCATGCTGTCATGGACGAGGTACAGACCAAAGCGCCGCTGGACAGTCCGGCACTGACTGGTACGCCAACAGCACCAACGCCGGAAACCACAGCTGCAGGTATTGAAATTGCCACGGCAGCGTTTGTGGCTGCGAAAGTGGCACAGTTGGTTGGTTCTGCGCCGGAAGCGCTGGACACGCTGAAAGAACTGGCTGACGCGCTGGGTAACGATCCTAATTTTGCCACCACTATCACTAACATGATTGCGGGCAAGCAGCCGCTGGACGATACACTGACGGCGCTGTCAGGAAAAAGCGTTGACGGTCTTATCGAATACGTTGGTTTACGGGAAACCATAAATAGCGCCGCCGGCGCCATGCAAAAATCGCAGAACGGCGGTGATATTCCTGACAAAACGCGATTTGCGAGAACTATCGGCGCTGTGACTTCTACCAGCGTTACATTTGGTGAATCGGGATGGTTCAAAATCGCCACTGTTTTCATGCCGCAGGCCACATCGACAGCAGTAATTAAGCTTTACGGAGGTTCGGGGTATAACGTTGGATCATTTGAGCAAGCGGCTATCAGTGAACTGGTTCTGCGTGCCGGTAATGGTTCGCCTGTTGGAATAACCGCCACATTATGGATGCGTTCACCTTCTTCTGCTAACGAGGTCGCATGGGTTAATACATCAGGCGACACCTACGATATTTATATTAATATCGGCCAGTATGCGTACTGGTTAATTGCGCAATATGATTACACCGGTAATGCAAATGTCACACTATATAGCGCTCCAGAATATTCAGAAACAAAGCCTGCCAACGCTACGAACGGTCAGACATATACGCTGTATAACAGCATGATGAAACCCACAGCCGGTGACGTTGAGGCACTGTCAGTTAATGGAGGACGGCTAAACGGTGCGTTAGGCATTGGTACTGATAATGTGCTGGGTGGAAGCTCAATTGTATTTGGCGATAACGATACCGGGTTTAAACAGAATGGCGACGGGATACTGGATACGTTTGCGAATAGCCAGCACACCGTTCGTGTCGCTCCCGGTGAAATGCAGGTTCTGGGGGCCATTCGCGCAGGCAATGCCAAACGAATGACCATGACTAGCTCAAATAACTCCGTGCTGAATGCTCAATTTAATTTGTGGGGTGACGGAAATCGACCAACAGTTATTGAGCTGGATGACGACCAGGGATGGCATTTATACAGCCAGCGTAATACCGATGGCAGTATTCAGTTTGTTGTTAATGGACAAGTTATTCCGGATAATTACGGTAATTTCGACGCCCGTTATTTAACATCAGGAAACGTATATACAAAAGGCGAATCAGATAATCGTTATGTCCAGAATATCCAGCGTGGCGCCCCAGTATGGCCGGGCAAAGTAGATGAATATGGACCTGCAGAAGCGCCTGCTGGTTGCTTTTTAACACAAGCCAGACATGACCCAACAACAGCATACGGTGTGACATTTGCGTATCGACCGTTGCAAATGTGGGTGGGTAATGGCTGGCGTACAATTAATGGATGATTAAGGAAACTATAATGGAATTAAAAAACGTAACCAGATACACTCCTGATGACCCGGATTATGATAACAACTTTCTGTATTTTCGTAGTGAAGATGGTCAGGATTTTTATGAGTCGCTGAGTAAATTCACGAAAAAATATAAGTTGTGTATTGACTCCGAAAATATAATCCGTTCCGTATCAGAAGATGTCTCTCGTCTTTATCCGGCTGGTTTTTCAGTTGTTGAGGTTAACAAGTTACCTGCAGGATTTAATATCTATGGCGACTGGAAATATTCGAACGGCGCTGTTGTCGCTGTTCCCGTTGATTATCATGCAAAAGCCGAAACCACACGTCAGAAGCTACTTACCGATGCTAACAGCACCATTGTCGACTGGCGAACCGAACTGGCGTTGGGGGATATCAGCGACGATGATAGGGCAAGCCTGACTAAATGGATGGTCTATATCAGGGCGCTGAAAATGCTGGATTTGAGCGATGTGAAAGATGAGGCCACCTTCACAGCAATCAGGTGGCCTGCATTACCACAGTAATAACTACTGGCTGGTTTCTCAGGAGGCATGGGCCAGTAAGTCAGTAATATGACGTTGTGAAAAAACAGGCTGGCGTTAATAAAATACACCAGCCTGAAGTAATATTCAGTTCAGGAGGAACTGATGAAGCATAATAACCAGATATACCATCAGTACTGATATGGTTGTTACAGCCTTCTGTAAAAATTAACAACCACAAATCTGACACCACTCCGGTGGTTTTTCTATATCTGGTGGCCAGTTGTCACACCAGGGGGGACGAATAAATGGGGCGGGTATTGGCGGCAGTCCACTGGAGGCGGATTTTGTATTATCTGGTGGGGGGTTTTGTATCACTAGCGGCCATCGCCGATGCCGAAAAGGCTGTAGCCGACAACACCAGAAGCAATGGGGAAAATATACGATGTCTCATAATATCACCCGTGAATATTCAGACTATCCTTACTGTTGACTTCCTTCATTTCCAGCATAGTTCATACTTCATTGTCATTGAATAAACAACTAAGTTTATTGAGCGAAAATTTACTTAAAGAAAAAATAATAAACATTAATATTTTTGCAATATTTCAACTCAGCCAGAATGAATGTGTGTAGATGACCTAAAAATGATGAACAGGAATATCGATAGCCAGTAAATCACTCCTGTGGTAATGAAGGCCACCTGATTGCTGTGAAGGTGGCCTCATCTGAAACACCTGTTAAGTCCAGCGATTTAAGAACATTGATATAATTCATCGGCAGAATCAAAGCTGCTTTATTTTCATCACTGATAATCCCCAGCGTTAATTCTGTGCGCCAGTCCTTAATGGCATTATCTGAATCGTTAAGTAATTTCTGCCGGGTGACTTCTGCCTGCCAAAATTGAACGCCGGGCGTTGATACCGGATGATCTGGTCATCGTGGAAAGCGACCCTGAAAAAATCGACACTTAGCTGTAAAATGACAGTCCCGCCATCCGGTCATCATAACGGATTTTTCTTCTGCACCTTCTGAAGCCCGCCATGGCAGGACGACCATGAATCCGCCGATAACCTTATTGTGAAATTAAGACCAGGAAGAGATGATGTCTGTCGGACAGATACTATATGTAAATTTATAAAGGTTTTTTGTTATGCCCTTTCATATTGGAAGCGGATGTCTTCCCGCCATCATCAGTAACCGCCGCATTTATCGTATTGCCTGGTCTGATACCCCCCCTGAAATGAGTTCCTGGGAAAAAATGAAGGAATTTTTTTGCTCAACGCACCAGACTGAAGCGCTGGGGTGCATCTGGACGATTTGTCACCCGCCGGCCGGAACGACGCGGGAGGATGTGGTCAGCAGATTTGAACTGCTCAGGACGCTCGCGTATGACGGATGGGAGGAAAACATTCATTCCGGCCTGCACGGGGAAAACTACTTCTGTATTCTGGATGAAGACAGTCAGGAGATATTATCAGTCACCCTGGATGACGTCGGGAACTATACCGTAAATTGCCAGGGGTACAGTGAAACACATCACTTAACCATGGCAACAGAACCGGGAGTGGAACGCACAGATATAACTTACAACCTAACCAGTGATATTGATGCTGCGGCCTATCTGGAGGAATTGAAACAGAATCCAATTATAAATAATAAAATAATGAATCCGGTAGGGCAGTGTGAGTCATTAATGACTCCTGTAAGCAATTTTATGAATGAAAAAGGGTTCGATAATATTCGTTATCGAGGTATATTTATCTGGGATAAACCAACAGAGGAAATACCAACAAATCATTTTGCAGTGGTTGGAAATAAAGAAGGAAAAGACTATGTGTTTGATGTTTCAGCCCATCAGTTTGAAAATAGAGGTATGAGTAATCTGAATGGCCCATTAATTCTTTCAGCAGATGAATGGGTTTGTAAATATAGAATGGCAACAAGAAGGAAACTTATTTATTATACTGATTTTAGTAATTCAAGTATAGCAGCTAATGCCTATGATGCATTACCACGAGAATTAGAATCAGAATCTATGGCAGGGAAAGTTTTTGTTACATCACCGAGATGGTTTAATACCTTTAAAAAGCAAAAATATTCCTTAATAGGTAAAATGTAAGCGCACCGTGGAGGACGTCTGTCAGAACCCTGTCAATCCGGCGATGATAGTGTCCACTTAAATTTTGATGGACACTATCACAGATGACAGAGTCCACAGCCCGGCGCAAACACGGCTGTCGGTCAGGAAAGAGAAAAGCCAGTCGCTGTACGACTGGATACAGGCGCAGTTGAAAACGTTGTCGGTGCATGCGGAGATGGCGAAGGAGTTCGGTTACATGCTGAAGCAGTGTGATGCGTTGAGCGTGTCCTCTGCTGCGACGGTCGGGTGGAGATCGACAACAACATCTGTGAAAACGCCTTACGGTGCGTGGCGCTGGGCCGACGTAACTATCTGTTCTTCGGCTCAGACAGGAGCGGCGAGGCAGCGGCGATCATCTATAGCCTGCTGGGTACGTGCAAACTAAACGACGTGGAGTCCGAGGCATGGTTACGCGACGTGCTGTGGAAAATCAGCGACTGGTCATCGAACCGGGTGCACGAACTGCTGCCCTGGAACCTCGAAACCGTAAAATAATCCTTACGCTACGTCCTAAACGGGACGCTTACTGAGTTATGAGGGTGAGGTGGTTTTCTTGATGAGCATCTGAACGCCGGTTTGTGGGATAGGGCAGGTGGGACGGATTCGGGACAGTCATCCGTTTTTAACTATTGGCATGGATTGGTATCTTTTCGCATCATGGGACGTGTGAGCGCAGGTATGACGCGGTATGTTATTGACTTAGAATGTGGTTCCAGGAACTGGCGCATCCATACCCGAGCAGTTTCCGGTGTCAGTGCCAGCGGGCGACGATCGTGAATGTCTACCAGACCTTTATCGGCTGCGGAGGTAACAATCAGAAATCCCTCTGCTTCATCACCGCGCTCAAACGGCGTACTGCCAATGGCAGCCATGAATATCGGCTTCCCGTCCTTTCTGTGAATGAAATACGGCTGTTTTTTGTCGCCTTCCTTCTTCCACTCGAACCATCTATCGGCAAAACAGATAGCCCGGCCATGCTGCCATAGTGGCTTAAACATTCTGCTGGAGGCCGCTGTCGCGACACGGGCGTTAATAAGTGGAGCTTTATCCCACCATCCGGGAGCGTAACCCCAAATCACCGGGTCGAGATGTAATTGCTCGTCGCGTTCGCTCAATAGCAGGACTTTAGTCCCGGGCGCCACGTTATACCGGCCTATAGGCTGAGGGTCATAAGCAATATTACGATCGGCTTCGTCGGCCAGATATGCCAGATATTCTTCACGGGTCTGTGCTTGTGCAAAGCGTCCACACATATGAAACCGCCAGTCGTCAGGCTGAAAGTATAGGGCAGGGGGAAAATGTGGCGCGCTCCGGTAATGATTTACAGGGAATTTATACAGTAATTCGAAATGAAAATTTGTGTATTGATGAATTCCGAAACTGAGCAGTGAGCAAACTGATGAATCAATCGCAAATTGCGTCGAATCTCGACGGCTTTATTCCCCAGTTTCACCCCATAGCTTCCCCGTAGGAAATTGAGCCATAAAAAAAACAGCCCTGACAGGCTGGTTTTTAAGGGGAATTTTGGTCGGCACGAGAGGATTTGAACCTCCGACCCCCCATGTTGGCGGTAGCCTGAATAATTATCTTGGTAAAGGTTAACTATCATAAAATGGTACACCAGTCTTTCCAGGAGGAGGAGTGTAAAGGTTTTGGCTCATAAACACCGTCATAGTAAAGACCACAAATACTGCAATCTTCATTTTTATATTTATCATTGAATGCTAAGGTAAGCTTGTCATAGACATCAATATTTGATTGCCATTCAGGTGAGGTATTCATTGAATCATAAATTAATACTTTTTTCACTTCACTATCATAGCCTACAATGCACTCTGATCTTACCCAGCAATAGTGGACACGCGACTAAGTGAGTAAACTCTCAAGTAAGAGGTGACTCACATGACAAAACCTGCATCAACCACTAAAAAGCCA
>NZ_JBGDVI010000031.1:0-40853 GCF_046551895.1 Salmonella sp. SAL03688
ATAGAGGATAATCGCGTTGGGTGCGTTTGAACTCAGTCATCATCACGTTCTCCGGATTTAAGTCTGGAACGTGTCAACGCTATTCAGGACGGGTCATATGTGAAAAAAAAGCCCGTACTTTCGTACGAGCTCTTTCTTAAATATGGCGGTGAGGGGGGGATTCGAACCCCCGATACGTTGCCGTATACACACTTTCCAGGCGTGCTCCTTCAGCCACTCGGACACCTCACCATATTGTATTGCTGCCTGACCACTTGGGGGGCAACGGGGCGCTACTATAGGGAGTTGCGCTAAAACGGTCAAGCAGAATTTACATATTCACTGTCGTTTGCTCATGCAATAGACATAATCCCCGCCCAAACTGGCGCGGGGAGGCAAATTAGCGCTGTGAATCCAACATTTCGTTGTTTTTCACCACATCCTGCGCTTTGCTGTAGCTTTCGATCAGCAGTTGATAGGCCGGGAATACCTGAGTATAAACGTCGGCCCACGCGGCGGCGTCTTCACGGTTCCAGGTGCCTTGCAGCTCAGAGGCGACTGCGGCAGTATCCATCGGTACGACGCCAGCCTGTACGATACGCGCCAGGGTGATCTCCTGCGCCATCTTACTGTAGGTACCGGATGCGTCGATCACGGCAAATACCTTATAACCTTCCGCTACCGCGCTAATGGCCGGGAATGCCATGCACACGCTGGTAATCGTCCCGGCAATGATCAGCGTCTTACGACCCGTCGCTTTTACCGCCTTAACGAAATCTTCGTTATCCCAGGCGTTAATTTCACCTTTGCGCGCAATGTACTGCGCATGTGGCGCATTAGCGTGGATCTCCGGGATCAGCGGGCCGTTCGGACCTTGCGGTACGGATGCCGTGGTAATGACCGGCATTTTCGCTAACGTCGCCATCTTCGCCAACGCCGCGGCGCGAGCGCGTAATTCCGGCATTGGCATATCGCCTACGGTCTGGAAAAGACCGCTTTGATGATCGATTAAAAGCATCACGGAATCGTTAACATCAATTACCGGGCGCAAACCATTAAAATTAGCAGGACTTGACATCGTGTTCTCCTTCATGTTTTCAGATTTGGCCAAAACGGCCGGAGTTGAAATCGCGGACTGCTTCTGCGATCTCTTGTTTCGTGTTCATAACAAATGGGCCGTAACCCACAATCGGTTCATTCAGCGGCTCGCCTGATAACAGCAATACGCTGGCGTCGCTGCTGGCCTCAAGGTGCAGCGTTTTCCCTTGCTGGCTCAATACCACCAGTTGCGCTTCGTTGACCGGCGTCGTGCCGTTCACCGTGATATTGCCTTTCAGTACCACCAGCGCGGTGCTCCATCCTTCCGGCTGTGCCAATGTAAGCTGGCGATTGCGTTGCAGGCGCATATCCCAGACATTGAGCGGCGAGAAAGTGTGCGCCGGGCCTTTTGTCTCTTCATAACGCCCTGCAATGACCCGCACGACTCCGGCGTCATCCGGCAACGTAACGGTCGGGATAACATCGTGGGTAATGCTTTGATAACCCGGGGTGGTCATTTTGTCCTTCATTGGAAGGTTAACCCACAACTGCACCATTTCCAGTTCGCCGCCCCGACGGGTAAACGCGTCGGAATGGAACTCTTCATGCAAAATGCCTGCGCCTGCGGTCATCCACTGAACGTCGCCCGGGCCGATAACGCCGCCGCGACCGGTAGAGTCCCGATGCTCGACTTCGCCACTATAAACAATCGTCACGGTCTCGAAACCGCGGTGTGGATGCTCCCCAACGCCGCGTTTTTCATTACCCGGCGTAAATGTGTGCGGCCCGGCATAATCCAGCAGCAGGAAGGGACTCAACTGCTGCGCATGTGACTGATAAGAAAAGAGTGAACGAACCGGAAATCCATCGCCAACCCAGTGCGGTCGAGGTGCGGTATAGACGCCTGTAATCTGTTTCATGGTGTTCTCCTCAGTGGCGTTGTCTTGATGTGAATAAGCTTATATTCATGACAAAAGGTTCGGTAGTGGCTAAAATGGCTCATACCGTTCCATTAATAGGACAATGTAATGATAAAAACGGATCTCAATGATTTTGCGTGGTTTGTGCATGTGGTCGAAGAGGGTGGGTTTGCCGCGGCGGGGCGTGCGCTTGATGAACCAAAATCAAAACTGAGCCGGCGTATTGCACAACTGGAGGAACGGCTGGGCGTGCGATTGATTCAGCGAACCACCCGGCAGTTTAACGTTACCGAAGTGGGGCAAACATTCTATGAGCACTGTAAAGCGATGCTGGTGGAAGCTCAGGCGGCGCAGGATGCCATTGCCGCATTGCAGGTAGAGCCTCGCGGTATCGTGAAGCTGACCTGCCCGGTGACGCTGCTGCATGTACACATCGGCCCAATGCTGGCGAAGTTTATGGCGCGTTATCCTGATGTTTCGCTACAGCTTGAAGCAACCAATCGTCGGGTGGACGTCGTAGGGGAGGGGGTGGATGTGGCGATTCGCGTCAGGCCGCGCCCGTTTGAGGATAGCGACCTGGTGATGCGCGTCCTGGCTGACAGAGGGCATCGCCTGTTTGCCAGCCCGGATCTTATCGCACGGATGGGAATCCCTTCCGCGCCGTCGGAGTTGAGCCATTGGCCAGGGCTAAGTCTTGCATCCGGCAAGCATATCCACCGCTGGGAACTTTACGGCCCGCAGGGCGCGCGTGCGGAAGTCCATTTTACCCCGCGTATGATTACTACAGACATGTTGGCGCTACGCGAGGCGGCGATGGCGGGCGTGGGGCTTGTGCAGTTACCTGTCTTAATGGTGAAAGAACAACTGGCCGCCGGTGAACTGGTCGCGGTGCTGGAAGAGTGGGAGCCCCGGCGGGAGGTTATTCATGCTGTGTTCCCATCCCGGCGAGGATTATTACCTTCCGTACGCGCGTTGGTCGATTTTTTGACAGAAGAGTATGCGCGGATGGTGGAAGAGTAACCTGCTCGTCATTCATCGACTTAATGGACGCAAAAAAGGCCGGTTAAACCGACCTTTTATCCAGCCGCCCTTCAGGGCGTGAGGAGACAATTAGCGACTACGGAAGACAATGCGGCCTTTGCTCAGGTCGTACGGGGTCAGCTCAACGGTCACTTTGTCGCCCGTCAGGATGCGGATGTAGTTCTTACGCATTTTACCGGAGATGTGTGCAGTAACCACGTGACCGTTTTCTAACTCTACGCGGAACATGGTATTAGGTAACGTTTCGAGAACGGTACCTTGCATTTCAATATTGTCTTCTTTGGCCATCTAATCCTCTGGGGTATCACTACCATAATTTGAACCGGCAAGATAATGCCGAACTTCTTTTGATAAGTAAAGATTTGTGCGTTTAAAACACAGCAAACCAGGTTTAGCACATGATTCCGCGACACACGACAACGCCGCGTTATACACCTTTTCCCTGATACTACCGCCTGATGTATCGACATAAGCGCAACATATAAGGGAACGGTGAAATAAACGATGGGCGTTACCTGACAACGGGCTGCGGGATAATGAGCTAAACCAATTCTGCGGCAGCAATTATAACACCCCAATAAAAAATGTGCCGAAAACATTCACTTCCGGGGCAAAAATAATGTCCGCGGCACCCAAAAACGGGAGGCCAGCGGCTGTTGGCGTAAGGCCGCGAGGTGATCGAGGTAGTCACGACGTGGAATTTCAATGGCACCGAGCGAGGCAGTATGACTATTAAGTACCTGACAATCAATAAGTTTACCGCCGTGGCGGGTAAATTCAGCGCAAAAAACCAGCAGTGCGGTTTTAGAGGCATTCTCCTGGCGGCTAAACATCGATTCGCCGCAAAATAGCGCCCCCTGCGAGACGCCATACATCCCGCCGACCAGTTCCCGATCGCGCCACACTTCAATGGAGTGCGCGTGGCCCAATTCATGTAATCGGCGATAGGCTTCCTCAATACCACGCGTTATCCAGGTGCCTTCGTCACGGTGATTGGCGCATCCATCAATGACCCGATCGAAAGCGTAATTGAGCGTCACGCGGTAAGGGGATGCGTTGTGAAAGCGCTTCATGCTGCGACTGAGGTGAAACTTTTCAGGCCACAGCACGGCGCGCGGATCGGGCGACCACCACAGAATCGGGTCGCCCGGCGAAAACCACGGGAAAATCCCGTGCTGGTAGGCCATTAACAACCGGGCAGGGCTGAGATCGCCGCCCAGCGCCAGTAAACCGTTAGGCTCGCGTAAAGCGCCTTCCGGCGAAGGGAAGGCGATAGAATGTCGGGAAAGCTGAACCAGACGCATGACGGCGAAACTCCAGTACGCAAGTCGGATCGTTCAATAATAGCTTACAGACGTTGTTTAAACTGATAATAGCGCCCTTGTCCGGCTAACAATTCTGCATGAGTGCCTCGCTCAATGATGCGCCCGTCGTCCATTACGATGATTTGATCAAAACGGGCCAGACCGCGCAAACGGTGAGTCACCATCAGGACGGTTTTCTCGCGCATCACATCGGCAAGTAATTCCAGCATTTCGCTCTCGGTGGTCGCATCCAGCCCCTCAGTGGGCTCATCCAACAGCATTAACGGAGCATCATGCAACAGCGCGCGGGCGATGGCCAGACGACGAAGTTCGCCGCCGGATAGCAGGCGACCGCCTTCGCCGAGCCAGCTATTAAGCCCACTATCTTCGAGCAGATTTTCGAGGCCGACGCGACGCAGCATGTCGGAAAGGGCTTCGTCGCTGGCATTGGGCGCCGCCAGTAATAAATTATCACGCAGCGTGGCGCTGAACAGGTGGACACGCTGCGGCACCACGCTGATAGTCCGGCGTAAGGCGGATTCGCTCAGCGAGGATAGCGGAAGATCGTTGAGCAGAATTTCGCCTTGTTGCGGGTCCCAGGCGCGGGTGAGTAGCTGCAACAGCGTTGATTTTCCGCAGCCGGTACGCCCCAGAATAGCGACATGCTCGCCAGGATTAGCCTGTAATGAGAGGGCATTGAGCGCATTAATCGGCTGGTCGGGATAACGAAACGAAACGTCCCGCAGGGTGAGTGTGACCTTTTCCGGCGCGGGAGTTTCTGCCTGCGGAAAGGTCACCTCCGGTTTTTGCTCCGTTAATTCAGTGATACGAAGCGCAGAGGCGATAACCTGCCCCAGATGCTGGAATGCGCCGGTAACGGGCGCAAGCGCCTCGAAAGCCGCCAGCGCGCAGAAGACAAACAGCGCGATGAGCGCGCCGGGCTGCGTATTGCCGCCAACGCCGCCGGAGGCCATCCACAACATTAACATCACCGCCAGCGCGCCAATCAGCAGCATTAACGCCTGCGATAAGGCGGTCAGTTCAGACTGTCGGCGTTGGGCCTCATGCCATTGTAATTCGGTGGCTTCCATTTGCGCCCGATAGCGTTTGCTGGCGCCAAAAATGGTGAGTTCCGCCTGGCCCTGTAACCATGACGTGAGCTGCTGGCGATACTGACCTCGTAGATGCGTCAGATTTTGGCCGGTATTTTTGCCGGCGCGATAAAACACCGGCGGCATAATAAACAGCGTCAACAGCATAATGCCGCCCAGCGTGATCGCCAGCGTCACGTCGAGAACGCTAAGCCCCAGGGTGACAATCATAATCACTACAAAAGCGCCGACCAGCGGGGAGATGACGCGCAAATAGAGATGGTCCAGCGTGTCGACGTCGGCAACGATGCGGTTCAGCAGTTCACCTTGCTGATAACGCGCCAGACCCGCGGGGGAGAGCGGTAAAAGTTTGCTGAAGGTATAAATACGCAGATGTTGCAGCACGCGGAACGTGGCGTCATGACTTACCAGACGTTCAAAATAACGACCGGCGGTACGGGTAATGGCCGCGCCGCGCACGCCGGCCGCCGGGAGCATATAGTTAAAACTGTAAATTCCCGCGAAGCCTGCGATAGCGGACGCGGACAGGAACCAGCCGGAAAGCGTCAGCAGCCCGATACTGGCAAGCAGGGTCAGGATTGCCAGCGCAATTCCCAGCGTTAGCATCCATTTATGGCGTTTATAAAGCGTCAGATAAGGGAGTAGCGCGCGCATTTAAATATCCTCCTGACGATGAGCCAATAACGTCGCAAAAGCGCCGTTGGCGGCGCTGAGTTCGGCATAACTGCCTTGTTCGACAATCGCGCCATCTTGCATAACCCAGATAGCGTCCCAGTCGGCGAGATCTTCCAACTGATGCGTCACCATTAATGTGGTCTGGCGTTTTGACGCCGCTTTTAACGCCTGCATGACGCGTTGCTCGCTGTGAGCGTCCAGGCTTGCCGCCGGTTCATCCAGCAGTAGCAGTTGACAGGGATTAAGTAGCGCACGGGCGATCGCTACACGCTGTGCCTGGCCGACGGAAAGTCTGCTGGCATGATTGCCGAGCGGGGTGTCTACTCCCTGCGGCAGCAGCGGTAAAAATTCGCTTACCCATGCGGCGTCAAGCGCGGCATAAAGTTCCTGCTCGCTGGCGTCCGGGCGCGCCAGTAATACATTTTCGCGTAGCGTCGCCGCAGGTAATTGCGGGTTTTGCCCAACCCAGGAGAGATGCTGGCGCCAGGATTCCGGCGAGAGATCGCGAAGCTCGACACCGTTAATACGCAAAGATCCCTGATAGGAGAGAAAACCGGATAATACATTCAACAGAGTGCTTTTACCGGAACCGCTGCGTCCTACCAGGACGGCGCGTTCTCCTGCCGCTAATGAGAAATTCAGCGGCCCGGCAAGCGTTTTGCCTTCTGGCGAGGTGATAATAAGATTGACTGCGTCAATGGTTACAGGCTCGTTTTCCGCCAGCTCAACTTCGCCGCGCGCCGGGTGGGCGAGGGGCGTTTCCAGAAACGTCTTCAGACTATCCGCCGCGCCAATCGCCTGCGCCTTAGCATGATAAAACGTGCCGAGGTCGCGTAATGGCTGGAAAAACTCCGGCGCGAGGATCAAGGCGAGGAACCCGGCGGCGAGCGTCACGCCGGTACCGTAATGACCAAAGTTCAGCTCGCCCAGGTAAGAGAAGCCAAAATAAACGGCGACCAGCGCAATAGAAAGCGAGGTGAAAAACTCCAGCACGCCGGAAGATAAAAAGGCGAGGCGCAGAACTTCCATCGTGCGCTGACGAAAATCCTGCGATGCTGCGCGAATGCTCTCGGTTTCCGCTTCTCCACGACCGAAAATTCGCAGCGTTTCCATCCCGCGCAGACGGTCAAGAAAATGGCCGCTTAGCCGGGCAAGCGCCAGGAAATTGCGGCGGTTGGCGTCAGCCGCGCCCATCCCCACCATCGCCATAAATAGGGGAATGAGCGGGGCGGTGCCCAGCAGAATCAGCGCCGCCGCCCAGTTTGACGGGAAAATCGCCGCCACGATTAAGAGCGGTACGCAAACGGCAAGCGCCATTTGCGGCAGATAGCGCGCATAATAGTCATGCATATCGTCAATCTGTTCCAACACCAGCGTCGCCCAGCTACCGGCGGGCTTGCCCTGAATCCAGGCTGGGCCGGCTTGCTGCAGACGATCCAACACCTGACGGCGGATCTCAAAGCGAATATGTTGTCCGGCATGAAAACCGACGCGCTCGCGCAACCACACCACCCAGGCGCGGAGGACAAAGACCAGTATCAGCAGGATAAAAGGGAGCAACAGCGCTTCCCGTGGAATGTTCTCCATGATCATATGTTGCAGGATACGCGCCATGATCCAGGCCTGAGCGACAATTAATACGCCACTCATGAACCCCAACAGGCGGGAAATATTCAACCACCGTTGGGAGATTACGCTTTGCTGTTTTAACCAGCGGGTCAGCTCTTTTTGACGGGTTTTATTCATTGCACGCTTAGCAGGTGAGTTATTGGAATTTCAGGCAGGGCAATGTTACAACGACGCAAAAATAAAGGCGACTTATAGTCGCCTTTTTTACTTTTGTTACTGATTTGTAAAAACTATTTGCTCGCGTCGGCCAGACCATCGAGATAGCGTTCGGCATCCAGCGCCGCCATACAGCCCGTACCCGCAGAGGTGATCGCCTGACGGTAAATATGATCCATAACGTCACCCGCCGCGAATACGCCAGGGATGCTGGTTTGTGTGGCGTTGCCATGGGTGCCGGACTGAACTTTGATATAACCATTTTCCAGCTCAAGCTGGCCTTCGAAGAGCGCCGTGTTTGGGCTATGACCGATGGCTACGAAAAGTCCGGCGATGTCCAGCGTCTCAATATTATCGCTTTGCTGCGTGTCGCGAAGACGCAGACCAGTAACGCCCATCTGATCGCCGGTCACTTCTTCCAGCGTCCGGTTGGTGTGCAGAATGATATTGCCATTTTCGACTTTATCCATCAGGCGCTTAATGAGGATTTTTTCAGCGCGGAAACCGTCACGGCGATGGATAAGGTGCACTTCCGAAGCGATGTTGGACAGATAAAGCGCTTCTTCAACCGCGGTGTTGCCGCCGCCGATCACCGCCACTTTCTGATTGCGGTAGAAGAAACCGTCGCAGGTTGCGCAGGCGGAAACGCCGCGCCCTTTAAAGGCTTCTTCCGATGGCAGCCCCAGATAGCGCGCGGAAGCGCCGGTCGCAATGATCAACGCATCACAAGTGTACTCTGCGCTGTCACCTGTCAGACGGAACGGACGATTTTGCAGATCCACTTTGTTGATGTGATCAAAGATTATCTCGGTTTCAAATTTTGCCGCATGTTCATGCATGCGTTCCATCAGCAGCGGGCCGGTCAAATCGTTTGGATCGCCGGGCCAGTTTTCCACTTCCGTCGTGGTAGTCAGTTGACCGCCTTTTTCCATACCGGTAATAAGTACCGGCTGTAAATTTGCGCGCGCGGCATACACCGCCGCGGTATATCCCGCCGGTCCTGAGCCCAGAATAAGCAGCTTACTGTGTTTGGTCGTGCCCATGAGATCCCCATAGTTGTTGGCAGACAATGAGCAGAATTGTAGGGAATTTACAGACGTAAAAAAAGAGCATAACGATTTTGTTAACAATATGTGTAATAGCATGAACCGATGAACGACCGCGACAGCGACGTTATCATCACAAACTTTAATTAAAATCGGTAACTTATAAGGTGACGAAATGACAGTTTACCGCCCTCTCTAATGAATAACTGGCATGTTGTACTAAAAATCGATGTTTTGCTTTGACAATCACCTGCTGTTTTGCGAAAACATTCGAGGAAGAAAAAAACTGTGTTATGTATGTGCTGCATAATCATGCATGTAAATACCATGTTTACCGGGCTAGTGAAATCTACGCATGGCGTGGACAGACGCCATTCGTGATGTCGATAGCTGCCGTGAGGCAACGGTCTTCTCACCATAGACCAGGCATTGCGCGCCGTTAATCCCTCTGGGTTTCGGTCTATTGTGATGGGCAGCGACTCTGAACAGTGATGTGAGTAGAGTCAGGCAGGAGTAGGGAAGGAATACAGAGAGACAATAATAATGGTAGATAGCAAGAAGCGCCCTGGCAAAGATCTCGACCGTATCGATCGTAACATTCTTAATGAACTGCAAAAGGATGGGCGTATTTCCAACGTCGAGCTTTCTAAACGAGTAGGACTTTCGCCGACACCTTGCCTTGAGCGTGTGCGTCGGCTGGAGCGACAGGGGTTTATCCAGGGCTATACGGCGCTGTTGAACCCGCATTATCTGGATGCGTCACTTCTGGTATTCGTTGAGATTACCTTAAATCGCGGCGCGCCGGATGTGTTTGAACAGTTTAATGCCGCCGTGCAAAAGCTTGAAGAGATTCAGGAGTGTCATTTGGTTTCCGGCGATTTCGACTACCTGTTGAAAACCCGTGTACCGGATATGTCAGCGTATCGAAAACTATTGGGAGAGACGTTGCTGCGCTTGCCAGGTGTGAACGACACCCGAACTTACGTAGTGATGGAAGAGGTAAAACAGAGTAATCGTCTGGTTATTAAGACACGCTAACACGGAACAGGTGCAAAATCGCCGTAGTTTGATTACACTCCTGTTAATCCATACAGCAACAGTGCCGGGGCAACCCGGTGCTGTTGTCCGTTTTAGCATCGGGCGGGAAAAGCCTGGAACCTGGAGAGCCTTTTTTGAGCCAGGAATATACTGAAGACAAAGACGTCACATTGACGAAGTTAAGCAGCGGGCGCCGACTTCTGGAAGCGTTGTTGATACTTATTGCCCTTTTTGCCGTCTGGTTGATGGCGGCCTTGTTGAGCTTTAACCCTTCGGACCCCAGTTGGTCGCAAACCGCCTGGCATGAACCCATCCATAATTTAGGCGGCGCGCCGGGCGCGTGGCTGGCCGATACACTGTTCTTTATTTTTGGCGTAATGGCCTACACCATCCCTGTCATTATTGTCGGCGGGTGTTGGTTTGCGTGGCGTCATCAGTCTACGGATGATTACATCGACTATTTTGCTGTGTCGCTACGCCTTATCGGCGTGCTGGCGCTGATTCTCACTTCCTGCGGTCTGGCGGCCATTAATGCCGACGATATCTGGTATTTCGCCTCCGGCGGCGTAATTGGCAGCCTGTTAAGCACCACGCTGCAGCCGTTGTTGCATAGTAGCGGCGGAACGATAATGCTTCTCTGTATTTGGGCTGCCGGGCTGACGCTCTTTACCGGCTGGTCCTGGGTCAGTATCGCCGAAAAATTAGGCGGCTGGCTGCTTAATATACTGACCTTCGCCAGCAACCGTACCCGGCGTGATGATACGTGGGTTGACGACGAAGAGTATGATGACGAATACGATGAAGAAACCGACGGCGTGCAGCGTGAATCTCGCCGGGCGCGTATTTTGCGCGGCGCGTTGGCGCGTCGTAAGCGACTGGCTGAAAAATTCAGCAATCCACGGGGCCGTCAGACCGATGCCGCGCTCTTTTCCGGCAAACGGATGGATGATGACGAGGACATTCAGTATAGCGCGCGCGGCGTCGCTGCCGATCCCGACGACGTTCTGTTTTCGGGCAACCGTGCGACGCAGCCGGAATATGATGAATATGATCCGCTGTTAAACGGCTATTCTGTCACTGAACCGGTCGCCGCCGCTGCGGCTGCAACTGCCGTCACCCAGACGTGGGCAGCGTCCGCCGATCCCATAATGCAAACGCCGCCCATGCCGGGGGCTGAGCCGGTTGTCGCGCAACCGACCGTGGAGTGGCAGCCCGTACCGGGGCCGCAAACCGGCGAACCGGTTATCGCGCCTGCGCCGGAGGGGTATCAGCCGCATCCGCAATATGCTCAACCGCAAGAGGCGCAAAGTGCGCCGTGGCAGCAACCTGTGCCTGTCGCTTCCGCGCCGCAATACGCCGCGACGCCAGCGACCGCAGCAGAATATGACTCTCTTGCGCCGCAGGAAACACAGCCGCAATGGCAGGCGCCGGATGCCGAACAACACTGGCAGCCGGAGCCGACCCATCAGCCGGAGCCGACCCATCAGCCGGAGCCGGTTTATCAGCCGGAGCCGATAGCGGCTGAACCTTCCCACATGCCGCCGCCGGTTATCGAACAGCCGGTTGCCACCGAGCCTGAACCTGACACAGAAGAGACCAGACCCGCCCGTCCTCCGCTTTACTATTTTGAAGAGGTGGAAGAGAAACGCGCCCGTGAGCGCGAACAACTGGCGGCATGGTATCAACCGATTCCGGAGCCGGTAAAAGAGAACGTGCCGGTCAAACCTACGGTATCTGTCGCGCCGTCCATACCGCCAGTGGAAGCGGTAGCCGCCGCCGCGTCGCTTGACGCAGGTATTAAGAGTGGCGCCCTGGCAGCAGGCGCCGCGGCCGCTGCGCCTGCCTTTAGTCTGGCTACCGGCGGCGCGCCGCGTCCGCAGGTGAAAGAGGGGATTGGTCCGCAACTGCCGCGTCCGAACCGCGTTCGCGTGCCGACCCGACGGGAACTGGCATCGTACGGTATTAAGCTGCCGTCACAGAGGATTGCAGAAGAAAAAGCCCGCGAGGCGGAGCGCAATCAGTACGAGACGGGCGCGCAGCTAACCGATGAAGAAATAGATGCAATGCATCAGGACGAGTTAGCCCGTCAGTTTGCGCAGTCGCAGCAGCATCGTTATGGTGAGACGTATCAGCATGATACGCAACAGGCAGAAGATGACGATACCGCTGCGGAAGCTGAATTAGCCCGCCAGTTTGCCGCTTCGCAACAGCAGCGCTATTCCGGCGAGCAACCCGCTGGCGCGCAGCCGTTCTCACTGGACGATCTGGATTTCTCGCCAATGAAAGTATTGGTTGATGAAGGTCCGCACGAACCGCTGTTCACGCCGGGTGTCATGCCCGAGTCAACGCCTGTTCAGCAACCTGTAGCGCCGCAGCCTCAGCCACAGTACCAGCAGCCGCAGCAGCCGGTAGCGCCGCAGCCGCAGTATCAGCAGCCGCAGCAGCCGGTAGCGCCGCAGCCGCAGTATCAGCAGCCGCAACAGCCGGTAGCACCGCAGCCGCAGTATCAGCAGCCGCAGCAACCGACAGCGCCACAGCCGCAGTATCAGCAGCCGCAACAGCCGGTAGCGCCGCAGCCACAGTATCAGCAGCCGCAACAGCCGGTAGCGCCGCAGCCGCAGTATCAGCAGCCGCAACAGCCGGTAGCGCCGCAGCCGCAGTATCAGCAGCCGCAACAGCCGGTAGCGCCGCAACCGCAGTATCAGCAGCCGCAACAGCCGACAGCGCCGCAAGACAGCCTGATCCACCCGCTGTTGATGCGTAACGGCGACAGTCGTCCATTGCAGCGTCCGACGACGCCGCTGCCTTCATTAGATCTTCTGACGCCGCCGCCGAGCGAAGTTGAACCGGTAGATACCTTTGCGCTGGAACAAATGGCGCGTCTGGTTGAAGCGCGTCTGGCGGATTTCCGCATTAAAGCTGATGTGGTGAACTATTCGCCAGGCCCGGTCATTACTCGCTTTGAACTCAATCTGGCCCCGGGCGTTAAAGCGGCGCGTATCTCCAACCTTTCCCGGGATCTGGCGCGCTCATTGTCAACGGTAGCCGTACGCGTTGTGGAAGTCATTCCAGGCAAACCTTACGTAGGGTTGGAATTGCCGAACAAGAAACGGCAAACCGTTTATCTGCGCGAAGTGTTGGATAACGCCAAATTCCGCGAGAATCCGTCGCCGCTTACCGTGGTGTTAGGTAAGGATATCGCGGGCGATCCGGTAGTGGCGGATCTGGCGAAAATGCCTCACCTGCTGGTGGCCGGTACGACCGGTTCCGGTAAGTCGGTCGGGGTTAACGCCATGATCCTCAGTATGCTGTATAAAGCGCAGCCGGAAGACGTTCGCTTTATCATGATCGACCCGAAAATGTTAGAACTTTCGGTCTATGAAGGTATACCGCATCTGCTGACGGAAGTTGTTACCGACATGAAAGACGCGGCTAACGCGTTACGCTGGAGCGTCAATGAGATGGAGCGTCGCTATAAGCTGATGTCCGCGCTCGGCGTGCGTAATCTGGCTGGGTATAACGAGAAAATCGCCGAAGCGGCCCGCATGGGGCGTCCGATTCCGGACCCGTACTGGAAGCCGGGCGACAGTATGGATGTTCAGCATCCGGTTCTGGAAAAACTGCCGTATATCGTGGTACTGGTTGATGAATTTGCCGACCTGATGATGACCGTCGGTAAAAAAGTTGAAGAGCTGATCGCGCGTCTGGCGCAGAAAGCGCGCGCTGCGGGGATTCACCTGGTACTGGCGACGCAGCGTCCGTCGGTCGATGTGATTACTGGTTTAATTAAAGCCAACATTCCAACCCGTATCGCTTTTACCGTATCCAGCAAGATCGACTCCCGCACCATTCTTGATCAGGGTGGCGCTGAGTCGCTATTGGGAATGGGGGACATGCTCTATTCCGGACCAAACTCCACCATGCCGGTACGTGTCCATGGGGCGTTTGTGCGTGACCAGGAAGTCCATGCGGTGGTGCAGGACTGGAAAGCGCGCGGTCGTCCGCAATATGTGGATGGCATTACCTCCGACAGCGAAAGCGAAGGTGGCGGTGGCGGTTTTGACGGCGGCGAAGAATTAGATGCGCTATTCGATCAGGCCGTTAATTTCGTCACCCAGAAGCGTAAAGCGTCCATTTCCGGCGTTCAGCGTCAGTTCCGCATCGGCTATAACCGTGCGGCGCGTATTATCGAACAGATGGAAGCGCAGGGTATTGTTAGCGCTCAGGGGCATAACGGTAATCGTGAAGTGCTGGCTCCGCCGCCTTTTGAGTAAACCTGTAAGCCGGATGGCGCTGTGCAGGCTGCCATCCGGCAACAAAATTCAGTATTTTCTTCTTTCCTCATGCTGATTTTTGGCCTGGAATAGAAAGCAAAAGGAGCTCCTGGTCGGGAGTGTCGAAACCTGAGGAATAATGATGAAAAAAATGGCAATCGCCTGTGCATTACTTTCAAGCGTTGTAGCCAGCAGCGTATGGGCTGACGCCGCCAGCTCTCTGAAAAGCCGTCTGGATAAAGTGAGCAGCTTTCATGCCACCTTTACTCAAAAAGTCACCGATGGCAGCGGTGCCGCGGTGCAGGAGGGACAGGGTGATTTATGGGTTAAGCGGCCAAATCTATTCAACTGGCATATGACGCAACCTGACGAGAGTATTCTGGTTTCTGACGGCAAAACGTTATGGTTCTATAACCCGTTTGTAGAACAGGCTACCGCCACGTGGTTGAAAGATGCCACCGGAAATACACCGTTTATGCTGATTGCCCGCAACCAGGCCAGCGACTGGCAGCAGTATAATATTAAGCAGGATGGCGATAATTTTGTGCTGACGCCGAAAGCCAGCAACGGCAATCTGAAACAGTTCACCATCAATGTGGGACGCGACGGGACTATCCACCAGTTTAGCGCCGTAGAACAAGACGATCAGCGTAGCGCCTATCAGCTAAAATCCCAGCAAAACGGCGCGGTTGATCCGTCAAAATTTACGTTTACTCCGCCGCAAGGGGTAACGATAGACGACCAACGTAAGTAGAGGCGATGAGTGAGCAATCTGTCGCTCGATTTTTCTGATAATACGTTTCAACCGCTGGCCGCGCGAATGCGGCCGGAAAATTTAGCGCAGTATATCGGCCAGCAGCATTTGCTGGCCGCAGGTAAGCCGTTGCCTCGCGCTATTGAGGCCGGGCATCTGCACTCCATGATTTTATGGGGGCCGCCAGGGACGGGGAAAACCACGCTCGCTGAAGTGATCGCCCGCTACGCCAGCGCCGATGTCGAGCGTATTTCCGCCGTCACTTCTGGGGTAAAAGAGATTCGCGAAGCTATCGAGCGCGCCCGCCAGAATCGTAATGCCGGTCGCCGTACCATCCTGTTTGTCGATGAAGTGCATCGCTTTAACAAAAGCCAGCAGGACGCCTTTTTACCGCATATCGAAGATGGCACTATCACCTTTATCGGCGCGACCACGGAAAATCCCTCTTTTGAGCTGAACTCGGCGCTATTGTCGCGAGCGCGGGTCTATCTGCTGAAATCGTTAACCACTGACGATATCGAGCAAGTACTGGACCAGGCGATGCAGGACAAAACGCGTGGTTACGGCGATCAGGATATCGTGTTACCGGATGAGACACGGCGAGCGATTGCTGAGCTGGTCAATGGCGACGCGCGGCGCGCCTTAAATACGCTGGAAATGATGGCCGATATGGCGGAGGCGGATGACAGCGGCAAACGCGTTTTATTGCCCGCCTTGTTGACCGAGATCGCCGGCGAGCGCAGCGCGCGTTTTGATAACAAAGGCGATCGCTTCTACGATCTTATTTCCGCCTTACATAAATCAGTGCGCGGCAGCGCGCCGGATGCCGCCCTCTATTGGTATGCCCGTATCATTACCGCGGGAGGCGATCCACTGTACGTGGCGCGTCGCTGCCTGGCGATTGCCTCGGAAGATGTGGGTAATGCCGATCCGCGCGCGATGCAGGTCGCTATTGCCGCGTGGGATTGTTTCACCCGCGTCGGTCCGGCTGAAGGCGAAAGGGCGATCGCGCAGGCTATCGTTTATCTCGCCTGCGCGCCGAAGAGCAACGCCGTCTATACCGCCTTTAAGGCTGCGCTGGCCGACGCGCGCGAACGTCCTGATTATGACGTTCCTGTCCATCTGCGTAATGCGCCAACCAAACTGATGAAAGAGATGGGCTATGGCCAGGAGTACCGCTATGCCCACGATGAGCCCAATGCCTATGCTGCGGGTGAAGTGTACTTCCCGCCGGAAATCGCGCAAACGCGCTATTATCATCCGACAAATCGTGGTCTGGAAGGCAAGATTGGCGAAAAGCTCGCCTGGCTGGCTGAACAGGATCAAAATAGCCCCACAAAACGCTACCGCTAGTGTAAACGTTGCGGTAAGGTTATCTCTAAATATGATGCTCCAGGTATCATGGCGTTGATGATGAACCTCGTTATGCCTGATAGCACGTTGCTTATGAGGTCCGCGGGTATAGCGCAATGGATGCGTTGTTGCTGTCGTCGGTCTGGTAAGGCGAAAACGTCGCTATTACGTAAACGCGGTTTACGTTCATCAATACAATCAGAGGCGATCATCAATTGATCGCGTTTCCTTTTATTATTCGATAAGCACAGGATAAGCATGCTCGATCCCAATCTGCTGCGTAATGAGCCAGACGCAGTCGCTGAAAAACTGGCACGCCGGGGCTTTAAGCTGGATGTAGATAAGCTGCGCGCTCTTGAAGAGCGTCGTAAAGTTTTGCAGGTCAACACGGAAAACCTGCAGGCGGAGCGTAATTCTCGATCGAAATCCATCGGCCAGGCGAAAGCGCGCGGGGAAGATATCGAGCCTTTACGCCTGGAAGTGAATAAACTGGGCGAAGAGCTGGATGCGGCGAAAGCCGAGCTGGATACCTTGCTGGCGGAGATCCGTGATATCGCGCTGACCATCCCAAACCTGCCTGCGGATGAAGTGCCGGTAGGTAAAGATGAAAACGACAACGTTGAAGTCAGCCGCTGGGGTACCCCGCGTGAGTTTGATTTTGAAATCCGCGATCACGTCACCTTAGGGGAAATGCACTCCGGCCTCGACTTTGCCGCCGCGGTTAAGCTGACCGGCTCCCGTTTTGTGGTGATGAAAGGACAGATTGCGCGTATGCATCGCGCATTGTCGCAGTTCATGTTGGATCTGCATACGGAACAGCACGGCTATAGCGAAAACTACGTGCCGTATCTGGTTAACCACGACACGCTGTATGGCACCGGTCAACTGCCGAAATTCGCAGGCGACTTGTTCCATACCCGTCCGCTGGAAGAAGAAGCAGACAGCAGCAACTATGCTTTGATCCCGACGGCGGAGGTTCCGCTGACCAATCTGGTACGCGATGAAATCATCGACGAAGATCAGCTGCCGATTAAAATGACGGCGCATACGCCTTGTTTCCGTTCTGAAGCAGGTTCTTATGGTCGTGATACCCGTGGCCTGATTCGTATGCATCAGTTTGACAAAGTGGAAATGGTGCAGATCGTTCGCCCGGAAGATTCTATGGCTGCGTTGGAAGAGATGACCGGCCACGCGGAAAAAGTGCTCCAGCTACTGGGACTGCCGTACCGTAAAATCATTCTGTGCACTGGCGATATGGGCTTCGGCGCCTGCAAAACTTATGACCTCGAAGTCTGGGTTCCGGCGCAGAATACCTACCGCGAGATCTCTTCCTGCTCTAACGTCTGGGACTTCCAGGCGCGTCGTATGCAGGCACGCTGTCGCAGCAAGTCCGACAAAAAGACCCGTCTGGTCCATACCCTGAATGGTTCTGGTCTGGCGGTAGGTCGTACCCTGGTGGCCGTGATGGAAAACTATCAGCAGGCTGATGGCCGCATTGAAGTGCCGGAAGTATTACGTCCGTACATGAACGGACTGGAATATATCGGCTAATCCTCGCTTTCTCCTCTTCTAAAAAGCGCCTTCGGGCGCTTTTTTTATGCCAGTTTGATACCGGACAATAATCCCTACCCTATTAGGGGTAATACTGATTTCGAATGAAGGTCAGTTTTTAACACTATTTTTCTACTTTTTCGATATATATCAGACTTTATAGCGATGTTATCGCTATATAAAATTCTATACATCGTTTTATTATTTTTTATTGTGAGCAGCAGAGTGAGCCCTTATGAAAACTAAGATCCCTGATGCCGTGCTGGCAGCCGAGGTGAGCCGTCGTGGTTTAGTCAAAACCACCGCGATAGGCGGCCTGGCGATGGCCAGTAGCGCATTTACCCTGCCATTTACCCGCATCGCTAACGCCGCAGAGGCAATAAGCCCGGCGAAAACCGGCGAGAAAGTCGTCTGGAGCGCCTGTACGGTAAACTGTGGCAGCCGTTGTCCGCTACGTATGCATGTTGTGGATGGCGAAATCAAATATGTAGAAACGGATAATACCGGAGACGATGATTACGATGGCTTGCATCAGGTTCGCGCCTGCCTGCGCGGTCGTTCTATGCGTCGTCGCGTCTATAACCCGGATCGGCTCAAGTATCCGATGAAGCGCGTCGGCGCGCGCGGCGAAGGTAAATTTGAGCGTATTAGCTGGGACGAAGCCTACGATATCATTGCCACCAATATGCAGCGTCTTATCAAAGAGTATGGCAACGAGTCCATTTATCTGAACTATGGCACGGGAACGCTGGGCGGCACTTTGACACGTTCATGGCCGCCGGGAAAAACGCTGGTCGCTCGTCTGATGAACTGCTGCGGCGGTTATCTTAACCACTACGGTGATTACTCTTCCGCGCAAATCGCAGCGGGTCTGAACTACACCTATGGCGGCTGGGCGGATGGCAATAGTCCATCCGACATTGAAAACAGTAAGCTGGTGGTGTTGTTTGGTAATAACCCTGGCGAAACCCGCATGAGCGGGGGCGGTGTAACCTATTACCTTGAACAGGCGCGGCAGAAATCAAACGCGCGGATGATCATTATCGATCCTCGTTACACCGACACCGGCGCCGGTCGCGAAGATGAGTGGATTCCGATTCGTCCAGGTACCGATGCGGCGCTGGTCAATGGTCTGGCATATGTCTTAATCACCGAGAACATGGTCGATCAGCCGTTCCTGGATAAATATTGCGTCGGTTATGACGAAAAAACCTTGCCTGCCAGCGCGCCGAAAAACGGTCACTACAAAGCCTATATTCTGGGCCAGGGTAAAGACGGTATTGCGAAGACGCCGGAGTGGGCGGCGCAAATTACCGGTATTCCGGCGGATCGCATTATTAAGCTGGCGCGAGAAATCGGCAGCGCTAAACCCGCCTATATTTGCCAGGGGTGGGGGCCACAGCGTCATGCTAATGGAGAAATCGCCACGCGCGCCATCTCGATGCTGGCGATCCTGACGGGTAATGTTGGGATTAACGGCGGTAACAGCGGCGCGCGCGAAGGGTCTTATGCCCTGCCATTTGAACGTATGCCCACGTTGGAAAATCCGGTTGAAACCAGCATCTCCATGTTTATGTGGACCGATGCCATTGAACGCGGCCCGGAAATGACGGCGTTGCGTGATGGCGTGCGGGGGAAAGATAAGCTGGACGTGCCGATCAAAATGATCTGGAACTATGCTGGCAACTGTTTGATTAACCAGCACTCTGAGATTAATCGCACCCACGAAATCCTGCAGGATGACAAGAAATGCGAAATGATCGTCGTTATCGACTGTCATATGACTTCGTCGGCAAAATACGCCGATATTCTGTTGCCTGATTGCACTGCTTCTGAGCAGATGGACTTTGCGCTGGATGCCTCCTGCGGGAACATGTCTTACGTTATCTTCACTGACCAGGCGATTAAACCTCGTTTCGAGTGTAAGACGATTTATGAGATGACCAGCGAACTGGCGAAACGTCTTGGCGTGGAACAACAGTTTACCGAAGGCCGGACGCAAGAAGAGTGGATGCGTCATCTGTACGAACAGTCGCGTAAATCCATTCCGAATCTGCCTACCTTTGAGGAGTTCCGTAAGCAAGGCATCTTCAAACAGCGTGACCCCGAAGGCCACCATGTCGCCTATAAAGACTTCCGCGAAGATCCGCAAGCGAATCCACTTACAACGCCATCGGGCAAGATTGAAATCTATTCACAGGCGTTGGCGGATATCGCCGCCACCTGGGAGCTGCCGGAAGGCGACGTGATCGATCCATTACCGATCTACACGCCAGGTTTTGAAAACTATAACGATCCGCTAACGGATAAATTCCCGCTGCAGTTGACGGGTTTCCACTATAAAGCGCGTGTGCATTCCACTTATGGCAACGTAGACGTACTGAAAGCCGCCTGTCGCCAGGAAATGTGGATTAACCCAATGGATGCGCAGAAACGCGGTATCAACAATGGCGATAAAGTCCGCATCTTCAACGATCGCGGCGAAGTACATATCGAGGCTAAAGTGACGCCGCGCATGATGCCGGGTGTGGTCGCCCTGGGAGAAGGCGCATGGTATGACCCGGATGCAAAACGCGTGGATCAGGGCGGATGTATTAACGTACTGACGACCCAACGTCCTTCTCCGCTGGCGAAGGGGAACCCGTCACATACGAACCTCGTTCAGGTTGAAAAGGCGTAAGGAGTAACCGATGACAACCCAGTATGGATTTTTTATTGATTCCAGCCGTTGCACCGGTTGCAAAACCTGCGAACTGGCCTGCAAGGACTACAAAGATTTGACCCCGGATGTCAGCTTCCGCCGCATTTATGAGTATGCGGGCGGCGACTGGCAGGAAGATAACGGCGTCTGGCACCAGAACGTCTTTGCCTACTATCTCTCCATCTCCTGTAACCACTGCGAAGACCCGGCCTGTACCAAAGTCTGTCCGAGCGGCGCGATGCACAAGCGCGATGACGGTTTTGTGGTGGTGAACGAAGAGGTCTGTATCGGCTGCCGCTACTGCCACATGGCCTGCCCGTACGGCGCGCCGCAGTACAACGCGGCCAAAGGTCATATGACCAAGTGCGACGGCTGTTATGACCGGGTGGCGGAAGGCAAGAAACCGATTTGCGTGGAATCCTGCCCGCTGCGGGCGCTGGATTTTGGCCCGATAGACGAACTGCGTAAAAAACACGGTGAGCTGGCTGCCGTCGCGCCGTTGCCGCGCGCGCATTTCACGAAGCCGAATATTGTGATTAAACCCAACGCCAACAGCCGCCCGACCGGGGATACTACCGGTTATCTGGCCAATCCGAAGGAGGTATAAGATGGGAAGTGGATGGCATGAATGGCCGTTGATGATCTTCACGGTCTTTGGTCAGTGCGTGGCCGGTGGTTTTATTGTTCTGGCTCTGGCGCTGATGAAGGGCGACCTGCGCGCGGAAACGCAGCAGCGGGTGATCGCCTGTATGTTTGGTCTGTGGGTGCTGATGGGGATTGGCTTTATCGCCTCGATGCTGCATCTGGGCTCGCCGATGCGCGCGTTTAACTCGCTTAACCGCGTGGGTGCTTCCGCACTGAGCAATGAAATTGCCAGCGGCTCGGTGTTTTTTGCGGTCGGCGGGATTGGCTGGCTGCTGGCGGTACTGAAAAAGCTGCCGCCGGCACTGCGCACACTCTGGCTGATTATCACGATGGTACTGGGCGTCGTCTTCGTCTGGATGATGGTACGCGTCTATAACAGCATCGATACAGTACCGACCTGGTATAGCGTCTGGACGCCGCTGGGCTTCTTCCTGACGCTCTTTATGGGGGGGCCGCTACTGGGTTATCTGCTGCTGCGCATCGCAGGCGTGAACGGTTGGGCGATGCGTTTGTTGCCTGCGGTGTCGGTGCTGGCGCTGGTGGTTATTGCCATTATGGTGGCCATGCAGGGCGCGGAACTGGCGACGATTCACAGTTCCATTCAGCAGGCGTCTGCTCTGGTGCCGGATTATGGCTCGCTGATGGCCTGGCGTATGGTGCTGCTTGCGGCGGCGTTGTGCTGCTGGATTGTGCCACAGTTAAAAGGGTATCAACCTGCGGTACCGTTGCTCTCTGTCGCCTTCATTCTGATGCTGGCGGGGGAATTGATTGGCCGCGGCGTATTCTATGGGCTGCATATGACCGTGGGCATGGCGGTAGCCAGCTAACGCGTTGACGCGCATTCGGCCTGCAGAACGTGCAGGCCGAATGCGCCTTTAGCCACCATCAATCTAAGGAATATAACCGGGGTGGAGAAGGCGCATATAAATCCATAGAGAAGAAAACGAAGCTAAAGGAACCATGAAATTTTTCGACTGAACAAAACGCCGATTTTGCGGGTTAGATCAATAAAAACAAGGGGATGAATTTTTAGCCTTTCAATATATTCACGTACAGAATAAGTAAATCAAATCGATAGTCTCAAAACTTGCGGATCGCCCATGCGGAGCCGATTGACAATGTTTTTGGCGATGGCATGATGCGCATGAAATTTGAACTTCCTCACGGTTTTTATTCATGTCCACCTATACCCGTCCCGTCATGCTTTTGCTGTGCGGGCTACTTTTGTTGACCCTGGCCATTGCGGTACTGAATACGCTTGTGCCGCTGTGGCTTGCTCAGGCAAACCTTCCGACCTGGCAGGTGGGGATGGTCAGCTCGTCTTATTTTACCGGCAATCTGGTCGGGACGTTATTTACCGGGTATTTAATTAAACGCATTGGGTTTAACCGTAGCTATTATCTTGCCTCGCTGATCTTCGCCGCGGGTTGTGTCGGATTGGGGGTGATGGTGGGGTTCTGGAGCTGGATGAGCTGGCGTTTTATTGCCGGTATCGGCTGCGCTATGATTTGGGTGGTTGTCGAAAGCGCGTTGATGTGCAGCGGAACCTCGCATAATCGCGGGCGCCTGCTTGCTGCCTATATGATGGTCTATTACATGGGGACCTTCCTTGGACAATTATTGGTCAGTAAAGTATCTGGTGAATTGCTGCACGTCCTTCCCTGGGTGACCGGAATGATTCTGGCGGGAATTCTGCCGCTACTCTTTACCCGAATTGTAAATCAGCAAACGCAGGCACGTCATTCCTCTTCTATTAGCGCCATGCTGAAGCTACGCCAGGCGCGTCTTGGCGTGAATGGTTGTATTATTTCCGGCATTGTTCTTGGTTCATTATATGGCCTGATGCCGTTATATCTGAAGCATCAGGGGATGGCTAACGCCAGCATCGGTTTCTGGATGGCGGTGCTGGTGAGCGCCGGCATTTTGGGGCAATGGCCAATGGGACGTCTGGCGGACAAATTTGGTCGCTTGCTGGTGTTACGCGTACAGGTATTCGTTGTCATACTCGGTAGTATTGCCATGTTAACCCAGGCGGCGATGGCGCCAGCTCTGTTTATTCTGGGGGCGGCGGGTTTTACGCTTTATCCTGTTGCAATGGCCTGGGCCTGTGAAAAAGTCGAACACCACCAGCTTGTGGCAATGAACCAGGCGCTGTTGTTAAGTTATACGGTAGGGAGCCTGTTGGGGCCGTCTTTTGCTGCGATGTTAATGCAGAATTATTCAGATAATCTGCTGTTTATTATGATCGCCAGCGTATCGTTTATTTATCTGCTGATGCTGTTACGTAACGCTGGCCAGACGCCTAATCCTGTCGCCCACATCTGACTGTTCTCTGAATCGTATGCAGGACGTGAGTCTTGCATACTCTTTGTTTATGTTTTACGTAAAATAATTGACCTGCATAATTTTCTTGCTTTACTGAAAAATAAAATGTGCCGAAGGTTATAATTTTGCGCTCCTCTATTTTCTCTCTTCGTCTTTACCGCGCATAATCCCCCGCTTCATTTATAGTAATAGCATTGTGTTCACGAAGGATCGCGTTATGCCGAATGTGCAGGAAAAACAGTTGCGATGGTACAACATCGCCCTGATGTCGTTTATTACCGTTTGGGGATTCGGCAATGTTGTCAATAACTATGCTAACCAGGGGTTAGTGGTTGTCTTCTCCTGGGTGTTTATTTTTGCGCTCTATTTTATTCCTTATGCCTTAATCGTAGGGCAACTGGGCTCAACCTTCAAAGAGGGAAAAGGGGGCGTCAGTACCTGGATTAAGCATACGATGGGGCCGGGGTTGGCTTACCTTGCGGCATGGACCTATTGGGTCGTGCATATTCCCTACCTGGCGCAAAAGCCGCAGGCGATACTCATTGCATTGGGATGGGCTTTAAAAGGCGACGGCTCGTTGATAAAAGAATATACCGTCGTTGCCTTGCAGGGGCTGACGCTGGCATTGTTTGTTTTCTTTATGTGGGTTGCTTCCAGGGGGATGAAATCGCTAAAGGTTGTTGGGTCTGTGGCCGGGATTGCCATGTTTATCATGTCAATTTTATATGTTGTGATGGCAGTGACCGCGCCAGCAATTACAAACGTTGAAATTGCGACCACTAACATCACCTGGCAGTCATTTATTCCTCATATCGATTTTACCTATATCACCACCATCTCTATGTTGGTCTTTGCGGTTGGTGGGGCAGAGAAGATCTCGCCTTACGTTAACCAGACGCGGAATCCAGGAAAAGAATTTCCGAAGGGGATGCTCTTTTTAGCCGTCATGGTTGCGGTCTGCGCTATCCTCGGTTCGTTGGCGATGGGAATGATGTTTGATTCGCGGCATATACCTGACGATTTAATGACCAATGGGCAATATTATGCATTCCAGAAATTGGGTGAGTATTACCATATGGGTAATTCATTAATGGTGATTTATGCCATTGCCAATACTCTGGGGCAAATCGCCGCGCTGGTGTTTTCTATTGATGCGCCACTGAAAGTCTTACTGGGTGATGCAGACAGTAAATATATCCCGCAGCGCTTATGTCGTACTAACGCTTCAGGTACGCCAGTTAACGGTTATTTGCTGACATTAGTGTTGGTCGCTATCTTGATTATGTTGCCAACGCTTGGCATCGGCGATATGAACAACCTGTACAAATGGCTGCTTAATCTCAATTCAGTCGTTATGCCGCTGCGCTATCTGTGGGTATTTGTCGCCTTTATTGCCGTCATTCGACTGGCGCAAAAGTATAAACCTGAATATGTGTTTATTCGCAACCGGGCGTTGGCGTTAACTGTGGGAATATGGTGTTTTGCCTTCACCGCGTTTGCCTGCCTTACCGGTATTTTCCCCAAAATGGAGGCGTTCACGCCGGAGTGGACATTCCAGCTGACGTTGAACATCGTGACGCCTTTTGTCCTGGTCGGGTTGGGATTAATTTTCCCACTGCTGGCGCGTAGAAACACATAACGACGTTCTTTTCCACGGCGCTCCTGCCAGGCGAGCGCCTTTTAAGGTTACAGGTGCCTGGGTTCCAGGCGGAGACCACGGTATTAACAGGTGCCGGGTCAGCAATAGTTGTCAGACCTTCAACCCAGCAGCAGATAAGCGACTCTGTATTTGATACCTGGTAAGCGCAATATTGTTAACCAGGCCTGTCTGACGGCGGGGTCGGGTATTTTAGCGGTAAGAGCGTTATCCAGACAGCAAAACGGCTACCCTCATGGGCAGCCGTTTAAAAGCGGGTAAGATAGCAGGCGATTAATACATTACTTTATGACCATACTGCTCAAGAATACCCTTTACACGCTCCATAGTCTCTTTTTTGGGCGGCTTCACGCCATCCAGTTTATATTCTTCGCCCATTGCCACCCATTTATGTTTGCCCAGCTCATGATAGGGCAGCAGCTCGATTTTTTCGACATTACCCATATCGCGGGTAAACTCGCCCAGGCGATGCGCGGAATCATCGTCGTCAGACCAGCCGGGAACGACAACGTAACGGATCCAGACCTTCACATTTTTCTTTGATAAATACTGCGCGAATTCCAGCGTCCGGTGATTAGAGACACCGACCAGATTCTGGTGGATCTCATCATTCATCTGCTTGAGATCGAGCATCACCAGATCGGTAACGTCCAGCAGTTCATCAATCACCGGGTCATAACGGCGCACAAAGCCGTTGGTGTCGAGACAGGTGTGGATACCTTCTTTTTTACAGGCGCGAAACCAGTCGCGTACAAATTCTGCCTGCAAAATGGCCTCGCCGCCGGATGCCGTCACGCCGCCGCCAGAAGCATTCATAAAATGCCGATAGGTCACCACCTCTTTCATTAAGTCTTCAACGGTGATTTCTTTACCGCCATGCGTATCCCATGTGTCGCGGTTATGGCAATACAGGCAGCGCATCAGGCAGCCCTGGAAAAAGGTAATAAAGCGGATGCCTGGGCCATCAACGGTGCCACAGGACTCAAAGGAGTGAATGCGACCAATAACCGGCTTTTTATCAGCAGTTACTGCAACACTTTCATTTGTAATACAATCGGTTAAGTTACTCATATCGCTTCGGCTAGCTCTAAATAACATGGGGTTTATGGACACATTCCGGGCATGTTGAGCACCCTGGTAAGGGGGTTGCATCCTGTAAAAAAGCGGTACTGCGAGCGTAAATTTTGGACTACAGAATGTGTGGCTGTTCCAGAATGTGCTGCAATGGAGCTATTTTACCTCTATTCAGTATAAAATATACGGCAAATCTATGCTGCATAACTCGCACCGCCAGAAATTGTGGCTCATTCATCAGCCCGGTACCTCTGTTTAACGCCCGAGCCGCAATACATACTGTAAGTGTATCATCCATAGCGTCCTGGTTTTGCTGTTTATGATCCGCCTCTTTTTTCGAATGGTTGGAGCCGTTTTGTTGTGGTTAGAACGAAAATAATTCTCAACATAATTCAGATGTGTCCAAAGAACGTTATGCCCGTCCAGTGCCTGGCGTCGCATTCAACGCGCAATCAGGTGTAAATCTGATGCCATTTCTAAAGCCGGACTGATTCAATCTCTTAAATAGAGTGTGGCTTTAATCAAAAAATGAGAGCAACGGATTGGATTTTGCTTTCGCGGTAAATAATCAAGGGAGTTATTATGCCAGTTACGTTAAGTTTTGGTAATCGTCATCACTATGAAATTAATACTTCACGGCTAGCCCGTTTGATGAGTCCTGATAAAGAAGAAGCGCTATACATGGGGGTATGGGATAGATTTAAGGACTGCTTCAGAACACACAAAAAACAAGAGGTGCTGGAGGTATTATATACACTCATCCATGGATGTGAACGTGAAAATCAAGCTGAACTTAATGTTGATATAACCGGCATGGAGAAGATACATGCCTTTACACAATTAAAACAATATGCTAATCCATCTCAACAAGACCGCTTTGTTATGCGTTTTGATATGAATCAGACACAAGTTTTATTTGAGATTGATGGCAAGGTTATTGATAAATGTAATTTGCATCGTCTCCTCAATGTTTCAGAAAACTGTATTTTTAAAGTGATGGAAGAAGATGAAGAAGAGTTGTTTCTTAAAATATGTATTAAGTATGGAGAAAAAATTGCTCGCTATCCAGAATTATTAGAAGGATTTGCTAATAAACTTAAAGATGCAGTTAATGAGGATGATGACGTTAAGGATGAAGTTTATAAGCTTATGCGATCTGGAGAAGATCGAAAAATGGCATGTGTTGAATGGAATGGTACTCTTACTGAAGAGGAGAAGAATAAACTACGCTGTCTTCAAATGGGGTCTTTTAATATTACTACCCAATTTTTTAAAATAGGTTACTGGGAATTAGAGGGGGAAGTCCTGTTTGATATGGTTCATCCAACACTTAGCTATCTGCTACAAGCATATAAACCGTCATTGTCATCTGATTTAATAGAAACTAACACCATGCTGTTTTCTGATGTATTAAATAAGGATTATGATGATTATCAAAATAATAAAAGAGAAATTGATGCTATTCTAAGAAAAATATATAGATCACATAATAACACTTTATTTATAAGTGAAAAGTCGAGTTGTCGCAATATGCTTATATAAAAAGTCATTAAAAAGGCCCCACTGATATGGAGCCTTTTTTGTACGCTTTTTATGGCGTAATTTCAGTCAAACCCATTACATGGTCTGCGTGAAGGTACGAGTAATAACGTCCTGCTGCTGTTCTTTCGTCAGGGAGTTAAAACGTACTGCGTAACCAGATACACGGATGGTCAGCTGCGGATATTTTTCCGGATGTTCCATCGCGTCCAGCAGCATTTCACGGTTCATGACGTTGACGTTCAGGTGCTGACCGCCTTCGATGGACGCTTCGTGGTGGAAGTAACCATCCATCAGACCTGCCAGGTTAGTCTTACGAACTTCGTCGTCTTTACCCAGTGCGTTCGGAACGATAGAGAAGGTATAAGAAATACCATCTTTCGCGTAAGCAAACGGCAGTTTAGCAACGGAGGTCAGAGAAGCGACAGCGCCTTTCTGGTCACGACCGTGCATCGGGTTAGCACCTGGTCCGAACGGCGCGCCAGCGCGACGACCATCCGGGGTGTTACCGGTTTTCTTACCATACACAACGTTAGAAGTGATGGTCAGAACAGACTGCGTCGGGATAGCGCCACGGTAGGTGGTCAGTTTCTGAATTTTCTTCATGAAACGTTCTACCAGGTCAACCGCCATGTCATCTACACGAGCGTCGTTGTTACCAAACTGCGGGTATTCGCCTTCGATTTCGAAGTCGATAGCCAGACCATCTTCGTCACGAATCGGTTTAACTTTCGCATATTTGATGGCAGACAGGGAGTCAGCCGCAACGGACAGACCTGCGATACCACACGCCATGGTGCGGATAACGTCACGGTCGTGCAACGCCATCAGAGAGGCTTCGTAGCTGTACTTGTCGTGCATGTAGTGGATAACGTTCAGCGCGGTGACATACTGTTTAGCCAGCCAGTCCATGAAGTGATCCATGCGGTCCATCACTTCGTCGAAGTTCAGAACATCGCCTTTGATCGGTTCGGATTTCGGACCAACCTGCATTTTCAGTTTTTCATCAACGCCGCCGTTGATAGCGTACAGCATGGTTTTCGCCAGGTTTGCACGCGCGCCGAAGAACTGCATTTGTTTACCAACGATCATCGGGCTTACGCAGCATGCGATAGCGTAGTCATCGTTGTTGAAGTCCGGACGCATCAGGTCATCGTTCTCGTACTGCAGAGAAGAAGTGTCGATGGAGACTTTAGCGGCGAATTTCTTGAAGTTCAGCGGCAGTTTTTCAGACCACAGAACGGTGATGTTCGGCTCCGGAGACGGCCCCATGGTGTACAGGGTGTTCAGGAAACGGAAGCTGTTTTTGGTGACCAGAGTACGGCCATCAACGCCCATACCGCCGATAGATTCGGTTGCCCAAATCGGGTCGCCGGAGAACAGTTCATCATATTCAGGAGTACGCAGGAAGCGAACCATACGCAGTTTCATGACCAGGTGGTCAATCATTTCCTGTGCGTCTTGCTCGGTGATTTTGCCTGCTTTCAGGTCACGTTCGATGTACGCATCCAGGAAGGTGGATACACGACCGAAGGACATTGCTGCGCCGTTCTGAGATTTAACCGCAGCCAGGTAACCGAAGTAAGTCCACTGGATTGCTTCCTGAGCGTTAGTCGCCGGACCAGAGATATCGCAGCCGTATTTAGCTGCCATTTCTTTGATCTGACCCAGAGCGCGGTGCTGTTCAGCGATTTCTTCACGCAGACGGATAGTCGCTTCCAGATTTACGCCGTTTTCCAGATCGGATTGCAGAGACGTAAACTGTGCGAATTTGTCTTTCATCAGGTAGTCGATACCGTACAGCGCTACGCGACGGTAGTCACCGATGATACGGCCACGGCCATACGCATCCGGCAGACCGGTCAGAACGCCGGATTTACGGCAACGCAGGATGTCCGGAGTATAAACGTCGAACACGCCCTGGTTGTGAGTCTTACGGTATTCGGTGAAGATTTTTTTGATCATTGGGTCCAGCTCGCGATTGTACGCTTTGCAGGAACCTTCAACCATTTTGATGCCGCCGAACGGGATAATCGCACGCTTCAGCGGAGCTTCAGTCTGCAGACCAACAATTTTCTCAAGCGCTTTGTTGATGTAGCCAGCGTCGTGAGAAGTGATGGTGGAAGCAACGGAGGTGTCAAAGTCAACAGGCGCGTGAGTGCGGTTTTCCTGTTTAACGCCTTCCATTACGCTGTCCCACAGCTTGGTGGTCGCGTCAGTAGCGCCAGCCAGGAAGGACTCGTCACCCTCATACGGAGTGTAGTTTTTCTGAATGAAGTCACGGACGTTTACTTCATTCTGCCAGTCACCTTTGGTAAAACCTTCCCAGGCTGTGGCTAACTTTTCATTAAGCTCGGACATGTAACACCTACCTTCTTAAGTGGATTTTTTATTTACTGCGTGTAATGGGCATCAACAGATTAATGATGCTCGTTACCACGCAGGTAAATGACCCAGTATGTCAACCCGACCAACAAACCGCCGCCGATAATATTACCGATCGTGACCGGAATCAGGTTATCAGTGATGAAGCTCATCACGGTCAGGTGAGAAAAACTTTCCGGAGACGAACCAACCGCGGTCCAAAACTCCGGTGTAGCAAAATCGCGTATTACAATACCCATAGGAATCATAAACATGTTTGCGATACTGTGCTCAAAACCGCTGGCGACAAACATGGCGACGGGCAGCACCATGATGAACGCTTTGTCCATCAGGCTACGACCTGAGTAGCTCATCCACACGGCCAGACAAACCATCAGGTTCGCCAGAATACCGAGGCAGACAGCTTCAATAAAAGTGTGGTGCATTTTGTGGTCGGCGGTTTGCAGGACGTTAAGTCCCCATTGACCGTTGGCAGTCATATACTCGCCGGAAAGCCACATCAGTAACACGAAAAGCAGAGCGCCAATCAGGTTACCAAAATAGACGTTTAACCAGTTTTTAGCCAGTTGCCCCCAGGTGATGCGACCGCTAGCTTTAGCTACAACGATCAGAACAGTAGAGGTAAAGAGATCAGCGCCGCAAATAACACAGAGAATCAGTCCCAAAGAGAAACAGATACCCCCGATAAGTTTCGCCATGCCATAAGGCATCGCGCCAGTACCGGTTGTCGCAGTAATATAAAAAACAAAGGCAATTGAAATGAATACGCCGGCGGTAATCGCCAGATAGAAAGTCTTAAGCGGATGTTTCGTTGCTTTATAGACGCCTGCTTCTTCAGCCACTTTGGCCATTGCTGCAGGGAGTAAAAGGTCAAAAGGGTTGTCAGCTTTCACACTAACTCTCTCTTTATTAAGTCGGCGACGAGATACTAACAAAGCATTATAGATGAGAATTTGATATAGATCATATCTCGCCTGGCTTATAGGCCCGTAAGTCGCATGGCTTTTATGCAATTACGGTGTAACTTTTTGATTATCCTAATAAAAATAAATTTTAAAAATTATAAATAGAGTTGAATTTTTTCCTGACTCCTCCTGCTGCACGGTTAATTAATATGGAGTAATCAACAAATAAAGTAACATCACTATGTCAATTAATTTAATATCAACAACCAATATTTAACCTTGTTATTACATTTTTCGCCGTTTAGCGAAAATAAATAAAACGGGGCCGCAAAGGCGCCCCGTAATATAACGCAGCCGAGAGGGTAAACCTACCCTAAGTCACTCATATGGCCTTATTTTGACCAGTATGCCGCTTTCGCGTGCTGTAATTTATCATACGCTTTTAACAAGGACTGATGCGCCGGGAACGCTTGTAGATCGTGGTCGACAGCCGGTAGTCCATAAAAAGCCGCTTCACCGCTAAGCGCGGCGCTGGCGGCTTCTACAGCCTCTGCGCCATACATTTTTATAAAAGCATTGAGATATTGCAGTGGCTGACGCGCATCTTCTTGCGACAGGAGCAGCAGAGTTTGCAGGCAACGGTAATAGTTTGCGCGTGCCGGACTAAAGACCGACGAATTGAACTCCATCGTCCATTCTGTCCAGATTAGCGCCTGCTCCAAATCGCCGCCCGCTAACGCTAACATTGCTTTTAATTCGCCGACGCGCAGTGTATACCAACCATTGTCCGCTCCGGTCGCCAGACCCAACAGTTCACGCACGCGGGTGAAATCGTCAAAACCTTCTTCATCCAATTGTTCAATCAGATTGAGATAATCTTCTTTATTCCAGGCGCTACCGGGCAGCGAAAGCAGAGTCTCACGAAGATGGCTACCCATATTGTTGTTGGCCAGCCACAGATCTTCGGCAGGATAAATATCAGACATTCCCGGTACGATAATACGACAGGCGTATACGCCGAGATGCTCGTAATCGGCAATGTAAACTTCTTTATCTTCAGCAGCAAAGATGGCCATCAGCGTGGCGAATTCTTCTTCGGTAGTGCCGGAAAAACTCCAGTCCGTGAACGGATAATCGGCGTCCTGTTTGAACAGATCCCAGGAAATCAGGCCGCTGGAGTCGATGAAGTGGGTCTCCAGATTAGTGTGCTCCGCGACTTCTTCATCATCGAACGTTGGTGGCGTGAAGACATCAAGATCTTTCAGACCGCGTCCCTGGAGTAGCTCGGTCACTGTACGCTCCAGCGCAACGCCAAAGTCAGGATGGGCGCCAAAAGAAGCAAAGCAGGTACCGTTAGCCGGGTTGAACAGCACGACGCAGATAACCGGATACTTACCGCCCAGCGAGCCGTCATAGGCGAAAATCGGGAAACCCTCGGCTTCCAGCGTGGCGATTGACTCCATTACCGCCGGATAACGCGCCATCACCTCTGCGGGAATCTCCGGCAGACTGATACTTTCTGCAATGATGCGATTTTTCACATAGCGCTCGAAGACTTCCGACAGTCCCTGAACGCGGGCTTCATTACGCGTATTGCCGGCGGACATTCCGTTAGAGACGTACAGGTTGCCGATGATATTCATCGGAATATACACGGTCTGGTTATCAGATTGACGGGTAAACGGCAGGCCGCAGACGCCACGATCTTCATTACCGGATTGCAGGTCGATAAGCATGCTTCCGGTTAATTCGTTCTCTGGATCGTAAAATGCGCGCAGACGGGCATCAAGCAAGCCTTCCGGTACGTTGTCATTTTCAGTCAGCGGGAACCACTTTTCATTCGGATAATGCACGAACGGGCTGTTGGCGATGGTTTCACCCAGCCAGAAATCAGCAAAAAAGTAGTTGGTTGACAGACGCTCGAAGTATTCGCCCAGCGCCGAGGCCAGCGCCGCTTTTTTGGTCGCGCCTTTTCCGTTGGTAAAGCATAACGCGCACTCTTTATCGCGAATATGCACTGACCAGACGTTTGGCACCGGGTTCAGCCAGGAGGCCTCTTCGATGTGAAAGCCGAGGTCGAGTAACTTTTGCTGGAAGCGGGCGATGGAGTCTTCCAACGCGGCGTCTTTGCCGGGAATAAATGTTTGCGTCATGAAAATCACTTTTGTCGTACGGAAAGCGCGCAATGATACGGGTTTTATGTGACGGGCGCTATCTCGCCGGGACATCGGCGGAAATAAAAGTATTGGCTATGCTTTTACACTGGAATTCACAGGAAGAGCATAAAAAATGAAAGCATTTGATTTGCAACGAATGGCGCTGGATAACGTGCCGGTAGCGTTTTTGGGGGAAGTGGCGCTACGTAGCTTTTACACCTTTGTTCTGGTGTTTCTTTTCTTAAAGGTGACAGGACGACGCGGCGTACGGCAAATGTCGCTTTTTGAAGTGCTGATCATTTTGACATTGGGGTCGGCGGCAGGCGACGTCGCGTTTTATGATGACGTTCCGATGCTACCTGTTCTGGTGGTATTCATCACCCTGGCGCTGCTCTATCGCCTGGTCATGTGGCTGATGGCGCATAGTGAAAAGTTGGAAGATCTGCTGGAAGGCAAGTCGGTGGTCATTGTTGAAGACGGCGAACTGGCGTGGGAAAAACTGCAGCGCTCGAACATGACGGAGTTTGAATTTTTTATGGAGCTTCGCTTGAATGGCGTTGAGCAACTGGGGCAGGTCAGACTGGCCATCCTGGAGACAAACGGACAAATCAGCGTCTATTTCTTTGAAAATAAAGACGTTAAGCCGGGGTTAAGCATTCTTCCTGAGCACTGTACGCCACGCTTTATCGTGGCGCCGGAGGCTGGCGACTATGCCTGCGTACGTTGCAGTGAAGTGATACGCATGAACGTCGGGGAAAAGCAATTATGTCCGCGCTGCGCAAATCCAGAATGGACGAAGGCAAGCCGGGCTAAACGCGTTGTTTAACAGCGAAAATATCGGATTTATACGGTTAATCCGGAAGATTCTGTTGTGTGACGCATGCCGCATTTTCTCCTCGCATTGTTTTACCCATTGCGGCGCGTGTCACTGAATGATAAAACCGATATTCACATGAATAACGTTTGCCTGATGTCTGTCAGGCAGGAAACAATGCAGCGTGGTGAGGGGAAATGGCTCAGGTCTTTAATTTTAGTTCAGGTCCGGCGATGCTACCGGCGGAAGTACTTAAACTGGCGCAACAGGAACTGCGTGACTGGCACGGTCTTGGTACGTCGGTAATGGAAATTAGCCATCGAGGCAAAGAGTTTATCCAGGTCGCTGAAGAGGCGGAGCAGGATTTTCGCGATCTCCTTAATATCCCCTCCAACTATAAAGTCTTATTTTGTCACGGCGGCGGTCGCGGGCAGTTTGCTGGCGTGCCGCTCAATCTGCTGGGCGATAAAACCACGGCGGATTATGTCGATGCTGGTTACTGGGCGGCGAGCGCCATCAAAGAAGCCAAAAAATACTGTGCGCCGCAGATTATCGACGCCAAAATCACCGTTGACGGCAAACGTGCCGTAAAACCGATGCGCGAGTGGCAGCTTTCCGATAACGCCGCTTATTTACACTATTGCCCGAATGAGACCATTGACGGCATCGCCATCGATGAAACGCCGGATTTTGGCCCGGAAGTGGTCGTCACGGCGGACTTTTCTTCTACCATCCTGTCTGCGCCGCTGGACGTCTCTCGCTATGGCGTAATTTATGCTGGCGCGCAGAAGAATATCGGTCCGGCAGGACTGACGCTGGTTATCGTCCGGGAGGATCTGTTAGGCAAGGCGCATGAGAGCTGCCCGTCCATCCTCGACTACACCGTCCTGAATGATAACGACTCGATGTTTAATACGCCGCCGACTTTCGCCTGGTATCTTTCCGGCCTGGTGTTCAAATGGTTGAAAGCGCAGGGCGGCGTGGCGGCGATGCACAAAATCAATCAGCAAAAAGCGGAGTTGCTGTACGGTGTGATTGATAACAGCGATTTCTACCGTAACGATGTCGCACAGGCCAACCGTTCGCGGATGAACGTTCCGTTCCAGTTAGCGGACAATGCGCTGGACAAGGTCTTTCTGGAAGAGTCTTTCGCCGCCGGTCTGCACGCCTTAAAAGGGCACCGTGTTGTTGGCGGTATGCGCGCCTCTATCTATAACGCCATGCCAATTGAAGGGGTGAAAGCGCTGACCGATTTCATGATCGATTTTGAGCGTCGCCACGGCTAATACGTTTTTTTTTTCATCCCCACGGCCAGTCTGTGGGGTTTTTATTTCTGTTTTTTGAGAGTTGAGTTTCATGGAATCCCTGACGTTACAACCCATCGCGCGGGTCGATGGCGCCATTAATTTACCTGGCTCCAAAAGTGTTTCAAACCGTGCTTTGCTCCTGGCGGCTTTAGCTTGTGGTAAAACCGTTCTGACGAATCTGCTGGATAGCGATGACGTCCGCCATATGCTCAATGCCCTGAGCGCGTTGGGGATCAATTACACCCTTTCTGCCGATCGCACCCGCTGTGATATCACGGGTAATGGCGGCGCATTACGTGCGCCAGGCGCTCTGGAACTGTTTCTCGGTAATGCCGGAACCGCGATGCGTCCGTTAGCGGCAGCGCTATGTCTGGGGCAAAATGAGATAGTGTTAACCGGCGAACCGCGTATGAAAGAGCGTCCGATAGGCCATCTGATCGATTCGCTGCGTCAGGGCGGGGCGAATATTGATTACCTGGAGCAGGAAAACTATCCGCCCCTGCGTCTGCGCGGCGGTTTTACCGGCGGCGACATTGAGGTTGATGGTAGCGTTTCCAGCCAGTTCCTGACCGCTCTGCTGATGACGGCGCCGCTGGCGCCTGAAGACACAACTATTCGCGTTAAAGGCGAACTGGTATCAAAACCTTACATCGATATCACGCTAAATTTAATGAAAACCTTTGGCGTGGAGATAGCGAACCATCACTACCAACAATTTGTCGTGAAGGGCGGTCAACAGTATCACTCTCCAGGTCGCTATCTGGTCGAGGGCGATGCCTCGTCAGCGTCCTATTTTCTCGCCGCTGGGGCGATAAAAGGCGGCACGGTAAAAGTGACCGGGATTGGCCGCAAAAGTATGCAGGGCGATATTCGTTTTGCCGATGTGCTGGAGAAAATGGGCGCGACCATTACCTGGGGCGATGATTTTATTGCCTGCACGCGCGGCGAATTGCACGCCATAGATATGGATATGAACCATATTCCGGATGCGGCGATGACGATTGCCACCACGGCGTTGTTTGCGAAAGGAACCACGACGTTGCGCAATATTTATAACTGGCGAGTGAAAGAAACCGATCGCCTGTTCGCGATGGCGACCGAGCTACGTAAAGTGGGCGCTGAAGTCGAAGAAGGGCACGACTATATTCGTATCACGCCGCCGGCGAAGCTCCAACACGCGGATATTGGCACGTACAACGACCACCGTATGGCGATGTGTTTCTCACTGGTCGCACTGTCCGACACGCCAGTCACGATCCTGGACCCTAAATGTACCGCAAAAACGTTCCCTGATTATTTCGAACAACTGGCGCGAATGAGTACGCCTGCCTAAGTCTTCTGTTGCGCCAGTCGACGGGCTGGCGCGCCGAGTCCGTATTCGCACTATTTTTATAATTATGACTAATGCTAATTTGTTGATGATTTAACACATTGATTTATGTGTTTTTTATAATAGTTATCAACGGAAGATTAGTATGAAAAATAAATCATTATTACTGGCGGTGGCGATTTCCGCCACGCTACTGGCAGGATGTAAAAATGGCGTGAATGGCAATTTAATCGCCAGTTCCGGCATGTCAGCCTACAAAGCCGCCACACTGTCCGATGCGGATGTTAAAGCATTATCTAATAATGCCTGTAAACAAATGGACAGCGAGAATCAACTGGCAGGTTCGAAAAGCAAATACACCAAACGTCTGAGCAAAATCGCTAAAGCGCTGGGTAACAACATTGACGGTACGCCGGTTAGCTATAAAGTCTATATGACCAGCGATATCAACGCATGGGCGATGGCGAACGGTTGCGTTCGCGTATACTCCGGCCTGATGGATCTGATGACCGATAATGAAATTGAAGGCGTACTGGGCCATGAACTGGGCCATGTCTCTTTAGGGCACTCCCGCAAGGCAATGCAGACCGCCTATGCCACACTGGCGGCTCGCGATGCGATTTCCGCCACCAGCGGCGTCGCAGCGCAGCTTTCCCAGTCTCAATTGGGCGATCTGGCGGAAGGCGTCATCAATTCGGCGTTTTCTCGCAGTCAGGAGTCTGATGCGGATGACTTCTCTTACGATCTGCTGAAAAAACGTGGGATTAACACCCAGGGCTTAGTCACGGCATTCGATAAATTCGCCACAATGGACGCAGGTCATGCAAAATCATTGATGGACTCCCACCCGGCCTCAGCCGATCGCGCGCAGCATATGCGCGACAGAATTGCCGAAGATAAAAAGTAAATCATTGTCATCTTTCGGGCTGGTTTCTCGCCGGCCCGCTATAATTGCGCAATTATTCCGCATCTGATTACAGACAAAACTGGTTTTTGCACGCAACGTTAACGGTCGCGAGCGTTGGCGCGTATAATGCGCGGCGTTTACGTTAACGGTACGCCTGTTTAAGGAGATAAAGATGACGGCAATTGCCCCGGTAATAACCATTGATGGCCCAAGCGGTGCAGGTAAAGGCACCTTGTGCAAAGCAATGGCGGAAGCATTGCAATGGCATCTGCTGGATTCCGGCGCGATATACCGCGTACTGGCGCTGGCGGCATTGCACCACCATGTCGATCTCGCCTCTGAAGATGCGTTGGTGCCGCTGGCGTCCCATCTGGACGTGCGTTTCGTCTCAACGGACGGCAACCTGGAAGTTATCCTGGAAGGCGAGGACGTTAGCGGCGAAATCCGTACGCAGGAAGTCGCGAACGCGGCATCCCAGGTGGCGGCATTCCCACGCGTGCGTGAAGCGCTTCTTCGCCGCCAACGCGCATTCCGCGAAGCGCCTGGTTTAATCGCCGATGGACGCGATATGGGGACCGTGGTCTTCCCGGATGCGCCGGTAAAAATTTTCCTTGACGCCTCCTCGGAGGAACGTGCGCATCGACGTATGCTACAGTTGCAGGAGAATGGCTTTAGTGTTAACTTTGAACGCCTTTTGGCCGAGATCAAGGAACGCGACGATCGCGATCGTAATCGCGCTGTAGCGCCGTTAGTTCCTGCTGCTGATGCATTAGTTTTGGATTCTACCCGATTAAGCATTGAGCAAGTGATTGAAAAAGCGTTACAATATGCGCGCCAAAAATTGGCTCTCGCTTAAATGCGACCGAATTTGTAGTACCCCCGTTGCAAAGGATTGACAGCGGGTATGTTAAACAACCCCATCCGGCACGGAGCCAGGTGGACGTTAAATATGAAACCTGAAGATTAAACATGACTGAATCTTTTGCTCAACTCTTTGAAGAATCCTTAAAAGAAATCGAAACCCGCCCGGGTTCCATCGTTCGTGGTGTTGTTGTTGCTATCGACAAAGACGTAGTACTGGTTGACGCCGGTCTGAAATCTGAGTCTGCCATTCCGGCTGAGCAGTTCAAAAACGCCCAGGGCGAACTGGAAATCCAGGTTGGTGACGAAGTTGACGTTGCTCTGGATGCAGTAGAAGACGGCTTCGGTGAAACTCTGCTCTCTCGTGAGAAAGCTAAACGTCACGAAGCATGGATCACGCTGGAAAAAGCTTACGAAGATGCTGAAACTGTTACCGGTGTTATCAACGGCAAAGTTAAGGGTGGCTTCACTGTTGAGCTGAACGGTATTCGCGCGTTCCTGCCAGGTTCTCTGGTAGACGTTCGTCCGGTGCGTGACACTCTGCACCTGGAAGGCAAAGAGCTTGAATTCAAAGTAATCAAGCTGGACCAGAAACGTAACAACGTTGTGGTTTCTCGTCGTGCCGTTATCGAATCCGAAAACAGCGCAGAACGCGATCAGCTGCTGGAAAACCTGCAGGAAGGCATGGAAGTTAAAGGTATCGTTAAGAACCTCACTGACTACGGTGCATTCGTTGATCTGGGCGGCGTTGACGGCCTGCTGCACATCACTGATATGGCCTGGAAACGCGTTAAGCATCCGAGCGAAATCGTGAACGTTGGCGACGAAATCAACGTGAAAGTGCTGAAATTCGACCGCGAGCGTACCCGTGTATCCCTGGGCCTGAAACAGCTGGGCGAAGATCCGTGGGTTGCTATCGCTAAACGTTATCCGGAAGGTACCAAACTGACCGGTCGCGTGACCAACCTGACCGACTACGGCTGCTTCGTTGAAATCGAAGAAGGCGTTGAAGGCCTGGTTCACGTTTCCGAAATGGACTGGACCAACAAAAACATCCACCCGTCCAAAGTGGTTAACGTTGGCGACGTAGTGGAAGTGATGGTTCTGGATATCGACGAAGAACGTCGTCGTATCTCCTTAGGGTTGAAGCAGTGCAAATCTAACCCGTGGCAGCAGTTCGCAGAAACCCACAACAAGGGCGACCGCGTTGAAGGTAAAATCAAGTCTATCACTGACTTCGGTATCTTCATCGGCCTGGACGGCGGCATCGACGGCCTGGTTCACCTGTCTGACATCTCCTGGAACGTTGCAGGCGAAGAAGCAGTTCGTGAATACAAAAAAGGCGACGAAATCGCTGCAGTTGTTCTGCAGGTTGACGCAGAACGTGAACGTATCTCCCTGGGCGTTAAACAGCTCGCAGAAGATCCGTTCAACAACTGGGTTGCTCTGAACAAGAAAGGCGCTATCGTAACCGGTAAAGTCACTGCAGTTGACGCTAAAGGCGCAACCGTAGAACTGGCTGACGGCGTTGAAGGTTACCTGCGTGCTTCTGAAGCATCCCGTGACCGCGTTGAAGATGCGACTCTGGTTCTGAGCGTTGGCGACGAAGTTGAAGCTAAATTCACCGGCGTTGATCGTAAAAACCGCGCAATCAGCCTGTCTGTTCGTGCGAAAGACGAAGCTGACGAGAAAGATGCCATCGCAACTGTTAACAAACAGGAAGATGCAAACTTCTCTAACAACGCAATGGCTGAAGCATTCAAAGCAGCTAAAGGCGAGTAATCCTCTGAAACTTCGGGCCTTTTAGTCCGAAGTATAACGAGATTACTTGACAGATTGCAGGTTTCGGCCTGTAATCAAGCACTAAGGGCGGCTACGGCCGCCCTTAATCAATCTCACGGCTGCAGCCAATTTGCCTTTAAGGAACCGGAGGAATCATGACCAAGTCAGAATTGATTGAAAGACTTGCAACCCAGCAATCTCACATTCCCGCTAAGGCGGTTGAAGACGCGGTAAAAGAGATGCTGGAGCATATGGCCTCGACTCTTGCGCAGGGCGAGCGTATTGAAATCCGCGGTTTCGGCAGTTTTTCTTTGCATTACCGCGCGCCTCGTACCGGACGTAACCCCAAGACCGGCGATAAAGTGGAACTGGAAGGAAAATACGTTCCTCACTTTAAACCGGGTAAAGAACTGCGCGATCGCGCCAATATTTACGGTTAAGTTTTAACGCAAAACTTGAACCCGAAAAAAGCACCGTCAGGGTGCTTTTTTCATTTATATGACCCGTCCTGAATAGCGTTGACACGTTCCAGACTTAAATCCGGAGAACGTGATGATGACTGAGTTCAAACGCACCCAACGCGATTATCCTCTAT
>NZ_JBGDVI010000032.1:0-33080 GCF_046551895.1 Salmonella sp. SAL03688
GTGGCGTCGTCACAGTGCCTGTGGCGGTCTCAGTCCGGAACAATTTGAAAACCAGAACCTCGCTTAGGGCTGTGTCCACATTACGTGGGTAGGATCATTATTGCCATCTCTGGATTTGATAACATTTAATGAGCAAACCCAGCAATTATTGTAGAGGGTGTTGCCTGTGGTATCAAACTGGCTTTGAAAGTTACGATGGTGAATAATCTGACCCTGAGGAGTTGCTGTATTACTTCTGTAAACGCTGCCTAAACTATTTTGAATGTGTCTTAACATAATATACTCGCCGAATAGTAATTTTGTTAATGTAATTATATACTACAGTGTGGATATTAATACAATTCTTTTGTTGTTAATTATTATTTATGAAATTAATTAAAAGTGAATAAGTTAGAGGTGTTTGTTGGCCTTAAAATTACATTTGTTGAGGGGGCTTATATGATATGTTTTTATTGTATTGTCGCATTTTTCTTAAGCTGAATCCGGATTTTGGGGAGGTGGCTAAATGTAAATGACGTGGTTTAAGATAAATCTATTTTTAATAAGCTATCTGTTCAAATTTTCGCGATCGCTTTTGTTGGTATCACTATTCAAGCAGTTTGCCTGCATCGGCTTCACCCTCACTTCGGCATCAGGGAAAATCTGGTGCACCTGCTTCGTCAGTTCGGCCAGAATGATCTCGCTGGCCCCTTCGAGTCCTTCAACATTACGCTTGTCATAAACCAGTTCTACGAACATACGTGTTTCGCTAATAACTGTTTGTATATACAGTATTTTTGCTTTGGCGGTTTTGTCTGTCAAGGCATGAACCACTTGTTTTTAAATTTTGGGGAACATACTGCGGGCGTGTTTGTTATCGATTTTCCCTGCAGGGCTGATGGGGTCTGGCGTTGACTAAAATTATGTGTGGGGCATGGATGGGGCAAAAGTGGTCTGTGAAGTTCGTTAAAGTTCGTTAATCAAGCTTCATCTCGATCTCGCTCATCCCTTGTTTAAAGCGCTCCTGGACGATCTTTATCGATTTTAAAAACTATGAGTACATATTATAAAAATGTAGCAAATAGGCCGTTTGTGCCTGAAAAGATGAACATTCTGCGTAGCGCGATTTGCGCAACAGGAATAGACTGGAGTCGACACTCTACACAAAGATGCGAAAGGTTTTTTATGACACAACAGCCACAAGCCAAATACCGCCATGACTATCGCGCGCCGGATTACCAGATTACTGATATTGACTTGACCTTTGACCTCGATGCCGAAAAAACCGTGGTCACCGCAATAAGCCAGGCTGTTCGTCATGGCGCGCCTGATGCGCCTCTTCGCCTTGATGGGGAAGATTTAACGCTGGTATCTATCCACGTCAACGATGCGCCGTGGACAGCATATAAAGAAGAAGAGGGCGCGCTTATCATCAGCGACCTGCCAGAGCGTTTTACGTTACGCATTGTCAACGAGATAAGTCCGGCGGCGAATACGGCGCTGGAAGGATTGTACCAGTCAGGCGATGCGCTCTGTACCCAGTGTGAAGCGGAGGGCTTCCGCCATATTACCTGGTATCTTGACCGCCCGGACGTACTGGCGCGATTTACCACCAAAATTATTGCCGATAAAAGCAAATATCCGTTCCTGCTCTCCAATGGCAACCGTGTTGCACAGGGCGAGCTGGAGAATGGCCGTCACTGGGTTCAGTGGCAAGATCCGTTCCCGAAACCGTGTTATCTGTTTGCGCTGGTGGCCGGTGATTTTGACGTGCTGCGCGATACCTTTACCACCCGCTCCGGGCGTGAAGTCGCATTAGAACTGTACGTTGACCGTGGCAATCTGGATCGCGCGCCGTGGGCAATGACCTCGCTGAAAAATTCCATGAAATGGGATGAAGCGCGTTTTGGGCTCGAATATGACCTCGACATCTATATGATTGTCGCGGTGGATTTCTTTAATATGGGCGCGATGGAGAATAAAGGTCTCAATATCTTTAACTCCAAATACGTGCTGGCGCGAACCGATACCGCGACGGATAAAGATTATCTCGATATTGAGCGCGTGATAGGCCATGAGTATTTCCACAACTGGACCGGCAACCGCGTCACCTGCCGCGACTGGTTCCAGTTGAGCCTTAAAGAGGGGCTAACCGTGTTCCGCGATCAGGAGTTTAGCTCTGATTTGGGGTCACGCGCGGTGAACCGCATCAGTAACGTGCGTACCATGCGCGGTTTACAATTCGCGGAAGACGCCAGCCCGATGGCGCATCCTATCCGCCCGGATAAAGTAATCGAAATGAATAACTTCTACACCCTCACCGTTTATGAAAAGGGCGCGGAAGTCATTCGCATGATCCACACGTTGCTGGGTGAGGAAAATTTCCAGAAGGGGATGCAGCTTTATTTTGAGCGCCATGACGGCAGCGCCGCGACGTGTGATGACTTCGTACAGGCGATGGAAGATGCTTCTAATGTCGATTTGTCCCATTTCCGCCGCTGGTACAGTCAGTCCGGCACGCCGATTGTAACGGTAAAAGATGATTATAATCCGGAAACCGAGCAGTACACGTTGACCATCAGCCAGCGCACTCCGGCGACGGCGGATCAGGCGGAGAAGCAGCCGCTGCATATTCCATTCGCCATCGAACTGTACGATAACGAAGGCAACGTCATTCCGTTGCAAAAAGGCGGTCACCCGGTCAATGCCGTGCTGAACGTCACGCAGGCGGAGCAGACATTTACCTTCGATAATGTTTACTTCCAACCTGTTCCGGCCTTGCTGTGCGAGTTTTCAGCGCCGGTGAAACTGGAATATAAATGGAGCGATCAGCTGTTGACGTTCCTGATGCGCCATGCGCGCAATGATTTCTCCCGTTGGGATGCGGCGCAAAGTCTGCTGGCCACATACATTAAACTGAATGTGGCGCGTCATCAGCAGGGGCAACCGCTATCGCTTCCGGTGCATGTCGCTGATGCGTTCCGCGCAGTACTGTTGGATGAGAAAATCGATCCGGCGTTGGCCGCAGAAATTTTAACGCTGCCTTCGGCCAATGAAATTGCGGAGCTGTTTGAGGTCATTGACCCGATCGCCATTGCGCAAGTTCGTGAAGCGCTAACGCGTACGCTGGCGGCAGAACTGGCGGATGAGTTCTTAGCTATCTATAACGCCAATCATCTGGATGAGTATCGTGTTGATCACGGCGATATCGGTAAGCGCACGCTGCGCAATGCTTGCCTGCGCTTCCTGGCGTTTGGCGAGACGGAGCTGGCTAATACGCTGGTCAGCAAACAGTATCGCGACGCCAATAATATGACCGATGCGCTGGCGGCCCTGTCTGCTGCGGTGGCGGCGCAGTTGCCGTGCCGCGATACGCTGATGCAGGAGTATGACGATAAGTGGCATCAGGACGGCCTGGTGATGGATAAATGGTTTATCCTGCAATCCACAAGCCCGGCGGAAAATGTACTGGAAACCGTACGCGGCCTGCTCAAACACCGTTCTTTCAGTATGAGCAACCCGAACCGCATCCGTTCATTAATTGGCGCGTTTGCTGGCAGCAACCCGGCGGCGTTCCATGCGCAAGACGGTAGCGGATACCAGTTCCTGGTCGAGATGCTGACCGATCTTAATAGCCGTAACCCGCAGGTAGCATCTCGCCTCATTGAACCGCTGATTCGTCTGAAACGTTATGATGATAAGCGTCAGGAGAAAATGCGTGCGGCGCTGGAGCAGTTAAAAGGACTGGAGAATCTTTCCGGCGATCTGTACGAGAAGATAACTAAAGCGTTAGCCTGACAGTATCCGTTATAAAGAGGTAAGACATGCCCGGTAAGCGTTAGCGCTGCCGGGCATTTTTTTGCCGGACGATGACGCTTCCTGGCGAAACGTGAAGTGAGAATGAAGGAAAACGATTGCTATTTATTGCCGTAGGTCAATTCCCTTTTGCCTTGTTATCGCCCATAATACGCCCCCGGTTTGCACACCGGGAATCCAGGAGAGTTCATGTACTATCCCTTCGTTCGTAAAGCCCTTTTCCAGCTCGATCCAGAGCGCGCTCATGAATTTACATTTCAACAATTACGCCGCATTACAGGTACGCCGCTGGAAGCGCTGGTGCGCCAGAAAGTACCGACAAAGCCGGTTACCTGTATGGGACTTACCTTTAAAAATCCACTGGGGCTGGCTGCCGGTCTGGATAAAGACGGGGAGTGCATCGACGCGTTAGGCGCGATGGGGTTTGGCTCCCTGGAAATCGGCACCGTGACGCCGCGCCCACAGCCGGGTAACGATAAGCCGCGTCTTTTTCGTCTGGTGGATGCTGAAGGTCTGATCAATCGGATGGGCTTTAATAATCTGGGCGTCGATAACCTGGTCGAGAATGTTAAAAAAGCCCATTTTGATGGTATTCTGGGAATTAACATCGGTAAAAATAAAGATACGCCTGTCGAAAATGGCAAAGATGACTACCTGATTTGTATGGAAAAAGTCTATGCTTATGCGGGTTATATCGCCATTAATATTTCTTCGCCGAATACGCCAGGGCTACGTACGCTCCAGTATGGCGATGCGCTGGACGATCTGTTAACTGCCATTAAAAATAAGCAAAACGATCTTCAGGCGATCCACCATAAATATGTGCCGGTGGCAGTAAAGATCGCGCCGGATCTTTGTGAAGAGGAATTGATCCAGGTTGCCGATAGCCTGCTTCGTCATAATATTGATGGGGTGATTGCGACAAATACCACCCTCGATCGTTCTCTGGTACAAGGAATGAAAAATTGCCAGCAAACGGGGGGATTAAGTGGCCGGCCATTACAATTAAAAAGCACAGAAATTATTCGCCGTTTATCCCAGGAGTTAAAGGGACAATTGCCTATTATCGGCGTCGGCGGCATTGACTCAGTTATCGCCGCGCGCGAGAAGATAGCGGCAGGAGCTACGCTGGTACAAATTTATTCCGGCTTTATTTTTAAAGGCCCGCCATTGATTAAAGAAATCGTAACGCACATCTAAACTTTAGCCTTTATCAGACAACCAGGGCTTTATTTCCGGCGCTGGTTGTTTTATATTTCTCCACTGTTGCTTATTTAGACATTTTAGGCTTTTATTATTGGGGTAATAAACGAAGCGGCAAAAGGACAATGCTGTTACGAGTTGCTTAAAAGCGGGAGAGAGGTAATGCGAATTAAACCTGACGATAACTGGCGCTGGTATTATGATGAAGAGCACGATCGTATGATGCTCGATCTCGCCAATGGTATGCTTTTTCGCTCGCGCTTCTCTCGTAAAATGCTTACGCCGGACGCGTTTTGCCCGACCGGTTTTTGTGTGGATGATGCCGCGCTCTATTTTTCCTTTGAAGAAAAATGCCGGGATTTCGAATTAACCAAAGAGCAACGCGCGGAGTTGGTGTTGAATGCGCTGGTGGCGATTCGCTATCTCAAACCGCAGATGCCAAAAAGCTGGCATTTTGTAGCGCATGGCGAAATGTGGACCCCAGGAACGGGCGATGCCGCAAGCGTCTGGTTAAGCGATACGGCGGAACAGGTTAATTTGCTGGTCGTTGAGCCGGGAGAAAATGCCGCGTTGTGTCTGCTGGCCCAGCCGGGTGTGGTGATAGCAGGCCGAACCATGCAGCTTGGCGATGCAATTAAAATTATGAACGACAGGCTGAAACCGCAGGTTCACTGTCACAGTTTCAGCCTTGAACAAGCGGTTTAATTTTCCAGTCGTAACGCGGTCTTAGGCACGCAGCTACAGCTCAGAATCGTACCATCGTCACCCATAGCCGATTTTTTCAGCGGACTTACTTCGCCTTCCAGCAAACGTATCCGGCAGCAACCACAGATACCAGCCCGGCAAGAATACGGAATACGAATCCCCTGATTCTCCAACTGTTCCAGTAGTACCTGTTGATTATTCCCGCAGAAGGTTTGCCCCTGCCAGTCGATGGTTACACTCGCGTCCGGGTGTTTCTCTGGCGTAACGCTGTCGTCGACCGTTGTGGCGCCATAAGCTTTTGCCGGGGCTGTCGCCAGAATCTCCACCTCATCGCCGACGCGAATGACGCCGCTATTGCGGGCAATCAGATTCTGACCGAAATCCACATCGCCATTGTCCTGGGCGGTACGAAAAGCTTGCAGTGTCGCCAGCGGTTCTCCGGAAGGATGTTTTTGCCCCTTTTCAGGGCTGACGGTCGTAAAAATACAGCGGCTACAGGGCTTCACGACGTCAAAAATCACATCGCCAATGCGAAGCACTTTCCAGCTATCTTCCTCCCAGGCCGCTACGCCGGAAACCACTAAGTTTGGGCGAAATTGTTCCATTTGTACGCCTGCCGGACAACGCTGTTGCAGATCGCGCAGCGAGGCTTCGTTGGTCAATAAATACGGGTAGCCATCGGCAAATCCCAGCGGCACCGCGTTATGCCGTTTAACCCGGCGCGTCAACTGCGGCCCAACCCAGCGCAACTGGACATCGCGGGAGAAAAAGCCGCTCAACCATTGATTAATCGCCGTCGGGGCGACGCGAGCGGTAAAATGGTTTCCCCAGACCTCGGTCGGCGCATCCTGCGGGGTGAAATCCGTAAAGCGAACCAGCGCGCTACTGCCGTCTGGCGCGGTCAAATGGAGGCCGTCGTGTAAGGGAGAGGGGGTAAAACGTACCATTTGTGGAAACTGGCGGGCGGTAATAAATGTGCCGTCAGGCTCGGTCACCATGAAGATGCGATCAAAAGCCAGGCCGCTGATATCTGCCAGCGCATGAGTGAGGCCAATGCCGCGCATGGATTTGACCGGATGAATAAAGAGCCGTGATAACGTCGCCACCGTACAGTCCCTCAAATGAAAATAAGCCTTCAACTTTATGACATGGGCGTGAGATTAGCTATAATGCGCAACAATTTTCTTAGCGTAAAAGTGACAATATGAATTCTCTGTTTGCCAGTACGGCCCGCGGGCTGGAAGAGCTGTTAAAAACTGAACTGGAAAAACTGGGCGCCGTAGGGTGTCAGGTTGTTCAGGGTGGGGTCCATTTTCAGGGCGACACGCGGCTTATTTACCAGAGCCTGATGTGGAGCCGCCTGGCCTCGCGTATTATCCTGCCGATGGGTGAGTGCAAGGTCTACAGCGATCTCGATCTTTACCTCGGCGTTCAGGCGATAAACTGGACAGAGATTTTTAATCCTGGCGCGACGTTTGCGGTGCATTTCAGCGGCCTGAACGACACCATCCGTAATAGTCAGTATGGCGCGATGAAAGTTAAAGACGCGATTGTCGATGCGTTTACGCGGAAAAATCTTCCGCGTCCAAATGTGGACCGCGAATCGCCGGACCTCCGTATTAACGTCTGGCTGAATAAAGAAACTGCCAGCATTGCGCTGGATCTCAGTGGTGATGGCCTGCACCTGCGCGGTTATCGCGATCGCACCGGGCTGGCGCCAATTAAAGAGACACTGGCGGCAGCGATTGTTATGCGTTCCGGCTGGCAACCAGGTACGCCGCTGCTCGACCCTATGTGTGGTTCGGGGACACTGTTGATTGAGGCCGCGATGTGGGCGACCGATCGCGCGCCGGGACTGCACCGTGGTCACTGGGGATTTAGCGGCTGGGCGCAGCATGACGAAACTATCTGGCAGGAAGTGAAAGCCGAAGCGCAGACCCGGGCGCGTAAGGGACTGGCGGAGTATTCCTCTCATTTCTACGGTTCCGACAGCGATGCGCGCGTCATTGAGCGGGCGCGCAGCAATGCCCGTCGCGCCGGTATCGGCGAGCTTATCACCTTTGAAGTGAAAGATGTGGCGCAACTGAGTAATCCATTGCCGAAAGGCCCGTATGGTACGGTGATCAGTAACCCGCCTTACGGCGAACGTCTGGACAGCGAACCGGCGCTGATTGCGTTGCACAGCCTGCTGGGCCGTACCATGAAAAATCAGTTTGGCGGCTGGAACCTGTCGCTGTTCAGCGCTTCGCCCGATCTGCTGGGCAGCCTGCAATTACGTGCCGACAAACAGTTTAAAGCCAAGAATGGCCCGCTGGACTGCGTGCAGAAAAACTATCATATTGCGGAAACCACGGCGGACAGTAAGCCGGCGACGGTGGCGGAAGATTACGCTAATCGCCTGCGTAAAAATCTTAAAAAGCTGGAGAAATGGGCGCGCCAGGAAGGGATTGAATGCTATCGCTTGTATGATGCCGACCTGCCGGAATATAACGTGGCGGTAGACCGTTACGGCGACTGGGCGGTGATTCAGGAATATGCGCCGCCGAAAACGGTGGATGCGCAAAAAGCGCGGCAACGTCTGTTCGATATTATTGCGGCAACCTTGTCAGTGCTCGGTATTCCGCCGAATAAACTGGTGTTAAAAACCCGTGAACGGCAAAAAGGAAAAAACCAGTATCAGAAAATGAGCGAGAAGGGCGAGTTCCTTGAGGTCAGCGAATATAATGCGCGCTTATGGGTAAATCTGACGGATTATCTCGACACCGGTCTGTTCCTCGATCACCGTATTGCCCGCAGAATGCTGGGAGAAATGAGCAAAGGCAAAGATTTCCTGAATCTCTTTTCTTATACCGGCAGCGCCAGCGTACATGCGGGTCTGGGCGGCGCGCGCAGCACCACAACGGTGGATATGTCCCGCACCTATCTGGAGTGGGCCGAACGTAATTTGCGTCTGAACGGACTGAGCGGCCGCGCGCATCGCCTGATTCAGGCCGACTGCCTGGGCTGGCTGCGCGAGGCGAATGAACAGTTCGATTTGATCTTTATCGATCCGCCGACGTTCTCTAACTCAAAACGTATGGAAGAGTCGTTTGATGTTCAGCGCGATCATGTCGCGTTAATGAAAGATTTAAAACGCCTGCTGCGTAAAGGCGGCACCATCATGTTCTCAAATAATAAGCGCGGATTCCGTATGGATCTGGAAGGGCTGGCTGAGCTGGGGCTTACCGCACAAGAAATTACGCAAAAAACGCTTTCCCCGGATTTTGCCCGTAACCGTCAGATTCATAACTGCTGGCTGATCCGCGCCGCCTGAAAGGAAAAGTAAATGTCATTAATCAGTATGCATGGCGCATGGCTGTCGTTCAGCGACGCGCCGCTTCTCGATAACGCAGAGTTGCATATCGAAGATAACGAACGCGTCTGTCTGGTGGGGCGTAACGGCGCCGGGAAATCCACCTTGATGAAGATCCTCAACCGCGAACAGGGTCTGGACGATGGGCGTATTATTTATGAGCAGGATCTGATCGTCGCGCGTCTGCAACAGGACCCGCCCCGTAATATTGCGGGCAGCGTCTATGACTTTGTCGCCGAAGGTATCGAAGAACAAGCGGAATACCTCAAGCGCTATCATGAGATTTCCCGTCTGGTGATGACCGATCCCAGCGAGAAAAACCTCAATGAAATGGCGCGCGTACAGGAACAGCTCGATCATCATAATCTTTGGCAGCTGGAAAACCGTATTAATGAAGTGCTGGCGCAGCTTGGACTCGATCCTAACGCCGCGCTGTCGTCGCTCTCCGGCGGCTGGCTGCGTAAAGCCGCGCTGGGTCGGGCGCTGGTCAGCAATCCGCGCGTATTGTTACTGGATGAACCGACTAACCATCTGGATATCGAAACTATCGACTGGCTGGAAGGGTTTCTGAAAACCTTTAACGGAACGATTATTTTTATCTCTCACGATCGTTCGTTTATTCGCAATATGGCAACCCGCATTGTCGATCTCGATCGTGGCAAACTGGTCACCTATCCGGGAAATTACGATCAATACCTGCTGGAGAAAGAAGAAGCGCTGCGCGTAGAAGAATTACAAAACGCGGAATTTGATCGCAAACTGGCGCAGGAAGAAGTCTGGATTCGCCAGGGTATCAAGGCGCGCCGCACCCGTAATGAAGGGCGCGTGCGGGCGTTAAAAGCGATGCGTCGTGAACGCAGCGAGCGCCGGGAAGTGATGGGCACGGCGAAGATGCAGGTCGAAGAGGCGACGCGCTCCGGTAAAATCGTTTTTGAGATGGAAAACGTCGATTACCAGGTAGAAGGAAAACAACTGGTAAAAGATTTCTCCGCTCAGGTACAGCGCGGCGACAAGATTGCGTTAATTGGCCCGAACGGCTGCGGTAAAACCACGCTACTGAAACTGATGCTGGGACAGCTTCAGGCTGACAGCGGGCGCATCCACGTAGGAACGAAGCTGGAAGTCGCCTACTTCGATCAGCATCGCGCCGAACTGGATCCGGAAAAAACCGTGATGGATAACCTTGCGGAAGGCAAGCAAGAGGTGATGGTAAACGGTAAGCCGCGCCATGTACTGGGCTATTTGCAGGACTTCCTGTTTCACCCCAAACGGGCGATGACACCCGTCCGCGCGCTTTCCGGCGGCGAACGTAACCGTCTGCTGCTGGCACGACTGTTCCTCAAGCCGAGCAATCTTTTAATTCTCGATGAACCAACGAACGATCTTGACGTCGAAACGCTGGAACTATTAGAAGAATTAATTGATGGCTATCAGGGCACGGTACTACTGGTCAGCCACGATCGGCAATTTGTCGATAATACCGTGACGGAATGCTGGATTTTCGAGGGCGGCGGCAAAATCGGACGTTATATCGGCGGCTACCATGATGCGCGTGCGCAGCAAGAGCAGCATCTGGCGACGAAACAGCCGATGGCGAAAAAAAATGAGGAAGTTATTGCCCCTAAAGCAGAAATTGTAAAACGTGGCAGTAGCAAACTAAGCTATAAACTGCAGCGCGAGCTGGAGCAGTTACCCGGTCAGCTTGAAGACCTGGAAGCGAAGCTGGAAGCGCTACAGGCGCAGGTTGCGGATGCGGCCTTTTTTAGCCAACCCCATGAGCAAACGCAGAAAGTTCTGGCCGATTTAAGTCAGGCGGAGCAAGAACTTGAGCAAGCCTTCGAACGTTGGGAGTATCTTGAAGGCCTGAAAAACGGGGCATAACGAAAGGAGCGCCTATGTGTGAACATCACCATGCTGCGAAGCACATATTGTGCCCGCAATGCGACATGCTGGTGGCTTTACCCCGCCTCTCGCATGGGCAAAAAGCAGCATGTCCACGATGCGGCGCAACGTTAACGACCGAGTGGGACGCGCCCCGGCAGCGTCCTACCGCCTATGCGTTAGCGGCACTATTTATGTTGCTGCTTTCTAACCTTTTTCCCTTCGTGAATATGAATGTCGCGGGCGTCACCAGCGAAGTCACGCTTCTGGAAATCCCCGGCGTCATGTTTTCTGAAGATTACGCCAGCCTCGGCACGTTCTTTTTATTATTTGTCCAACTGGTGCCGGCATTTTGCCTGGTGACCATTCTATTACTTGTCAACCGCGCCAATCTGCCGTTGTCGGTAAAAAAAACGCTGGCAAGGATCTTTTTCCTCCTCAAATCGTGGGGAATGGCGGAAATATTTCTCGCCGGGGTGTTGGTTAGTTTTGTTAAGCTGATGGCCTACGGCGATATCGGCATCGGCAGCAGTTTTATTCCCTGGTGCTTATTTTGTCTCGTTCAACTGCGGGCGTTCCAGTGTGTCGATCGCCGCTGGCTGTGGGATGATATCGCCCCGCAGCCTGCACTGGCGCAGCAGTTAACGCCGGGGATTACCGGTATCCGGCAGTCTTTGCGTTCTTGCGCCTGCTGCACGGCGATCCTGCCTGCGGAGAGTCTCGTCTGTCCGCGTTGCCATACGAAAGGCTATGTCCGGCGTAAAAACAGTTTGCAGTGGACGCTGGCGTTATTATTTACCTCGATCATGCTTTATCTGCCCGCCAATATTTTGCCGATTATGATTACCGACTTACTGGGCTCGAAAATGCCGTCGACCATTCTGGCTGGCGTGATTTTGCTGTGGAGCGAGGGGTCTTATCCGGTGGCGGCGGTTATCTTTCTCGCCAGTATTATGGTGCCGACGCTAAAAATGATCGCCATTGCCTGGCTTTGTTGGGATGCGAAAGGCCACGGTAAGCGCGACAGTGAACGGATGCATTTTATTTATGAAGTAGTGGAGTTTGTGGGGCGCTGGTCAATGATTGATGTCTTTGTCATTGCCGTACTCTCTGCGCTGGTGCGTATGGGAGGGTTAATGAATATTTATCCTGCGATGGGTGCGTTGATGTTTGCTTTAGTCGTCATAATGACAATGTTTTCTGCGATGACCTTTGATCCGCGTCTGTCGTGGGATCGTGAATACGAACCAGGCCATGAGGAGTCCTGATAGCATGGAACCTAAAAAAGGGGAAGCCAAAGTACAAAAGGTGAAAAATTGGTCGCCTGTCTGGATATTCCCGATTGTTACTGCGCTTATCGGAGCCTGGATTCTGTTTTATCACTACAGCCACCAGGGACCGGAAGTGACCTTAATTACCACCAATGCGGAAGGCATTGAAGGCGGAAAAACGACGATCAAAAGTCGCAGCGTGGATGTCGGCGTGGTTGAAAGCGCGACGCTGACTGACGATCTGACCCATGTACAAATCAAAGCACGGCTTCATTCCGGTATGGAGAAGTTGCTGCATAAAGACTCGGTATTTTGGGTCGTAAAACCGCAGGTGGGGCGTGAAGGCATCAGCGGGCTTGGGACGTTGTTATCAGGCGCGTATATTGAACTACAACCAGGAAGTAAGGGCAGTCAGCCGGAAAGCTATCAGCTTCTTGACTCACCGCCGTTGGCGCCGCCCGATGCCAAAGGTATTCGTGTGATTCTGGACAGCAAAAAGGCCGGTCAGCTCAGTCCTGGCGATCCCGTTCTGTTCCGGGGTTATCGGGTAGGATCCGTTGAAACCAGCTCTTTCGATCCGCAAAAACGGACAATGAGTTATCAGTTGTTCATTAAGGCGCCAAACGATCGATTGGTCACCAGTAATGTCCGATTCTGGAAAGATAGCGGTATCGCTGTGGATCTGACATCGGCGGGAATGCGCGTGGAAATGGGATCGTTGACGACGTTGTTTGGCGGCGGCGTGAGTTTTGATGTGCCGGAAGGACTTGAGCAGGGGCAACCCGTCGCCGAAAAAACGGCGTTTAACCTCTACGACGATCAAAAAAGTATTCAGGATTCGCTGTACACCGATCATATCGATTACCTGATGTTCTTTAAAGATTCGGTGCGCGGATTACAACCCGGCGCGCCGCTGGAGTTCCGCGGTATTCGTCTGGGGACGGTAAGCAAAGTGCCTTTCTTTGCGTCTAATATGCGTCAGGTGTTTAACGACGATTACCGTATTCCTGTGCTGGTGCGCATTGAACCGGAGCGTCTGAAAGCGCAACTGGGAGAAAATGCGGATGTTGGCGCGCATTTGACGGAACTGCTTAAGCGCGGTTTACGCGCTTCGCTTAAAACCGGTAACCTGGTGACCGGGGCGCTGTATGTCGATCTGGACTTTTATCCTAAGGAGCCGCCGATTACCGGGCTACGTGAATTTGATGGTTATGAAATTATTCCCACCGTCAGCAGCGGCCTGGCGCAAATTCAACAGCGACTGGTGGAAACGCTGGATAAGATCAACAACCTGCCGCTGAATCCGATGATCGAACAAGCGACCAATACGCTGTCTGAAAGCCAGCGTACTATGCGTCGGCTGCAAACCACGCTGGATAATATGAACAAGATTACCTCCAGTCAGTCGATGCAGCAGCTTCCGGCGGATATGCAAACGACGTTACGCGAACTTAACCGCAGTATGCAAGGCTTCCAGCCTGGATCGGCGGCGTATAACAAAATGGTGGCGGATATGCAGCGTCTCGATCAGGTGCTTCGTGAGTTACAACCGGTGTTGAAAACTCTGAACGAGAAGAGCAACGCGCTGGTATTTGAAGCGAAGGATAAAAAAGATCCTGAGCCTAAGAGGGCGAAACAATGAAAAAATGGCTAGTCGTGATAATGGCGTTCTGGCTGGCGTCATGTAGCTCCGGCGGAGAGAATAAAAGCTATTATCAGCTCCCGATAGCGCAAAGCGGTGTGCAAAGCACCGCAAGCCAGGGCAACCGTCTCTTATGGGTAGAGCAGGTTTCAGTACCTGACTATCTGGCAGGTAACGGTGTGGTGTATCAAACCAGTGATGTCCAGTATGTGATTGCCAATAACAATCTGTGGGCCAGCCCGCTGGACCAGCAATTACGTAACACGCTGGTGGCGAATCTTAGCGCCCGGCTTCCTAGCTGGGTCGTCGCTTCCCAGCCGTTGGGAACCACCCAGGATACGTTAAACGTTACCGTAACCGGATTCCATGGACGTTACGATGGTAAGGTTATCGTCAGCGGGGAGTGGCTATTAAACCACAACGGACAACTGATTAAGCGGCCTTTCCATATCGAAGCCAGCCAGCAGAAAGATGGCTATGATGAGATGGTCAAAGTACTTGCAAGCGCATGGAGTCAGGAAGCAGCCGCTATCGCAGATGAGATAAAGCGCCTTCCCTGAGATAAAAGTAATGTAAATTTAACCGCCTCAGGTCGTGCGCCTGAGGCGGTTTTTTTATTTTTGACGCCGGAAAAATAGTTGTTATGGCTCACATTTTTTGTACAAATGATTTACCGTATAGCTCACAAATATGACATTGGTGTGAATTTTGCGCATTGACGGGCGATCCATTTAGAGGTATTCGTGTAGTGTGATTGCACATTTTGTAATCACTGTTTTCTTTTCCACCAGATACAAATATGAGGGAAACGAGGCATGAAGAGACAAAAACGAGATCGCCTGGAACGGGCACATCAACGTGGATATCAGGCCGGCATCGCCGGACGATCAAAAGAAATGTGTCCCTATCAGACGCTGAATCAACGGTCATACTGGTTGGGAGGTTGGCGACAAGCCATGGAGGACAGGGCGGTAATGGCCTGATTCTGTCTCTTTAGAAAAAGAAACCTCCGCAGTGCGGAGGTTTCGCCTTTATTGGCTTTGCAAGCATGATACTGATAGCGCGGAATATCAATTCAACACTTAGAACGCGGAAGTATCCTGGAACAAACCGACTTTCAAATCGTGTGCGGTATAGATCAGACGACCATCTACCAGAACCTCACCGTCCGCCAGGCCCATGATCAGGCGACGGTTTACGATACGTTTGAAATGAATGCGATAGGTGACTTTCCTGGCTGTCGGCAGAACCTGGCCGGTAAATTTCACTTCGCCCACGCCCAGAGCGCGGCCTTTGCCTTCGCCGCCCAACCAGCCCAGGTAGAATCCCACCAATTGCCACATAGCATCCAGACCCAGACAACCGGGCATCACCGGATCGCCGATAAAGTGGCATCCGAAGAACCATAGATCCGGATTGATATCCAGCTCGGCTTCGACATAGCCTTTGTCGAAATTGCCGCCCGTTTCGGTCATCTTAACGACGCGGTCCATCATCAGCATGTTCGGCGCAGGGAGTTGCGGCCCTTTAGCGCCAAACAGTTCACCACGACCAGAGGCAAGAAGGTCTTCTTTTGTATAGGATTCGCGTTTATCTACCATGTTTTATGTAAACCTTATTTTATTGAAGCACGCAGGATAGCTAACACGTGTACGCTGAACAAGTCCGATCAGTTCGGAATAAAAGCGTTCAGCCAACGTAATGGCCACGGGAAACGATGACGGCCTTCCTGTTGCGTCGCCTGCGCGATACGCTCCTGGATAGTCTGCATCAACGTCGTTTGACCTTCGCCATCCCACACCAGATTTAACAGTAACGGTAAGGCGTCGGTCACGTCGTCTACCGCCCAGATAGTGAACTTCTCTTCTTTAACCGCTTGCAGCAGTTCAGATTTAAGACTGAGATGGCGGACATTGGCGGCAGGGATAATCACGCCCTGTTTACCGTTTAATTCCCGCTGCTCGCAGATGGCGAAGAAACCTTCAATTTTTTCGTTTAGCCCACCCACCGGTTGCGCGCGACCAAACTGATCGACCGAGCCGGTAATCGCAATGTTTTGATTCACTGGCACATTGGCCAGCGCGCTGATGAGCGCACATAATTCCGCCATTGAGGCGCTATCGCCATCCACTTCGCTGTAGGACTGCTCAAAGGTTAACGAGGCAGAGAAGGGAATTTGTTGCTCCAGCTGCAACTCCGACATCAGGAAGGCCTGCATAATCATCATTCCCTTAGCGTGGATATTCCCGCCAAGTTCGGCCTTGCGCTCAATATCGTTAAATTCGCCATCGCCGATATGCACAACACAGCTAATTCGCGACGGTTCGCCAAAGGCGCGCGGATGCCCGGGAAACTCAATGACGGAAAGCGCATTGATTTGTCCAACGCGTTCGCCTTCGGTTTCAATCAGGATCTGCTCTTGCAGAATCTCATCCTGCATCCGTTCCGCCAGAAAGCCTTCTCGCCATTCGCGTCGGGCAAGCATCAGACTGAGCGCTTCTGCGCCACAGGTATCGCCTTCACATAAAGGTGATGCCTCCTTAAACTGGCGGGCTATCCACAGTGGGCAAAGAGGCAGCGTATCCTGTTCGCCGGTATAGCGCACAGCCTCGCGTATCAGGACGGGCCAGGCGTCCGGTGCCGGAGGGGGCAAATTATCGCGTAAAGCGATATGCGTCACCCATTGACACCACAGGGTCATAGCTTCTGCGTCCGCTATCTGTAAATTGTCTTCAAATTCACTGTAGATAGCCTGTTCCGCGAGCTCCGGTTCCATCTCCTGAAAATCAGCCAGTGATTCACGTTCGCCAACCAGAATCACCTTCAGTTTGAGCGGCATTGATGGCACGGAGACCGGTAATGGACGCGACTCGTCAAAGGCCACCCAGTCAAAACGCTCGCGGCTAACGATGGCTTTCAGACGCATCCACAGTAACGGCTGCGCCAGAAGGGTTCGTAAGGAAATAATCAGCACGCCGCCGTTCGCCTGATGAACCAGTCCCGGCTGCAGGGTAATGTCGCCGTTATACTGCCGCAGGCAACCAAAGAGCTGTTCGGCTTCGACCCAGTCCGCGCTGACGACTTGTGTGACGGTGGCAAAGTTGTCTTGCGCATTCTGCGCGGCGCGGTAATGAACAGTATGCCCGGAAACGTCATAATGTCCGCCGGTTAATTGTCCGGCATCGGTTTGCAGAGCGCGGACGGCATCTGAAAGTAAAGTGAGATACTCTTGCTCTTCAGGCGCTTTAGTCAGCATAAAAGAGGATGATGCCCACGGCTGTATAAGTTGCTCAAGCGCAAATTGCAGTCGTGGCTGAGTATCACTGAGTAAGGTGTCGTTTTCGTCAGTCGCGTGTGGCTGTGCAAATATCTCCTGATAGCTTTCGCTATCCGGAACCAGATCACGCCATGCAAGTTTCGTAATGGTCAAAGTTGAGGTTTTTTAGTCTGTTGTAAAAGGGGGGATTATAGCCTAACCCGTCACGCTGCACACGCGGAAAGCGAATGCAAAGTAATATGAAGACGTGTAACCATTCACAGGTTCGAGATTCTTTTCTTCAGATGGCTAAAAAACTGATATTCTGATAACAGTTACACGGTAACATTGGGATCACAATGAAATATCAACAACTTGAAAATCTTGAAAGCGGTTGGAAATGGAAATATCTGGTGAAAAAGCACCGCGAAGGGGAGCTGATCACCCGCTACGTGGAAGCCAGTGCTGCCCAGGAAGCCGTCAATTTGTTGTTGGCCCTCGAAAATGAACCGGTGCGGGTAAATGTCTGGATAGACAGGCATATGAATCCTGCCTTGCTTAATCGGATGAAACAAACCATTCGGGCAAGACGCAAACGACACTTCAATGCGGAACATCAGCATACGCGCAAAAAATCTATCGATTTAGAGTTTATGGTCTGGCAGCGTCTGGCGGGCCTTGCGCAGCGACGCGGTAAAACATTATCCGAAACGATAGTGCAACTGATAGAAGACGCGGAGCATAAAGAGAAATATGCCACGCAAATGACCACGTTAAAGCAGGATTTACAGGCGTTATTAGGCAAGAAGTAACGCTGAAAGGCGTTGTCACCCAGACCAGAGCAAAAAACCCCGCGACGCGGGGTTTTTTATCAGACGGAAACTTAAGCCTGCGGCTGAGTTACCACGTCTTTAACGCCTTTAACTTCGATCTCTACGCGACGATCCGGAGCCAGGCAATCGATCAGGGCAGCGCGAGGTTTCACGTTGTCACAGGTGTTGCCGGTAACCGGGTTAGATTCGCCCATACCACGTGCGGAGATTTTGTCAGACGGAATACCTTTGGAGATCAGGTAATCAACAACAGACTGAGCACGTTTCTCGGACAGACCCTGGTTGTAAGCGTCAGAACCGATACGGTCAGTGAAGCCCAGAACGACAACGGAACCGTCTTTCGGATCCAGGTTGCTCAGCTGGCTGTACAGCTGATCCAGAGCCTGCTGGCCTTCCGGCTTCAGGGTAGATTTGTTGAAGTTGAACAGTACGTCAGACTTCAGAGTGAAGTGCTTGGTCTGTACTTCCGGAGCCGGTGCCGGTGCCGGAGCTACTACCGGAGCAGCTTCTTGCTGGCCGAAACGGTAGGAAACACCTACGCTCAGCAGGCCGTTGTCCGGACGGGTGCCGATGGTGTTGGCATCACCGATGTTGTTAGTCCACTGGTATTCCAGACGGGTTGCGATTTCAGGGGTGATAGCATACTCGATACCGCCCGCGAATACCGGGGAAACGCCGGTGTCGTGGTCTTTAGTAGACGGGCCGCCAGGGACGTTAGACTTGGTGTCTGCACGCCATACCATACCACCCAGACGGGTATAAACGTCCAGATCGTCAGTGATTGGATAACCCAGTTTAGCGGTCAACTGAACGCCCTGAGCTTTATAAGCGCCATTGATGTTGTCGCCTTTGTACGGCATACGGCCTAACCAGTCGTAGCCCATTTCAAAGCCAACGTACGGGTTAACCTGGTAACCACCAAAAGCACCTGCGCCCAGTTGGTTTTCATGAGTTGGGCCATCATTGTTAATGAAGCCGGTGTCATGGTACTGAGACCAGCCCAGTTTAGCACCAGCGTACCAGGTGTTATCTTTCGGAGCGGCCTGCGCTACGGTAGCGAAACCAGCCAGTGCCACTGCAATCGCGATAGCTGTCTTTTTCATTTTTTGCGCCTCGTTATCATCCAAAATACGCCATGAATATCTCCAACGAGATAACACGGTTAAATCCTTCACCGGGGGATCTGCTCAATAGTTACTCTACCGATATCTACGGCTTATGCTGAGCACCCCTGGCGATGTAAAGTCTACAACGTAGTTGGAAACTTACAAGTGTGAACTCCGTCAGACATGTGAAAAAAACATGACGGATATACACATCATTTAACAGTTTCAGATGATAAATCGTACAGCAAAAATTGCGGAAACCGCTTCTGACAAGCGTTCTCGCAAAAAAAACGTTAGCACTCAAAGGAGATACGTTCGCGTAAAAAAAAGTCCAGGATAAATCCTAATTTTACTTAATGATACAAATTAGAGTGAATTTTTAGCCCGGAATGCTGTCTCCTGGGTAAAGCGTGCGCACGTACAGGGCGCATGATAAACCCTACCGCATTACCTACCTTCGCTGCTTCAACCAGGCTGGCATGTTCTTCTTCTGTCAGTTCTTCAGTCATCCAACCAATTACCACGCTGTAATTTCCTGTACGCAAAGCGCGGATCATCGACTCCAGCGTATGACGAGGCGCAAGCTGGCTAATTTGCATCACTTTCGTTAATGGCAAACCTGAAGACTGTACCCATTCACGGCTGAGCTTTTGCTGCGGCGTGAGCCAGAGCTGCCAGCGTGATTGTTGGCCTAACTGACGGAGTAAAGGCAAAAGCAGGAGTTGCGCCATCATGGGCTGGTCTTCGTGGTAGACAACTTCACTGACCAGTCCTGCCGCGGCATTTTCCGTAGCGGTGCGCGCAGCGTTGTGGGTAGTGGTAGGAAATGACGAAGAACGATTTGCATAACCTGAAGTGTACATAATCAATCCAGCCCTGTGAGTTACTGTATATTCATACAGTACCCCTGTGGCGATGAAAGATCAACTTTATTTTCGGAAACTGTCTCGCAATTTTTATTCTTAGTGGCGTCAAAAATAAAAATCATCTTGCTCGCGGAGTATAAGTTGCCTATTTTCGTCATTAACGGATCCGTTACTGCAAATCATTCTTTTACTTTATGATTTAAAAGGAATTTTATGAGAGCACTCTCTTATGACAGGATCTATAAATCGCAAGAATATTTGGCCTCTTTGGGGACGATCCAGTATCGATCTTTATTCGGTAGCTATAGTCTGACCGTGGAGGATACCGTCTTTGCGATGGTGGCTAATGGCGAGCTTTATCTCCGCGCCTGTGAAGAAAGCGTACCCTACTGTGTGAAGCATCCTCCCGCCTGGCTCATGTTTATGAAGTGTGGACGTCCCGTTATGCTCAACTATTACCGGGTGGATGAAAGCCTGTGGCGCGATCAGCAGCAGCTGGTGCGTTTATCGAAGTATTCTCTTGACGCGGCAATGAAGGAAAAACACAGCCGTATTTTACAGCACAGACTCAAAGATCTCCCCAATATGACCTTCCATCTGGAAACATTGCTCAATGAGTCAGGGATAAAGGACGAAAATATGTTACGCATACTGGGCGCGAAAATGTGCTGGCTAAGGTTGCGACAAAGCAATCCCTTGCTGACGGTGAAAGTTTTGTATGCCCTGGAAGGCGCAATTGTCGGCGTACATGAAGCGGCGCTCCCGGCGAGTCGTCGCCAGGAGCTTGCCGACTGGGCTCATTCGCTTACGGCTGGGTAATTAATGTAGAAGTCGGCGGTGAAATTTGCCGTTGCAAGCGTCCAATCTCGGGCAGTAAGGCAATGAGCAAACCAATTTGTTGAACAACCAGAGGTTCTTTGCTGTCCGGACGTGTTTCCAGCGACTGAACTCGCTGCTTTAAACCCTCCAGCGCCTGGTGTACGCGCTGTTCGTCTTCAGGTTGATGATGAAGCGCATCATCAACGTAGCAGACCGCGTCATCCAGAAGCCCCAACACGTCCGGATTACTGAGCTTTTCGCGGTGCGCGCCGAGGGCGGAGATATAGCTGGTAAAAGTGTGATTGAGGCAAAGCAGCCTGAACGCCGCCTCCCGGGTTTCAGCCGTGACGTCGGGTTCGCTCGACATATTAGAAACCACGGATGCCAGTTCTGCATCGCGGTTGTGCGCGTCGCGTCTGGCAATGCGATAGGCCAGGCGGTTATCCCGTCCCTGGTGATATTGCTCAAGGATCGCATCAAGGTAGCGGCAATTAGCATCGGTGGCGCGCTGGAGTACCCGGGGAAGGTTGCGAAAGCGCCAGTCCGGCCAAATAAAGCTGACCGCAGCCCAGGCGATAGCGCAGCCAATTAACGTGTCGACGACGCGCGGTAACGCTACCTCAAAGCCTTCGCCCAGGAGGTTAAAGCAGAGTAATACCAGCAGGGTGATGAACATCGTCGCATGGGCATACTGCACATTACGGAATGCGAAGAAAAGCACGCCGGTAATCACCAGCAGAACTAACTGTCCTTCAAGCGAAGGGACAAACCATAAAATCGGCAGGCCGATCGCAACGCCTACCAATGTACCGATAATCCTGAGCGCAAGGCGATGGCGGGTCGCGTTATAGTTAGGCTGACAAACGAACAGGCTGGTGAGCAATATCCAGTACCCGTGGCGCATCCCGGTAATTTGGATGAGAGCATAACCGATGCACAATACCAGCGACATGCGTACCGCATGGCGAAAGAGAGCGGACTCCGGGGTAAAATTACGGCTCAGACGCAGCCAGATGTCGCTAAACCCGTGCAGGCTATCATCAGCCAACTGGTTTTCTGACTCATTGCGCGGCATTGCCTGGGCCTGCTCCGACTCGATCGTCGCCAGTTGCGCATCAATAGCGCGTAGGTTGGTTAATAAGAACCCAAGCGTATTTAACAGCTCTAAAGAAGCGCCGCTGGCGCGCATACGTTCAAGCGCGGCGTCAATGTGGGTAAAGACGCGTTCAAAACGCGGATCATGCTGGTACGGCGTACGCAGTAAGATACAGCGCGCCAGCTGCGTACAGGCCTGCGCCTGCATCGACATCAGACGTTGGAAGCGGAACATGACGTCGCTATGGCGAAAATAATCGCGCAGCGTCTGGTATTGAATATGCGAAGAACTGGCGCGTTCATGAATATCCTGCGCCACAAAATAGTAATGGAGAGTGCGGCGCGTACCGCGTTGACCGCGATCGCCGCGCAGGCGACTCAATAACGACACTTTCGTTTGGTTTAGCGTCGCCATTAACTGCCCGTTCGCTAACGCTAAATCATAGAGCGGCGCCTGGCTTTCATCTTCAATATCAGGATCAAACAGACGTGATTTCAGTTCCAGATAGTGCGCTAACTGTTCGTAACTGCGTGCCAGATTATCCTGCAACGGACGGATCGGAAATAGCAGATGCCCGGTTAGCGTCAGTAGGTTATACCATACTGCGCCTGCCAGCAGGAGCAGTGGTTGCTGATACCAGTGATCGTATAGAGAGGTACCCAGCATCGTATAGATGGCAATGAGTAACGCGCCGAACGCGATGGTGGCATAGCGTTGCCCCAGTCCTCCCAACAGAATAAACCCGCTGGTGGATAACGTTAAGCCCAACGCAAATAGCCACGGCCAGGGAAAGAGCAGCTCCACAGAAGCCGACGCGATAAAAAAGCAAATTAAGGTAATGATTAAATTACGCAAGCGTCCGGCAAGGCGGTCGTCGAGATCGGTTAGCGCCGCGGCAACCATACCGAGCGTGAGCGGGATGGTAAGTTTGACGTCGCCCAGCCACCAGGGCAGGGCGGTGGTGCCGCACAGAGCGATAAAAATGCGGATGTAATACAGCCAGGTACTGTTCCAGGTATAACGGCGAATCAACGGACTTAACATAAAGGCTATTTGTCCCGATCATTCAAAACGGCGGCGCGCGTTAGCTTCTCGCGCGGCGCGAGCGGTTTCTACAGAGACGACGCGGCGACCGACAGGCCAAAGCGCAATCGCGGCAATTTTAAAGTTCGCAATACCGACAGGTATCCCGATGATAGTGACACACTGCGCGATACCGGAGGCAATGTGCATCAGGCATAGCCACCAGCCGAAAAAAAGTAACCAGAAAATATTCAGCAAGGTACCGCCAGTATTCATTAATACGCTTTTCGCCGCCGGATTAAGTTCGTCAACGTGAATGGCTTCATTACCGTAAGGGAACAGGGACAGTTTGGTTATCTCCCAGCAGGAGCGGGTCAACGGCAGGGTAAAAATAAGCACAATACTGACCAGCGTCGCCAGCAGCCAGGCCAGCGTAGTGGCAAAGCCGCCCAGTACAAAGTTTAAAATATTCAGAACGGTACGCATAAACCCTCAGTTCATTCCGGTTTTCTATCACTGCGGGCAATTGTAACGTTTTTTTAGACTGGAGCACGTTTTCTCTGGCGGTTACACTGATAAGCACATCTTTACGTCTGGATTCGCTGAGTCATGGAACTGAAAGCAACTTCTCTTGGAAAACGTCTGGCGCAACACCCGTATGATCGTGCCGTGATCCTCAACGCTGGGGTGAAAGTGTCTGGCGACAGGCATGAATATCTTATTCCATTCAATCAGTTATTGGCGATTCACTGTAAGCGTGGGCTGGTATGGGGCGAGCTGGAGTTTGTCCTCCCGGAGGATAAAGTCGTGCGTTTGCACGGTACCGAGTGGTCGGAAACCCAGCAATTTCATCGCTATCTGGACGCGCACTGGCGTCGCTGGAGCCAGGAGATGAGTGATGTCGCCGCGCAGGCATTACAAGAGCAATGGGCGCGTATTAGTGAGCGAACGGGCGAAAACCAATGGCTTACCCGTGAACGCGTTCGGGGGCTGGAACACGAAATTCGCCAGACGTTTGCCGCCTTGCCGCTGCCGGTCTCACGTCTGGAGGAGTTTGTTCACTGTCGCGAGATATGGCGTAAGTGTCTGGCCTGGTTACAGGATAGCGAGGGAAGTCGGCAGCAGCATAATCAGGCGTATGCTGATGCCATGCTGGAAGCGCATGCCGACTTTTTTACGCAGATAGAATCTTCTCCGCTTAATCCTTCCCAGGCCAGGGCGGTGGTTAACGGCGAATCATCGTTACTGGTACTGGCGGGCGCGGGAAGCGGTAAGACCTCGGTGCTGGTGGCGCGCGCGGGTTGGCTGTTGGCGCGCGGACAAGCAGATGCGGGGCAAATTCTTTTACTGGCGTTTGGTCGCAAGGCGGCAGAGGAGATGGATGAGCGTATCCGCGAGCGCTTACATACGGAAGAGATTACTGCCCGTACGTTCCATTCGCTGGCGCTGTATATTATTCAGCAAGGCAGTAAAAAAGCGCCGGTTATCAGTAAGCTGGAAAGTGACGCCACCGCGCGGCATCAGCTATTTCTGCACACCTGGCGTCAGCAGTGTAGCGAGAAAAAAGCGCAGGCCAAAGGCTGGCGTCAGTGGCTGGAAGAGGAGATGCAGTGGGTAGTGCCGGAAGGTAATTTCTGGGACGATGAGACATTACAGCGGCGTCTGGCCCCTCGCCTGGATCGTTGGGTCAGTTTGATGCGTATGCACGGCGGCGCGCAGGCAGAAATGATCGCTGGCGCGCCAGAGGAGTGCCGCGAGCTGTTTGGCAAACGCATTAAGCTGATGGCGCCGCTGCTAAAGGCCTGGAAAAGCGCGTTGAAAGCGGAAAATGCCGTTGATTTCTCCGGGCTGATCCATCAGGCAATGGTGATTCTAGAAAAAGGGCGTTTTATCAGCCCGTGGAAGCATATTCTGGTCGATGAATTTCAGGATATTTCCCCGCAACGGGCGGCGCTGTTAGAGGCGCTGCGCAAGCAGAATAGCCAGACTACGCTGTTTGCCGTTGGCGATGACTGGCAGGCGATTTACCGTTTTAGCGGGGCGCAGCTCTCCTTAACGACGGCGTTTCATCAGACGTTCGGCGAGGGCGAGCATTGCCACCTGGACACCACGTACCGCTTTAACAGTCGGATTGGCGATATTGCCAATCGCTTTGTACAGCAGAATCCGCACCAACTTAAAAAACCGTTAAATAGTCTGACCCCAGGCGATAAAAAAGCGGTGACGTTATTGGATGAAAGCCAGTTGGACGCGTTACTGGATAAATTATCCGGCTATGCGAAGGAAGATGAACGTATCCTGGTGCTGGCGCGCTATCATCATCTGAAACCCGCGAGTCTACAAAAAGCGGCGACTCGCTGGCCGAAGTTACAGATAGACTTCATGACTATCCATGCCAGCAAAGGCCAACAGGCCGATTACGTGATTCTTGTCGGATTGCAGGAGGGTAACGACGGTTTCCCCGCCCCGGCGCGAGAATCCATTATGGAAAGTGCGCTTCTTCCTCAGGTTGAGGATTTTCCGGACGCTGAAGAGCGGCGTTTGTTATATGTGGCGTTGACGCGCGCGCGTGCGCGGGTCTGGCTGCTTTTCAATAAAGATAATCCCTCGCGCTTTGTGGAGGCGCTTAAACAGCTGGATGTGCCAGTGGCGAGGAAGCCCTAAAGCGCGGGCGGTACAGCATCCCGCCCGCGTAGCGGTTATTTCAGGCGCTCGGCCAGATAACGCGCATAATCCGGAATAAGAATATCTACAGCGTCATTAAAATGCGGGGATTGGATGATAAAGTCCGCCGTTGAGACGTTAGTGGCGACAGGGATATTCCATACGGTGGCCAGACGCAGTAGCGCTTTGACATCGGGGTCGTGCGGTACCGCGTTAAGCGGGTCCCAGAAGAAAATCAACACGTCGATTTTCCCTTCTGAAATGAGTGCGCCAACCTGCTGGTCGCCGCCCATCGGGCCGCTCAGCATCGCATTAACGTCCATACCGGTTGCGCGCTGGATCAGATTCCCCGTGGTGCCGGTTGCATAAAGAACGTGTTTTTCCAGCAACGGCTGATGGCGTTCCACCCAGTTCATTAACATCTGTTTGCAGTGGTCGTGAGCAACCAACGCGATATGTTTGCGCGTCGGCAAGGTGCGAGTCGTCAGTTCCATAATTCGATTCCGTAGTTAACCTGTCTACAGATTACTGGAAGCGCTTGATGCTGCAAGAGAAAGACAAAAAAATTGCGTGCTGGGACAACTCATATCAAGAGGGCGGCTGTTTTTCCGCCCATTGCAGAAAATGATGGCGTGTCTGCGGGTCGGCCAGTCGGAACCAATATTTCAGCCGCTGTTCTGTCAGAGTTTGTGATTGCGGCGGTACGGTATCAAGCTCTGAGACGTCGGAAAGTAATGTGCTGTCGTCTGCCATCATCGTGGCGAACTGAGGAAGCGAGGCGCGTTTCGCCGATTTATTATAACGCTCGGTCTCTATTTCATAATCGACCACTTTAGCCGTAGAAGTAATGGCCAGAATATCGAGTTTTACCGGAATGGGCATGGCGTCGCCATCCAAAAGCGCCAGACGCGGCGCCGCGTTAAAATGCGAGGCTTCGCGCTCGTTTTCCAGCCGCGGGAGCTGGAAATTGACCTGACTTATCAGTTGGGTATCGAAACTTATCACCAGCGGCGGAGAAATATAAAGCCGCTCTTCATTACCGGGCAGGCGGATGGTTTTTTCCACCCGGAAAACGAGTTGATGCGGCCCGTTTTCCAGTTCAATGCTCTCTGCGCCGCGTAATAAAGAGCTGGACACCTTTTTGCCGTCCAGCACCAGCAGATCAACCTCATTAGACAAACGGAGCGTTGTGGCAAAAACAGTCACCGGCAAACAGAGAGCAAGGAAGGTGGCTAGCGCGCCGGTTTTCATAAGGTTCTCCTGTCCAAAGGCCGTCTGGCTAATAATGTATCGAAATTTTTCTTAGATCATGTTTACTAACATATAGACATATTTTGGCGTTTTGCTCTCATACATCGGTATGGGATGAATGGTTGCTATGTCAGGTTTGTCGTACACTTTGCAAAACAGCCAGGAGAAAGATGATGAAAGAGACCGATATTGCTGATGTTTTGACGTCCACTCGCACTATCGCGCTGGTAGGTGCGAGCGATAAACCCGATCGTCCAAGTTATCGGGTAATGAAATACCTGCTTGAACAGGGCTACCATGTGATTCCGGTTGCGCCAAAAGTCGCGGGTAAGACATTGCTGGGGCAACAGGGGTATGCCACGCTGGCGGATATTCCCGAAAAAGTCGATATGGTGGATGTTTTTCGCAACTCTGAAGCTGCATGGGGCGTCGCGCAGGAAGCTATCGCCATCGGCGCAAAAACGCTGTGGCTACAGCTTGGCGTGATCAACGAGCAGGCGGCGGTACTGGCGCGGGATGCAGGCATGACCGTGGTGATGGATCGCTGCCCGGCGATTGAGATCCCTCGCCTGGGGCTGGCGAAATAAAAGTTTAAATGGCCGGATATCGCTCTCCGGCCTTTTACATACAATCAGTTACGTAGTCGCGGCGCCTGAAGCTGCTTGCGAATGGTACGCGCCAGTTCATCCATCGATGGCTGTTCTGGATGCTCGTCCCGCATTTCGCTTCGCAACTGGGCCTCGGCCAGATAAGTATGCACTGGCTGACCATCATCATCTTCCATTACCACGTGGTACCACGGAGCGGCGCGAAGTTCGTCGTTAACCGCCAGTTCATCAGGCGACGGTTCATCAAGCGAATATTCCGGGTCGATATCGACGACCACTCCGAGGTAACCTAACAGGGAATGGCGGACCTGTTGGCCGATACCGAATTTGCTGGCTATCATAGTCACCTCCCGGGAAATAGATACCCTTTATATGAGGATACTATTCCACTTTTCAAGTTACATGACGCGACAGGCAAACCCTTTCAGATACAGCCCTTCCGGGTAGGTGGCGATCACCGGGTGATCGGCGGCCTGACGGAACTGCTCTATAAATTGTACATCACGACCGGCATCTATTGCGGCATCGGCAATGATTTTCTGAAATAAATCGCTGGTCATCAGTCCGGAGCAAGAGAATGTCAGCAGTATGCCGCCCGGATTGAGCAGTTGAATCGCTAACATGTTAATGTCTTTATAGCCCCGGCAGGCCCCCATTAACTGGCTTTTATTTTCGACGAATTTGGGCGGGTCCATGATGATGACGTCGAATTTTTCGCCGTGTTCACGGTAAGCGCGCAGCAACTTAAACACGTCATCGCGCACGAATTCGGCTTTGCTCAAGTCCAGTTGGTTCAGTTCAACGTTTTGCCTGGCGATATCCAGCGCATCCTGTGAGGTATCCACGCTGACAACCTGGCGACAACCGCCCATTAATGCCGACACGGCAAAACCGCCGGTATAAGAGAAGCAGTTCAGTACCCGCTGATTTTCCACGTAGCGGCGCGTCGCCAGACGACTGTCGCGCTGATCAAGATAATAACCGGTTTTGTGGCCGCCCTGGATATCGACCAGTAATTTCATACCGTGTTCTTCAATTGGCAGAAGCGCAGGCGGCAGTTCGCCAGTGACCGGACCTTGCGTCAGCGCCATCCCTTCTTTTTTCCGCACGGCGACGTCGCTGCGATCGTAAATAGCGCAATCCGGATAGCATGTTTGCAGAGCGCTAATTAATGCGGCACGTTGATATTCGGCCCCGGCGCTGAGCAGTTGCAGCACCAAAAAATGACCAAAACGATCGATAGTGACGCCAGGCAGGCCATCGGACTCACCGGCGATCAGACGATAGCTATCCAGGCCGTCTTTTTTCGCCAGCCAGTCGCGCCACTGCTGCGCCTGGCGCAGGCGGCGGGTGAAAAACGCAATATCAATGGATTCTGCTTTATCAAATGTCCAGACGCGCGCGCGGATCTGGGATGCTGGCGACCAGGCGCCGCGTGCTAACCACTTTCCCTGATGGTCGACGATATCGATAGTTTCACCGAGGTTGGCTTTGCCTTCCAGGCGGGAGACGGCGCCGGAAAAGACCCATGGGTGGCGGCGGAGTAAAGATTTTTCTCGCCCTTTGCTGAGGACTAAACGGGGATATTGCGGAAATGTAGATTCAGTCATGCGGAGTAACCTCTCACAAACAGTGACGCGAGCCGGATAATAGCTCCAGCCAGGGACCGTGAAAACGAAATGGCGCGTAGGGTAGCACAGATGAGAGAGGCAATCACCAGCGTATGGCGGTGAGCGTTTCTGCACAAAATAGAATCGTAAAGGCACAGTTTCTTCAGTGGGCGCTTTTTATAGTGTTATTTCTTTATATGAAGAAGGAAATACAATGAAAACAGTCTTCTCTTTGACCGCAGCCGCAATGATGGCATTGAGTGGCGGCGTATCTGCCGCGTCGGCGTTTAGCCTCAGTAGCGCGGATATTCCGGCGGATTTTCGTTTAACGCAACAGCATGTCTTTAAAGGATTTGGTTGTAGCGGAGAAAATATTTCGCCGCAGCTGAGCTGGCGCAATCCGCCTGCCGGAACCAAAAGCTACGCTATTACCGTCTTCGATCCTGATGCGCCCACCGGAAGCGGCTGGTGGCACTGGACGATGGTGAATATTCCTGCGCAGATTCACGACCTGCCGACGGGGGCTGATAAAAAAACGTTACCCGCTGGAGTGGTGCAGGGACGGAATGATTTCGGTTATGCTGGCTTTGGCGGCGCCTGTCCGCCGCCGGGCGATAAGCCTCATCGCTATCAGTTTACTGTGTGGGCGCTGAATACGGCAACACTGCCGCTCGACAGTGAGTCGAGTGGCGCGTTGGTAGGGTTTATGCTTAACGCGCATGTGATTGCGAAAGCACAATTCACGGCTACATACGGAAGATAAAATAGAGGACGGCACGGTGCAGGAGATGCATATTCGACATCAGGATCTTACGACGGCAGAGGTGCGTTCCAGTCATCTGCACCGTTTGCATCGTGTTACGCTTTTTTCCGCCGCTATCTGCCATATTACGCAGGGCAGTAAAGTCATCATTCAGGATGATAGCCGCCTTGTCGCCGGGCCGGGCGAGTTGATTATTATTCCGGCGAACACGCCGCTGGAGATTATTAATCAGCCTGCGCAGAACGGTTTTCGCTCCGACCTGTTGTTACTTTCACCGGAGATTATTGCTCGCTTTAAAACGATGTACGTTCAGGATTATCCACCGGCAAACCTGACATCGCTGTGTACGCCGATGAGCCGTAGCCTGACATTTATGTGGGAGAACGTGTTGGATGCTGTGCGCCAGGGTTTACCCGTTGGGCTACAGGAACATCAGGCGATGGGGTTACTGTTAGCGCTTTTGCATGATGGCGCGGCAGGACCGCTGCTTATTGAACGGCGTTACACCCTCACGGAGCAGGTGCGGCAACTGATTATGCTCTCGCCTGCTAAGCTATGGACAGCCCAGGAGATAGCCCGCCGTCTTGCTATGGGAACATCGACGCTGCGTCGGCGTTTGCAGCGCGAATCGCAGAGTTATCGACAAATTGTTGAAGAGGTGCGCATGTCCTGCGCGCTTTCTCAACTGCAATCGACGACGCTGCCGATCGGCGAAATAGCGCTACGGTGCGGCTACCTGTCGGGGTCGCGGTTTACGGCCAGATTCCGCCAACATTATGGGTGTCTGCCCAGTCAGGTACGTTAAGTATGTCCTGTATGAGCCTCCACCACTGATTATGAAAGGAGAACCATCATGTCGAACGTCTGCATTATCGCCTGGGTTTATGGTCGCGTTCAGGGAGTCGGGTTTCGCTATACCACGCAGCATGAGGCGCAGCGGCTGGGGTTAACCGGCTATGCGAAGAATATGGATGACGGAAGCGTAGAAGTAGTGGCCTGTGGCGACGCGGCGCAGGTGGAAAAACTCATCAAGTGGCTGAAAGAGGGCGGGCCGCGCTCTGCTCGTGTGGACAAAATCCTCACTGAACCGCACAGCCCTCGCGAGACGCTAACAGGCTTCAGTATTCGGTATTAAATACACTTTACCGGTTTGGGCAGACCGGCGATTTTGGTCGCTTGCTTTGCCGGGCCTTTCGGGAACAGACGATACAGATAACGGCTGTTGCCTTTTTCTTCGCCGAACTTATTCGCCATCGCTTTTACCAGCATTCGGATGGCGGGAGAGGTATTAAACTCCAGGTAAAATTCGCGCACGAAGCGCACGACTTCCCAGTGTTCCGCAGAGAGCTCAATGCCTTCATTGGCGGCGATAGCGACTGCCAGCGCTTCACTCCACTGCGTCGTCTCTTTCAGATAGCCTTCGCTATCAGTACTGATTTCTTTACCTTCAAAGATCAACATAACGTTTCACTGCGTAATCAACACGGACGGCAGTGTAGCAAAAAATAAAGCCCTGCATAAGCAGGGCTGGAAGAGGGGAATGTCGATTAGTCGCGGCTGGCGAAGCCCAGAATGCTGAGCAGGCTGACAAAGATGTTGTACAGCGAAACGTACAGACTGACGGTCGCACGAATATAGTTGGTTTCACCGCCGTGAATGATGTTACTGGTTTCATACAGGATAGCGCCCGAGGAAATCAGGATAAACACCGCGCTAATCGCCAGGTGCAATGCAGGTAGTTGCAGGAAAATATTCGCCACCATACCAATCAGCACGACGACGATCCCGGCCATTAACATACCGCCCAGGAAAGACATATCCTTACGGGTGGTCAGAACGTAAGCGGAGCAGCAGAAAAATACTAACGCGGTACCACCCAGCGCCAGGCCAATGACATCGCCCATGCCTGCTGACAGATAGGCGTTAAGAATCGGGCCCAGGATATAGCCGAGGAAGCCGGTAAACGCAAAAGCAGACAGGATACCGACCGGCTTATTGGCGGTTTTATAGGTCAGGAACATCAGCCCATACATACCGACCAGCGTCAGAATCAGGCCGGGGGAGGGCAGCATCAGTACCGTACTGGCTGTCGCGGTAATTGCGGAGAAAGCCAGCGTGAGGCTCAACAGAAAATAGGTGTTGCGCAGTACTTTGTGCGTACTCAGTAGCGAGCTACGATCACGCGATGATGTAATGATACGATCCATTAGTCACTCTCTTATGACAGATGTAATTAATAAAGGAGAATAATAAAAACAGTCACTGTCACCCAGTGGTTTTACCCATCTTTACGCATTCGTTTACGTTTAGTTTCCTTAAGAGATTTCAGGTGATTACCGTCGTTAAAACGGTCTGCTCATGCCTGGCGCTACGCCATAAAACAGGCGGCAGCGCCAACCACGCGTTACCGATAAAAAATTGATAATCACAGAGGTAAAACAGTGGGGACGATCAACACGTATTAAGCCCGTTTTTGTGTTGAAGAAATGGTCAATGTGCCGCTATTTCAGGCAATTAACGAAAATTTGCCTGTTTTTCACGCAAACGAACACATTCGGTCTTTACATGACGCACCGGGATGTTTATAGTGCGCCTCATTCCGGAAGTGTGGCCGAGCGGTTGAAGGCACCGGTCTTGAAAACCGGCGACCCGAAAGGGTTCCAGAGTTCGAATCTCTGCGCTTCCGCCAGATTAAACAAGGGGTTACCGAAAGGTAACCCCTTTGTTTTTTGGGTGCTTAGAATATAGTTAGAAAATACTGCCAGAACATTTCCCGAAAAAACGGACTACGCGGGTTTTTAGTTTCTTTTCGTTTCCTGATGTGTCTATTTATTGAAGATGTAGACCATTCTGGGAGGTGAAGGATGCCCCATCTCTTTCAGAATAATGTTGGTATATTCGACAACAGGGCCTCTTGGATGATTTTCTTCTTTATCCTGAAGATGGGTCAGTGCATGTACAACTTCATGAATAAATGAACGTTTTGTGTCAAAAAGTTGTGGTCCTTCGTTACTTTCATAATGTTCGGTATATGAATCATCAGAATCGTCCAGATTGAGACAAATAACTTTCCTGCCTTCTGAAAGTTTGAAGTGTTCCTGAGTCACGGTAGTTTCAAAGGCTTCGCCTGCCCCCAGTAGCCAGCGCTGCTCCACATCATGTAGTTCTTTTTCATATGCGTAATTCATCAGTCTGCGGAATGTTTCGCTTTGGGTATACGCATTTTGAAGTACGGAGTGATCTTACCCAGCAATAGTGGACACGCGACTAAGTGAGTAAACTCTCAAGTAAGAGGTGACTCACATGACAAAACCTGCATCAACCACTAAAAAGCCA